>JBKJLH010000018.1:0-55504 GCA_046597035.1 Lacisediminihabitans sp.
GATCTGGGGCACCTGAGCTCCGCTGCGTACGATCACGGCACAGCGGTTCCAGGCGATGCCGTCGAGCAGATGACGCTCCCGCAGCTGGCGCGCGATACCCGCCCACTGGCGCGCCTGGCTCTCGGCGCGGAGAGTGAGTACGGGCGCGAGGCGTGCAGTCACCTCGGGAGCCGCAGTCGCCTCGGAAGCTACAGTCGCCTCGGAAGCTACTGTCCCCTCGGAAGCTACTGTCGCCTCGCGCTGCCCGAATACCCCCGCTGTGCCGATGCGCTCCGTGATCCGACGGGTGAACGCACGGAGGGTCTCGCCCTGGCGGTACGCCGTAGAGAGAGTGAGGGTCGCGAGACTCGGCAGGGCGAGCAGCACCCCGAGGCGGGCGAGGGCGTCGGGCTCTCCGCCGCGGAAGGCGTTGGCCGCGACATCCGGGTCCCCAAAAGCGATCACCGATACGCCCCGCGCGACGAGGGCAGCCAGCAACCCGATCGTCGACCGCGTCGCCTCCTGCAGGTCATCGACGATCACCAGGCGCAGCCGGTTGACGGATGCCCCACCCTCGCCGCGCGCGAGCGCCGCGATCGCGAATTGCACGAGCTCCGTCGAGTCGAGCTGAGTGCTTCGAGAGCTGCTCACTACCGCGAGGTAATCGGCGATGAAATCGGCCGCGGCCACCCACTCCGGCAGGCCGCGCTGCTCTCCGAGCATCCGGAGTCGGTCAGGCGTGACGCCGTATTCCGTCGCGCGACCGAGCAGTTCCCGAAGCTCCGTGCGGAATCCGCGGAGGCGGCGCACCTCTGGTCCAAGCTGTTGCGGCCAGTGGGCGCCCGTTCCGTCTTCGAGGTGCCCGTCGATGAGCTGGGCGATGTCACTGTCTTGCTCGCCACCCGTCGCGAGCCGGGGAGCGTCGACCCCGGCGGCGCGGGCGGCATTTCCGACGATCTCGAAGGCGAGGGAGTTGACGGTGCGGGCGATGGGCCCGTTGGTCGGAACGTGAAGCCTCAGCGCCAGGATGTCGCGAAGCCGGGTCGCCGTCGTGCGGCTCGATGTGAGCACCAGAACCTCTTCCGGCTTAAAGCCCCGCCGCTCGACGCGGTGGGCCACGAGCTCGATCAGCGTCGCTGTTTTGCCGGAACCCGGCGCCCCGATGACGGCCGCCGAGGATTCATCGGCGAGGTCGAGAACTTTCTGCTGCGAGGTGTCGAGCTCGAGCTGGGCTCGGGGCGATGTCGGCCAGACCGTGCGTCGAAACCCCGTGATCGCCATCGGCCCACCGTAGCGCGGCCCGGTGACATCGCCGCGCGGCGGTGTGGTGCGTTGCGCCGAAAGAGAACGGGGAGATTTGCGACACGCCAACTGTCGTAGCCTGAGCACGTGGACATAAGAATCGGCATCACCAACAGCCCCCGTGAGATCAACCTCGAATCGTCGCAGTCGGCGGCGGATGTCGAAGGCATCGTCACCGCGGCTCTCGCCTCCGAGGCGAAATTCTTCAAACTCGTCGACCAGAAGGGCAACGTCTATGTTGTTCCTCTCGCGACCTTCGGTTATCTCGAGATCGGGTCGGAAGAGTCTCGACGTGTCGGCTTCGTGGCCTGACCGATGGAGCTGCTGTTTGTGACACTCGGCGGTGCGATCCTCGGCCTCGCGGCACGATACGCGTTGCCGAAGCGCGACACACACGGTGCGCTGCTCGTTCCAGCAAGCGGCGCGATCGTGGCATCCGTCGTATGGGCCGCCCTCACCTGGGTGGGCTGGAAGTTCGACGGCGGCTGGATCTGGGTCCTCAGCCTGGTGGCGGCTGGCGTGGTCGCCGTGCTCGCGAGCGTACTCCTCGGTCGCCAGCGCACAGCCAGCGACGCGGAAATGTTCAATCGCCTGAGTCGCGCCTGAGTTCTGCCCGGCGTTTGTTCCCCTCCGTCAGGTTCGAGTGTGGTCGAGCAGGCACAAACCCGTCGTGGCGGAACAATCACCGCCGAGGGCGCGAAGAAACATCGCGGGGTCAGGCGGTCAGGCCGAGAGCGTCCATCCGGTGCGTGTGTGAGGCGATGAGCTCGGTGAATACCGGCTCGAGTCTCGCCTCGTCATGACGCGTGTGACCGACGTTGGCGAGAGACGAGCGCGCGATGAGCAGGGTGTCCCCCACGAGTCGACGTCCCCACATGGCCAACCGGGAGGCGAGCCGCGGATTGGCGTCGATGGCCGATCGCAGCTCGTCGACGAGCATCGCGTGACCGTCATCGCCGGAGAGCAGCGTGATGATGCGTGCCCGCGCATCGGCGGAGAGCCCACCAGCGAGTTGACGTTGGAAGTCCCCCAGAAGCCCCGCGGTGAGATATGCCGTCACGAGCATCTCGTACCAGTCCGCCCCGAGGGTGGTGCGAGCGTATTCATCGATGCGAGCCGCGAATGGCGCCATGGCGGGCCCCGGTTCGTGCCCGAGCTTCTTGATCTCCGCCGCGAGACCGTGATGCTTGGCCAGCGCAAGCGCCGCGACCCGACTCACCGCCACTTTCGAGGCGGCGGTGGGCGCAACGCTGACGGCGTGACCCAGCGTCTCGAAGAGGGCGAGCTGCACATAAGCGGCCTGCCCGAGGTAGGGAAGCAGCTCCGGGGTGAGTTCGGCGAGGTCGACCCGATCCGATTGGGGGACGAATTCACGGCGCGGCTTGAGCCGGGGAACATCCGTGCGCCGGGGGCGTCGAGAAAACAAGGAGACCACGCGCCTAGCTTATCCGCGACAGGCCGCGAGCCGCCCCCACAGCCACCGGCCGACGGCAAGCAGCTAAACTACGGTCAATGCCTCCCATTTCTGGTGGAGGCTCAGCACGCCCCAGGTCAAAGCGGGCGTAGCCGCTTGAAGACAGGGCAACAATCATTACAACTTTTTCAGATCTCAATATTGACCAGGATATGGTCGACGCACTCGCCACAAAGGGAATCATCGAGCCCTTCCCGATCCAGGTGCAGACGATCCCCATGGGGCTCGCCGGCCAGGACATCATCGGTCAAGCCAAGACCGGAACGGGCAAGACCCTCGGCTTCGGACTCCCTCTTCTGCAGTCGCTCGGCCTCAATCCGGAGCCGGGAGTGAAGGCACTCGTCGTGGTACCCACTCGCGAGCTGTGCGTGCAGGTGGCCGAAGATCTCGTGCTCGCAGCATCCAATCGAGGCACCCAGGTTGCCGCGATCTACGGCGGCAAGGCTTACGATGGCCAGGTCGAGCAGCTCAAGGCCGGCGCCCAGGTGGTCGTCGGGACCCCGGGTCGCCTCCTCGACCTCGCGAGCCAGCGGATGCTCTCGCTCAAGGACGTCACGGTGATGGTGCTCGATGAGGCCGACAAGATGCTCGACCTCGGCTTCCTCTCCGACATCGAGAAGCTCTTCGCGCAGACCAATCCGACCCGACACACCATGCTCTTCTCCGCCACGATGCCCGGCCCGATTGTGGCCCTCGCGCGTCGCTTCATGAACCGACCCATCCACATCCGCGCGACGGATCCGGATGAGGGTCGCACCCAGGCCAACATCAAGCACGTCGTCTATCGCGCCCACTCGATGGATAAGGATGAGGTCATCGCCCGGATCCTCCAGGCCGAGGGTCGCGGCAAGACCGTGGTCTTCACCCGCACTAAGCGCGCCGCAGCCAAACTCGTCGAAGAGCTGAACGACCGCGGCTTCAACGCCGCCGCCGTGCATGGCGACCTCAACCAGGAGCAGCGCGAGCGTGCGATGGCTGCGTTCAAGGCCGGAAAGAAGGACATCCTGATCGCCACGGATGTCGCCGCCCGCGGCATCGACGTCAGCGACGTGACGCACGTGATCAACCACACGATCCCGGATGATGACGACACGTACCTACACCGTGCCGGTCGCACCGGCCGCGCGGGCAAGACCGGTATCGCCGTGACCTTCGTCGACTGGGACGACATGCATAAGTGGTCCGCGATCAACAAAGCGCTCGACATGGGCCAGCCGGAGCCGGTCGAGACCTACTCCTCCTCACCCCACCTCTTCACCGACCTCGACATCCCGGAAGGCACCAAGGGTCGCCTCGCATCCGCCGGTCCGGTTCGGGCGCGCGAGCCCCGCCCCGCCGACAGCGACCGCGGTGGTCGCACTGGTGGCAATCGCTCGGGCGGCGGTCGTGACAGCACTGGCGACCGGAGCCGCTCTGGTGATCGTGGCGGTCGGTCCGGAGATCACGGTGGCACCGGGCGAACCGGCGACGCACGCCCACCCCGCGCACGCGCCGAGGGTTCGACCAACGTCATCCGCGAGAGCGCCGAGGGCGGTGGCACCCACGACGGCGCCTCGCCGACGCGGCGTCGTCGCACCCGCTCGCGTCGCGGTGGCGCGGGCAACACCCCTCCCGCGGCCTAATCCGACCGTCAGCGCGCAGGCCGTGGCATCGCAAGCGCAAGCGGATGAGACCTGGCTCAGCCCCGATAGGGCGTTGATCCTGACCCGGCGGCCACGATGCGCGCAAGAGCATCCGGTTCGGTGGTGTTCTCGGCGAGCCGGTTCGGCTTGCCTTCACCGTGGTAGTCGCTGGAGCCGGTGACGACCAGGTCGTATTTCGCGGCCAGCTCCCACAGCCGCGCCTTCCCGTCCTCTGTATTGTCGCGGTGGTGGATTTCGAGTCCGACGAGGCCGGCCGCTACCAGCTCGGCGATCGCACTCTCCTCAATCACTCGATAACGCCCCTGGGTGGCCGGATGCGCCAGCACCGGCACTCCACCGGCTGCCACAATCATTCGCACCCCTTCGAGCGGGGACGGCGCATAGTACTTCTCGTAATAACCGCTCTGCCAGTGGAGAATGCTCTCGAAGGCGGCGCTGCGATCGCTCACGAGCCCCTTCGCTACGAGTGCGTCGGCGATGTGTGGGCGCCCGAGAGTTCCACCGTCCACCGATTGGGCCAGCACGTCTGCCCAGGTGATGTCGTAGTCGAGCGCGATGCGTTCGACGATGCGCTCCGCACGGTGCATCCGCCCGTCGCGGATCCTGGATGTCTCGGCCATGATCGTCGCATCAGCCGGGTCGAACAGGTAGGCGAGCATGTGCACGCTTGCCGGTCCGTAGTTCGTGCTGAGCTCCATACCCGGGATCACCGTGAGTCCTGATCCGGATGCCGCGGCGAAGGCTTCTTCCCAGCCCGCGGTCGAATCGTGGTCGGTGATCGCCACCGTACCGAGCCCCGCCGCAACCGCGGCCTGCACGAGTTCGGTCGGGGTCTCAGTGCCGTCCGAGACGCTGCTGTGGGTGTGCAGGTCTATCGGTGCGGGCATCCTTCAACTCTATTGCGGTTAGTCTGAGTGACCATGCTTCGTCGCCTGCTCGCTGCCCTGCTTCTCGTGATGGCGGCAGTGGCCGTGCTCGTGCTCAGCTGGCCGCAACTCTTCTCCCTGCAACGCGTCACTGGCATCACCCAGCTTGTGGCATTCCGGGGGGCGACCGCGATCGGCGCTGCAGCGCTGCTCGTCTTTCTCCTGGTGCTGGCGACCGGCCTCCCGCGTTTCCGGAGGCTCGGACTTGGCCTCTCGGCGCTCGCCCTGGTTTTCGTGCTCCTCAACACTGTTGTTCTCTCGAGCCGTGGTTTCGGTAGCGCGTCGATGCCCGCGCGTGCGGCCACCGACCTCACCGTGGTCTCCTGGAACACCCTCGGCGGCGCACCGGGCTCCGCAGCGATTGCGAAGCTCGCTATCGAATCCGACGCGGATGTCGTAGCCCTTCCCGAGACCACCGAAGGGACGGCGACGGCAGTTGCCGCCCTGATGACCGCGGCGGGGCTCCCGATGGTTTCGCACACCGTCGCTCATGGGCACATCTCCAAATCACGCTCGACCTCGGTGCTGATCAGCAGCGCACTCGGCACGTATCACCTCGATGAATCGGCGGGATCGACGGTGACCCTCCCGAGTCTCGTCATGGTGCCGGACAACGGAGTCGGTCCGACTATCGTCGCAACGCATCCGGTTGCCCCGCAACCGGGGGAACTGTCGAATTGGAACTCCGACCTGCGATGGCTCGCCGGTGCCTGCCCGGGAGGAAATGTGATTCTGGCCGGTGATTTCAACGCCACTCTCGACCATCTCGCCGGTCTAGGCACTGCCCGCGGCACCAACGTCGGCGCGTGCGCGGATGCTGCGCTCCGAGCCCACACCGCAGCAGTAGGCACCTGGCCGACGTTCGCTCCCGCTCTTGTCGGCACGCCGATCGATCACGTGATGACGACGAAGAACTGGACGGTCCGCGGGATGCGGATCGTGCAGGATCTCGATGGTGCCGGAAGCGACCATCGGCCAATCGTGGTGCGGTTAGCTCCGGCACCCTGACTTGGCACGATCAGCCGCGGGGCGTGGCCCGCCGGAGCCGAAGAAGGCCCCGACGGCGGACCACTCCGAGGTGAGAATCATCAGTGCAATGATGCCGACACCACCGAGGCAGATAATAGTGCGACCAGGCCGTAAGCCTTCCACCGGACGTAGACAGACGCAAACAGCGCCCCCATGAAAAAGAAGAACAGCAGCCCAACGAAATTGATAAAGAAGCGCACCGGCCAGGTGTGTCCGAAGTACACGGCGGTGAACATCCTCCCGCCGCGGCCCCAGCCGTTAGTCAGTTCTTCGATGATCGAGAGCACCGGGAGACCGGTGGAGTAGATCAGGGAGAGGACCGCGAAATTCAGCGCGATGCCCAGAAAGCAACCGCGTCGGGTTGCTCCGTCGCCAAGTGCGAAGGGGAACGTCACATTGATGACCTGGATGGCGACAATGAGCGTGTAGATGAAGATGCAGAAGCTCGAGCCGCTGAACCGAATTCCGGCGGTGACTTCCCCGCACCCCGCGGTACCCCGTGTCGACCAAAACACGATGAGCCGAATCGCCAGGTTCGCCAGGTTCGCCGGGTTCGCCGGGTTCGCCGGAAAAACGATACCGAGGACAATCCATGGCAAAGCGATTATGCCCGAGGGGTTGGCGAAGTGCAGTCACACAATGCGCCCGACTCGCTGGACGCCAGTCGTCGGGACCACTCCCACACGTCGCGGTCGTCGTCATGACACTGCCTCGAATTCCTTCTCGTTCGTGCGGGTCCTGCGGATGATGCGCTGCTGTAGTGATATCGGCGCCAGCCCGAGGCCCTCCACCATCACCGATGCCAGCCCACCGAGACCGTCGCGATGCGTGGATACTCGGCGGAGTCCGCCAGCAATCGGTCAGAGAACAGTTGACGGGCAACCGCGTCCAGACCGAGATACTGCTCGTCGAAGAAGGTGAGAGGCGCACGGGAGGCCGATCCGACCACCACGCCGATCGCAGAGATCTGCCCTCGGGAGAGCTTTTTGATCTTTCGGTTGAGCGGCACCCGGAATTCCTCGATGAGCTGGTCGGCAAACGCCGCATCCCAGTTCGCGAAGAACCAGGGGGCGCTCGCGAACCCGTGACGTGGACGGAAATCGTCGGGGTAGCGCTGGCGTTCTTTGATGACGGAGAGGTTCTGCAGCACTTCCGCGTTCTCAACAGGAGACTCGCCGAACATACTGATGGAGCCGTTCGTCGCACATTCCTGGCCAGTAAGCAACTGCATCACGGTGGTCTTGCCCGCGCCATTGCGGCCGAGCAGCCCATAGATCTTGTTCTCCTCCACGGTGAAGGTCGCGTTATCCGCCGCGGTCACGTCGCGGTACCGCCCTGTGAGGTTCTCGACCTCGATGACTGCCGTCATTTCATGCCTTCCCAATCGTTCATGTCCGTGAGCTGCTGGGGGTGATGCCGCGCTTCGAAGCCTCCGCGAGCAGAGGCCCGACGAAGTCGCCGAGGGTCCGGTCTCGCCGTCTCGCCATCACGAGTTGTTTCGCGCCGGCGACGACGAACATGCCGATGCCACGCTTCTTGTAAATCACGCCCGCGTTCACGAGCAGATTCACGCCATTGACTGCGGTCGCCGGATTGATGCGGTAGAACGCCGCGAACTCCTTGGTCGACGGCACCGGCGATTCCTCGGCCGCGAGACCGCCGATGGTGTCGTTTCCCACCTGCTCGGCGATCTGTATGACTGTGCTGCTCGAAAAGTTGAGCAACCACCCTGGAAGCTACTTGTAAAAGACGGCCACTCCACCGTGGTGGGAGCAGGCACCTTGGTGGTGCGCGGCGAATGAGTAGACACCGTCATTGCACTTGGCGGTCGCACCACTCGGGACTGTTGGCGCGGCAGGTGCGGGAGCTGGTGCGGCTGGCGCGGGGGCTGGCACTGGGGCAACTGGCGCGGGGGCTGGGGGTTGCTGTCCGCCCATGTACGTTTCGTAAGCGGTCCACCAGTTACCAGCGATCGCTTGTTGTGCGGTGGCGAGTTGGATGGTTCCCGCGCACACCATTTCGCGCAACTTGTTCTCGAGCTGGTCTTTCACTCTCGCCCCATCAGGTGCGCTATAGGGTTCCGGCCATAGGTTCAACGGCGATTTCGGAGACCCTCCAAGCTCAAGGCTGATGAGGTGGTCCTCTTCATAGTCGCCAGTCGTAGTGTCGCCGTTGAGGGTGTAGCCGGTGGCCAGTTGCTGCTTTTTCAACCCGGTTGTGTAAGTCGAGGGTGGCCTTATCGTTGCCGTCCACCCCTTTACGCAGATTGTCGAGTTGATACTCGCGGGGGTGACATCGACGTTCGTGGCACCGGGTGTTCGAGTTGAGTTCGGCAAAATCGCGCCGGATGACGGTGCGACTATTTCAGCCCCAACCCCGACATCGGTGGCTGTTGGACTGGATGAAGGTGAGTCGGACGGCAAAGTCGATGGCGAACTGGGCACCGCGGAGGGTGTCTCGGTCGAGTCCGTGGTGCTTGATGTGATCGAGTTCGTATCGCTTGCAGTGATCGGACCCGCTGCGCATCCAGTCAATGTGAGAGCCACAACAACGAGTAGCCCGATAGTGCCCCGCGGATTGTTCAACTGTCGCCTTCGTACTCACCGGTCAAGTACCTAAACGAAGCATGGCTCAAGTCGCCTACCCTGGCAAGCGCTCAACCCTGGGGCAGCTTAATCGGCTGCGATGCGTCCAGCGAACTCGCCGAGTTATTTGGTCGCTGCACATAGTCCTCGGCGGACAAAGGGGTGTCAATTCTCAAGCTCATGAAGCGAATCAGCCAGGTGAAACAGCCGCGCGGCGGCTGAATAAATCCAAAGGTGATGGAGGTCCGATACCTCGGAAGCGACGGCGCTGCTTCGATGGTCGACCATACCGTTGAGAACGTCAACCAGTCGCACACCCCGGCGGCGGAACGCATCTTCACCTTTTCACGTGGTGGCGCGGACAGCGTAGACAAGCAACTGGCACTAACCATGCCAGCCGCGTGTCGGATCTATGCCGACTCATAAATAAATCCCGGGACCTCAACCAGGATGAACCGACACCCCCGACGTTCGCCGCGATTGCGGCGGCTGTCGAACTTTCGTCGTTCGATGGCGCCCGGCATCAGAGTGTGCAGGCATACAACCCAGACACGAACACGGAGCCGGATGCAACCACGACCCAGCACACTGCGACGATGGTAGACCACTCTCTTGCTTTCTTCCGGCAGTACGGACCAGTAGCTGTGAATGGATTCATGGTGGCGGGCGGCGACACTGTGGGCATTGGCGACTTCCTGACAGTGGACACGCTCTGGGACTTTAAGGTCTCGGTGAATCCAACGACAAGCGCCCACATCTTGCAGTTACTCGCACTCTGGATCATGGCGCACCGATCTGACTGGAGATGGACTGTGACGTGGAACTGGGGCCACACGATGTCCGAGGCGGACTGGCCCGGAGACTGGGATCTCGACGCTTATCTTCGCGAGCACCGCGCCTGGCCTGAGGACCTGCACGGTTCCACCCCCACACATATCGGCATCTACAACCCGAGACTCGATACCGTCTACCGGCTCGAGGTCGACAGCATCCCCGCAGACGCCGTCGCAGAAGTTTCGCGCGACGTGCTCGGCTACAAGTAGCGGCTCGCGAAGTTGCTGCAACCGAGATTCGAAACTATGTTCGATACATGGGCGAGAACAAACGTTACGGATTCAGGGATGTCGACCCTGCCCTGAATGACGCGGTAACGCGCCCGAAGCCGATTTCACTCACGCCGGCAGAGATCGGAGCTACGGCAGTGCCAGAAGCGCCGCAGCCGCTTGAGGTGATCGCTTGGGTGCGCTATCCAGAGGCATCGGTGCGCGTCCATGCTCGAGCCGTTGCATGGACTGACCGTGCTGTCTGGGTCGAGTTCACCACCCATTCGGGCGCAACCCATCGAGCGTGGGTCTGGGCCTCAGCAGTGAGCCGAATGTAGCACGGGCATGGTCGGGCTAGCCCTTCCGCTTATTTTTTGGGCGGCGTGGATCGTCCTTGTCAAACGGAAGTGCTGCCACGACGAGTGCTGGAATTGGGAAGCTGAAGAGCAGACAAAGCCAGAAGAAAGAGCCGAAGCTTCGGTCCTTTTCGCGAGCTGCGTTCCCGACGAAGACGCCGATCAAAATATTGAGCAGAAGGCCCACCACGATGAGAAGCCAGTAGAGAACGGAGGGATTTTGAAAGGAAGGAATCGTCACTCTAAAATCTTATCTAGGAAGGACTATTCGAGCCGATATTGCACGTATGTTGCACGGCTGGGATGCACCGGTGGTGGTGGTGGGTCCATATCTGGCCCATGATCGGATGTCTTAAAGTGCACCCCCCCGGACTTGAACCGGGAACCCACTGATTAAGAGTCAGTTGCTCTGCCAATTGAGCTAGAGGTGCGATCGGTCCTCGCGGAAACCGGGACAACCAAGGGCCAATATTAGCATCGCCGAGAACCTGCCGCGAACCGCCATCAATGCGGGTCAATCCGTAGGATTACCTTCAGTAATCGCTGCAGTCGAAGGAGAATCGCGTGACGACATCAACCAGGCTCGAGGCTGGGCAAACCGCCCCCGCTTTCACCCTCACCGACCAGGACGGATCGCCCGTCTCACTCAGCGATTTCGCCGGCGACAAGGTCATCGTGTACTTCTATCCCGCCGCATCCACGCCCGGATGCACCACCGAGGCATGCGATTTCCGCGACAACATCAACTCCCTCAAGTCCGCTGGCTATACGGTGCTCGGTGTCTCGAAGGATGCCCCTCCGGCTCTCAAGAAATTTCAGACAGATCAAGGTCTCAACTTCCCCCTGTTGAGCGACCCCGACCTCGCCGTGCACAATGCCTACGGCGCTTACGGCGAGAAGTCGCTCTACGGCAAGACGGTCACCGGAACCATCCGCTCGACCTTCGCTGTCGACGAACACGGGGCCATCATGCTTCCGCTCTACAACGTGAAAGCCACCGGGCACGTTGCTTCGCTGCGCAAAAAGCTCGGTATCGTGCTCTGAAACCCGGGGTTACTCGTCGGGCGTCTCATCCTGGCGACGAGTCGCCGCGATCACCGAAGGCGTGAACAGCAGGATGATCACGGCAGCGGCCGGCAGAATCAGCAGCCAGCCGACATCTGGGCGTGAAAACGGCGCCTGGAAGCTACCGATGCCGATGGCGATCTGCAGGATCTGCCAGGTGATCGCACCACTACGGATCCAGGAGCGGCCACGCAGAGCATGAATCGCCATCGTGCCGACCCAGACCGCCGCCAGCAGGTCGAGTAGCAGTAGCGCAATTGCGGTCGCGACGGAGTCGGGCCGGGCCACCAGTAGCTCGACGACGAGGTAGCCCGCCACCGCGACAAGCGCCACAGATTCGAGTGCGATTAGAGTCACCAAAAGGACCAGTAACGCTGGTCGGCGCGACACTCTCGGTTCACTCATAGCTGTGGAACCCCGTCCGACTATTGATTTGCTACCACCAGTATGAGATTCTATGTGAGGTTGATTTGCACTCACAGGGCCGTGAGCATCTGCCGAAATCCCCGGAAATCTTTCCCCCAAGCTTGGGTCTACGACCCTGCTCAGGGCTGTATGGCCCTGCGTTCGCAACAAAAGGAGCACCCCCAGATGGACTGGCGCGACAAAGCCGCATGCCTCACGGCCGACCCCGAACTCTTCTTCCCCGTGGGGAATACCGGTCCGGCTGTCGATCAGATCGACAAGGCGAAGACTGTCTGCGCTCGGTGCAGCGTCACCGAGATGTGCCTGCAGTACGCGCTAGAGACCAGCCAGGATTCCGGCGTCTGGGGTGGGCTCAGCGAAGATGAGCGTCGTGCCCTCAAGCGTCGCGCTGCACGCGCCCGCCGCGCCTCGTAAACCTCGAAACACGGGGCTCGCCTCTCGAGACTTGATACCTCCGCCTGAGAGCCATCGACGCCCGGGAGGATGCGTGATCACTTTGTCCCCCCGGCGGCTCGAATCTTTTCTGCGGCGGACTGCGCGGTCTCGACACCGGCGATCGAGCACAAACACCCGACCACTCGGGTCCTATTTCGTCAGCCAGGCCAGCGGAATCTCGATGGTCACCTCTGTGCCGCTGCCGACCATGGTGTGCCAGTCGATCGTGCCGCCGAGTTCACCCTGAATCAGTGTGCGGACGATCTGGGTACCGAGGCCAGAGCCGACCTTGCCCTCGGGCAAGCCGCCGCCGTTGTCGCGTACCTGTACGGTGAGGATTTCTTCGCTGCGGTCGGCAATGATCGCCACGTCGCCCTCACGGCCGGCGAGACCGTGCTCCACAGCGTTGGTCACGAGTTCGGTCAGTGCGAGAGACAGTGGCGTAGCGTACTCGCTCGGCAAGGCTCCGAAACTGCCAGTGAAGGTGGGATGCACATCCGTGTTGTGGGTGGATGCCACCTCCGTGATGAGCTTCAGCACCCGGTCGAAGACCGCGTCGAAATCAACGTTCTGACTGAGGCCCTCGCTCAGGGTGTCATGCACGACCGCGATCGCTGCGACCCGGCGCATCGCCTGGTTGAGCGAGTCTCGAGCCTCATCGGAATGAGACCGTCTCGCCTGGATGCGCAACAGTGACGCCACCGTCTGCAGGTTGTTCTTCACCCGGTGGTGGATCTCCCGGATCGTCGCATCCTTCGTGATCAGCTCGCGCTCCTGGTGGCGCAGCTCCGTGACATCCCGGCACAGCACGATCGCACCGACCCGCTCACCGCGATCCCTGATCGGGATAGCGCGCAGCGACACCGTGACCCCCTTGGCTTCGATGTCCGTGCGCCAGGGTGCGCGACCGGTGACCACTAGCGGCAGGGACTCGTCGATCATCAGCTTGCCGCTGAGCAGGGCCGTGGTGACCTCGGCGAGCGACTCCGCCTCGAGCTCGCCGGCGAAACCCATACGGTTGAAGGCCGAGAGCCCGTTGGGGCTCGCGAAGGTCACGATACCGTCGACATCCAGCCGCAGAAGTCCATCGGATGCCCGCGGGGCGCCGCGACGAGGACCGGTCGGCGCGCCGAGATCAGGAAAGTCACCCGCGCAGATCATGGCGAAGAGGTCGTCGGCGCACGCGTTGAACGTGAGCTCCTGCCGACTCGGCATGCGCGCCTCACTCAGGTTGGTGTGGCGAGTGATGACGGCGATCGGATGCTCCGTGGTCTGCGATCCCGTCACTGACAGTCGTCGCAGCACCGGCACCGCGCGCACGCGGGTGGGAGTCTCCTCGTACCAGTCCGGTGCGGCGGAGTCCACGATCTGCGCGGAACGGAACGCCTCGGTGACCTGCCCCTTCCACTCGGGCTTGATCGCCTGGCCGACGAAGTCGCGGTAGAAGAGGGTCGCCGAGCTCGACGGGCGAGCGTGCGCGACTGCGACGAAGTCGTCGTCCCCTGTCGGAACCCACAGCACGATGTCGGCGAAAGCGAGGTCTGCGAGCAACTGCCAGTCACCGACGAGCAGGTGTAGCCATTCGACAGCCGCCTCGTCGGAACGGCCCTGGGCGAGAACGAGGTCTGAGAGCGTTGACACGGTTTCCAGTTTAGGCGCGGTGGAGTGACGGCTGGTTTCAGCGCACCACCCGCACCGCGAGGTCGGCGTCCGGGCCCCAACGGAATGCCAGCAGGGAGGAGGTGGTCACTGCCACCGCAGCATCTGCGCCGTTGGAGTCCACCTGGTAATTTACCGGTGCGATAGAGAGGCCCGTGCGCGCGAAGGCCCGTGTCGACGCACACACGGTGACGTCGTGATCGGTCGGTGCGGTACTGAGCAGGCACACTTGATCGGGGGAGTCGAGGTAGGCGAATACCCTCACACCAGAGAACTCCCCGAGATATCGAGTGGTATCGCGCACCCTCTGGGTGGCCCCGGGCTGCCCGCCCGTGAAGACCTGCGGCGCGATATCCATGGCACTCTGCGGCCGGTTGAAGATCTTGAGCAGTCCAGCCGATGGCGTGAGATCGGAAGCGAGCCCTGCGGCGGCGACGGGGATCACCAGCGCGCTCAGGAGAGCTGCGGCGGTACCGAAGACGACTACGGGGTGCCGCCGGAGCATCCGCGCGAACAGTCCGGGTCCGCCCGGGGCGAGGTCAGCCCGCTCGTCACTGTCACCCCCTGGCAGCTCGTTCCGGAGGACGGCAGCGATCGCGTCGTCGAGCAACCGGCTCCGGCGCTCGAGTCCGCGCTCGAAGAGCATAAGTCGCGCCTCGCTCTCACTGAGTCGCACGAGGCGGCCTTCGGTATCCCTCACTTCCACCACATGTTCGATCTCGACCGGACGCGAATACGCCCGTGCTCGCAATTCGATCAGCTGGGCGGCGGGATCCGGTCGTCCGGAGCGAGCGGCCACCGTGGGGTGAAGCCGCCAGTGAACGGCATCCTCAACGGACCCATCTCCGCGCCACGCTACCGCGAGCGCGGCCATGAAGCCCGGCTCGGCCTCGAGCTCAGAAAGTTCGGCGGCCGACGTCGCCGTGCGGATCGGATGATCCCCGTTCATAAGAGCGATGCTAGCCACTCTCGTCGCTGACCGAAAGAGATCCTGCGGTCGTCGACCAGAATGAGGGACAATGCGGGACAATAAGGGCGATGCGCGGAATGCCCGCGCCCGGCCAGAGGAGCAGGTGTGGCACAGAAGGACTCAAAGAAGAAGCCCGACTCAAAGAAGAAGCCCGACTCGAAGAAGAAGCCCGACTCGAAGAAGAAGCCTGACTCGAAGAAGAAGCCCGTGTCGAAGAAGATCTCCGGCGGCAAAAAGGTGACCAAATCCGAGCTGAAGAAGCTCATCGTGACGGCCGATAAGCGAGCCGCACTGGCCGCAAAGACTGTGTCGAAGAAGACCATGGCTCCCACGAAAGCGGCGGCAAGGAAAGCGCCGCTCATCAAGAATCCTACGCCGCGCGCCCCTGCCGCCCCGCCGGCGACACCCTCCGATCCCCTGACCGTCGTTGCACTGCGTGCCCGCGCCCGCGCGGCCGGGATCGTCGGTTATTCACGGATGAGGAAGGATGACCTGATCGCACACCTGGCGGCACACTAGCCCCGCGCCCTGACCTCACCGCCCCGACCTTCTGCCCCAACGACGGCTCAGGCCTGCGGTATCGCCCTGCGCCAGGCCCACCTGCGCCGGGCAACCAGAGTGGGGTGCGGCAGAAGTTGATCCCGTACGAACGCGGCGACTGCAACGCGGGCGGCCGACTTCGGTGCGGTGTCCACGAGCGTACGACCGGTGAGTATCGCCGCATCAAACGCGGTCTGATCGTGCGGCACGATCACGGGGGTCGTGATACCCCCGAAACGCTGCAAAGTCTGCTTTACCTGGCCAGATGCCCCCGGCCCGATCGCGCTGGCACGAACCTTGTTCATCACGACGCTGATGCGATCGATATCGATGGTCTCGAGCAGGTCGACGTGTGCGCGCAGAAACCGGGAGAGGCCAACGGGATCCGCCGCGCCCACCGCCACCACCTCATCCGCGGCGCGTAGTGCGGCGATCGTCGCGCCGTTTCGTCGTGGCGCGAACAGGTCGCTGCTGATCTCCTCGTCGTTCTCGAGACTCGCACCGGTGTCGAGGATGGTGAAGTCGACCCAGTCCCGGCAGGCGGCGATGGCCGAGGTCACGCGTTCGCCCGAGAGTTCGGGCCAGCGGCTCGGACGTCCGATGCCCGTGAGCACCCAGAAACTGCCCCGCGCGCTGAGGTAGCGCTGGCCGATCCGCTCGAGTTCAGACTCCGTGAGCGCCTCCGCCCCGGCCAGTCGGCAGGCCGCCGCGAAGCCCGGTGCTTCGTCGAGCAGGCCGAGCGCCGGAGCGATCGAGCCGCTGTGTGTGTCCACATCGGCAAGGGCCACCGTCGCGCCAGCGGCGGCGAGTTCCGCCGCGAGACAGATCGCCATGGAGGTTCGACCGGGAGCACCGGCCGGACCCCAGACGGCGATAACGGTACCGATTCGCGGCGGTACGGCACTCTCCTGTGCGCCCGGACGCCCGAGCAACACGGTCTCGATCTCGATCCACTCCGCGTCGGCGGCGACCACCTCAAGCAGGCCGAGTCCCGCGGCGTACCGGCGTTCGGCGTCGGTGGCGACCAGAGCGACGACCCGCACGCCAGCGACATCCGCTTCGACGATCAGGCGGTCATTGAGGTAGCGGGTCGATGCCGCCACGATCGCGAAATCCGGTACGGTCTGCGCCAGCTGAGATGCGAGCTCGTCGGCGCTCGAGCACCGCACCGAAAGCTCGAACCCGTGACGCACGAGCTGCATCGACACGCCGTCCTCGAGCTCGAGTGGAAGGGCGAGCGCGATGACCGCCATCGATCAGCCTTTCGCCGGAATACTCGACGGCACGAGGGACAGGGCATCGGCATTGGCGATCGCCTCAAGCACCGCCGCTGTCTTGCTCCGCGGCACGAGAAGCTCGACGGATTGCCGTGTCCGGTCCGCGATGACTCCCGCTGCGGAGACCACCCTGACGACGGTGGCCGACGAGACCAGCACCGACGGTGGGCCGAACAGCCTGTCGTCGGCCTGCTTTGCCGACCAGAGGTCGACCACACTGCCGTCGGCGACCGAGCGCGCGAGCTCTCCACTCAAAGTCACCACAATCGATGCCAGTTCCGCCCCGGCGACGCTGCCGACGGCCGAGGCGGGTACCAACTCGCCCGCGGATACGGCGCGGGTGACCACGAAACCTGCGGTCGGGATATCGCCATCGACGAGATACTTCCCGCCGAGTGACCCCAGACGCACGCTCCGAGAATCCAGGTCGGAAGTCCTCACGCGATCCCCCGGGCTGAGAGATGATCGGGCCGAATAGACGAGCACGCTGCTATCGGCTGCGGTGACGACCGCGACGACCCCGAGGACCGAGACGACGACGAGCGCGATGCCGATGGCGAAGCGCGGATCGAACCAGAACGCCCGCGGCGCGCGTTCGGAGGTACCGGCACTACCGCGGGTTCGCTCCTGCACCATCCCGCCTCTCGACCCCTGAACCGTGCTCACCACATGCCTCCCGCTCTCGGCGGCAGCCGCGCCGCCGTACTCCATGCTGCTCACCACAGCGGTCTCGTGGGAAAGTTATCCACAGGCCGGTCGCGCGGATTGTCCGGGATCCATAATCAAGGCATGACGCACTCGGATTCCACCGGCCCGGATGCGGCCCTCGGCCGCTTCCTGACGCTTACCGATACCGCCGACGTGCTGAACATCTCCGCGAGCCAGGCGTACGCTCTCGTGCGTTCCGGCGAACTGCCCGCGATCAAAGTGGGAGGACACGGCCACTGGCGCGTCGAGCGGTCTGTGCTCGAGTCATACATCGATGCCAAGTATGAGGAGTCGAGGCGTATGAGCCTCTGGCAGCAATCGGATTACACGAGTCTCTCGGAATACTCCTTCGGCCTGCGCGGTAACTCCCGTAACGCCTCTCTCGATTGAGGCTTATAGCCTCACCAGAAGCAGCCGGGAGAACGGCACGATCCGGTAGTGCGAGACCAGGCTCTCGCGTCTCGCGGTGCCGCCCTCGTGCACGGCGAGATCGAGGTGATCCCGTCCCACCCGGTCGATTGTGCCGTGCGTCACGCCATCACGCGTCATGAGCTCGACCGACTGCCGGCGTCGGCACAGGTCTCGCAACACGAATGCGAGCCCGAGCCGTCGCGAGAGTCCGCGCTCGCTCTCTGCAGAAGAGGCATCCTCGAGGCTGTCCGTCACCTGCTTTCGGGTGAGTAACAGGCCAGCGATCGCGTCGAGCGGCAGGATGAACTGGGCGCGGCGCGCGGACTGGTCGACCACATCCCCAGAGATCCAATCGCGGCCGAACGTTCGCGGTCGAAGTTCCAGCACCGAGCCGTCGGAGAGCATCATCCGCACCGGGTCGGAATCCCCACCGCGATTCAGCGCGAGGAGGCGGTCCCGCAGTGTGAGCCTGCCGAGACGCAGTCTCTCCTCTTCGGCCCGCAGGTCGGTCTCCTCGGCTCCGAGCTCCTGTTCGAGCTGGCCCTCGAGATCGTCGAACAGATTGTCCCAGCGCATGGTGCGACGCTACCCAGGTGTCGGTGCCGATCGAGCAGGTTATCCACACCCCCGCGTTGGGGCATGGACAGGGCACTCGGGTACTGGTTTAGTGTGCTCACCCCCAATACGGGGGTAGAACATTTTTTACCTTACTCCGTGAGGACACGCACATGAGCGATGCACAGCCAGCGCCGAGTCCGACACGCGATCTGCAGTTCGGCGGTCTCGCAAGCAAGGTCATCCGTTCGCCTTTTCAGGCCGACGAGTTCTTCGGCACTCAGCCGGCAACACGATCGACCCTGCCGAGCCCCCAGCCGCTGCTCGAGAACCTGACCCGCTGCGTGATCGAGATTCTCGCGGGCGCCCGTGATCTCGAGCAGATCTCTCGATGGGTCACCGACGACGTCTACCGGCACCTTCTCAAGCGTGTCGTTTTGTCGTCTCGCGCGCGGCAGGCCACGGGCCAGGTCGTGCGCCGCCCTAACTTCTCGATCGGATCGACGTCGATCTGCGAACCACGGGATGGCGTGGTGGAAGCCGTGATCATCGTGCGAGGCAAGGCGCGCACGCGCGCCGTGGCGATGCGGCTCGAGGGCCTCGACAATCGGTGGCGGGCCACCGCGATCAACGTACTTTAACGCCGAACGCCCGAGCTGTCAGCGCTCTGGATGCTCGTCATCGTCGTCGAACTCCGCTAGGGCATCGTCGCGCGATTCGCTGGCCCTCACGACGACGCGATCGCGGGCTTCCTCGCCGCGTTCACGCAACTCGGTGGCTGTGGTCGACATCCGTTCGCGCAGTTCCTCAGCGGTTTCGGTTGTGCGGTCGACGACATCCCGTGCCATACCCGTGGTGCGGTCGGCGACATCTCGTGACAGCATCGAGGTCTTGCCCGCGACATCCTTGGCCGCAGTGGTGACCCGTCCGGCTAGATCCGTCGCGACCGTCGCGGTGCGATCGGCGACCGCCCGGGCGGCATCAGCAGTGGCTCGCGCGCCATCGACCACCACCGAGGGTGTGGCCTTCGCGATCGATTCCGCCCGTGCGCGCACGACCGGCGCCTGTTGCCGTGCATAGTCTTCAACCTCGCCGCGCGTCTTGGCCACGCGGGGGTTTTCCCACAGACGCCTCGTTACCCGTGCGATCTGCTCATAACGCGTGCGCCCGGCGCGCGCACCGAGAACGTAACCGACAACGAGCCCGACGACAAGCAGGAACTTTGATCTCATGCAACCAGCCTAGGCACTATGGCTGGGAGCAGCAGGCACTCGACCACTGCCGGATGCCCACCCCTCACTCTGAAGAGGCGCCTCAGCGCTTGTCCTTTGCGCGACGTTCCGCCCGGTTGGCCGGGGCTGCACCCGTGTTGCTCTGGCCGAATGCACCGCGCTGGCCCGCGGCTGTTGCGGCTTTGCCGAAGGAGGATCCTTCACTGGAGGCATCCTGCGCGTCCTGCGCGTCCTGCTCCTCCTGAGCCTTCGCGGTGGACGCCCGGTCGAGCTGGCCGCGCGCGTTGCGTACCTCGACCTCACCCTGGTTGTCGGCGTTCGGAGCGGAGTAGCTGAGCCGTTCGACGGGAGCAGCGTTACCGGAGAGCCCCTTCGCAGCGACGGTCGGCACGGCCGCGGTGGCTTCTCCCCCGGTCACTTCGACCTCGAGATTGAACAGGAAGCCGACGGATTCCTCTCGGATCTGTCCCATCATGCTCTGGTAGAGGGCGAAACCCTCACGCTGGTACTCGACCAGCGGGTCACGCTGGGCCATGGCCCGTAGCCCAATACCGTCCTTCAGGTAGTCCATTTCGTATAGGTGGTCGCGCCAGCGGCGGTCGATCACCGACAGCACCACTCGACGCTCGAGTTCGCGCATAGCAGGTTCGCCGAGAGCTGTCGTGCGAGCCGCGTACTGCACGCGAGCATCCGACAGGATTTCCTCGGTGAGGAACCCAGACGTCACCTTATTGCGCGAACCGGCCTCGCTGAGAAGCTCATCGATCGTGATCGACACCGGATACAGCGTGCCGAGCTCCGTCCAGAGGGCTTCGAAGTCCCAGTCGTCGGCGTGACCGTCGGAAGTGTGCACGTCGACGACCTCGGTGATCACATCTTCGAGGAACTTGGAGGTTCGATCCTGCAGGTCGTCGCCCTCCAGGATGTGACGGCGATCGCCGTAGATCGCCTCGCGCTGGCGATTGAGCACGTCGTCGTATTTGAGTACGTTCTTACGGATCTCGGCGTTGCGGGCCTCCACCTGGCTCTGCGCACTGCGGATGGCTCTACTCACGACCTTCGACTCGATGGCCAAGTCATCCGGTACGCTGCCCCGGCCCATCAGGGATTCCGCCGCAGCCGAGTTGAACAGGCGCATGAGGTCGTCGGTGAGAGAGAGGTAGAACCGGCTCTCTCCCGGGTCCCCCTGACGACCGGAACGACCGCGCAGCTGGTTGTCGATGCGGCGTGACTCGTGGCGTTCGGTGCCGAGGACGTAGAGGCCACCGGCAGAGACGACCTTGTCGGCCTCCTCCTGAACGATGCCCTTGACCCGGTCGAAGACCGAGTCCCACTCTTTCTCGTATTCCTCTGGAGTATCGATCGGGCTGAGTCCCCGCTGGTTCATCTCCGCGACGGCGAGGAACTCCGCGTTGCCGCCGAGCATCACGTCGGTTCCACGACCGGCCATGTTCGTGGCGACGGTGACGGATCCGAGACGGCCGGCCTGCGCCACGATCGCGGCTTCACGTGCGTGGTTCTTGGCGTTGAGCACTTCGTGCTTAACCCCCCGCTTGGCGAGGAGCTTCGACAGGTATTCACTCTTCTCGACACTCGTCGTGCCCACGAGCACCGGCTGGCCCGCCTCGTGACGCTTGACGATGTCTTCGACCACCTGGCCGAACTTCGACTCCTCATTCTTATAGACCAGGTCGGACTGGTCGATGCGCTGCATCGGCTTGTTCGTGGGGATCGTGACAACACCGAGTTTGTAGGTGCTCATGAATTCGGCGGCTTCAGTCTCGGCCGTTCCGGTCATTCCCGAGAGCTTCTTATAGAGCCGGAAGTAGTTTTGCAGTGTCACCGTGGCAAGGGTCTGGTTCTCAGCCTTGACCTCGACGTTCTCCTTCGCCTCGATCGCCTGGTGGATGCCTTCGTTGTAGCGACGGCCCATCAGGATGCGGCCGGTGTGCTCGTCGACGATCAGCACCTCGCCGTTCATCACGACGTAGTCCTTGTCTTTCTTGAACAGGGCGGATGCTTTGATCGAGTTGTTGAGAAACGAGATGAGTGGCGTGTTGGCCGATTCATAGAGATTGTCGATGCCGAGGTAGTCCTCGACCTTCTCGATACCGGGCTCGAGCACGCCGACGGTGCGCTTCTTCTCGTCGACCTCGTAGTCGACATCCGGTACGAGCTTCGTGGCGAGGTTCGCGAACTCGGCGAACCATCGGTTGGCCTCGCCGGATGCCGGACCCGAAATGATCAGCGGGGTACGTGCCTCGTCGATGAGGATCGAGTCCACCTCGTCTACGATCGCGTAGTTGTGACCGCGCTGCACCATGTCGCTTGCCTGCCACGCCATATTGTCGCGGAGGTAGTCGAAGCCGAATTCATTGTTCGTGCCATAGGTGATATCCGCCGAATACTGCTCTGCGCGCTCCTGCGGCGTCTGGCCCGAGAGGATAACTCCGGTGGACATGCCGAGCGCACGGAAGATGCGCCCCATGAGTTCGGACTGGTAGCTCGCGAGATAGTCGTTCACCGTAATCACGTGCACGCCACGCGAGGGGATGGCATTGAGATACGCCGCGAGGGTCGCCACGAGGGTTTTACCCTCTCCGGTCTTCATCTCGGCGATGTTGCCGAGGTGAAGTGCCGCGCCGCCCATGAGCTGCACGTCGAAGTGGCGCATTCCGAGGGTGCGCTTGGCGGCCTCACGAACGGCAGCGAATGCCTCCGGGAGGAGATCCTCGAGTGCCTCGCCATTGGAGTACCTCTCGCGGAACTCCACGGTCTCCTTCTTCAGGTCCTCGTCGCTGAGTTCGCTGAAGTCGTCTTCCAGGTGATTGACCGCTTGCGCGTAGCGCTCCAACCGTCGAAGGACTCGACCCTCGCCGACTCGGAGGACCTTTTCGAGAACGTTGGCCACTGCTAACTCCAGATGAATGTGGGATGCGCCACGATAGCGCCGCGGATCGGCACCTGTGACCAATTTGTAATGCTAGCAAGACTAGCCGGTGGCCCACCTGACGGTCGGACCCCTCGTCGCTGTGAGATCCCCGCACGGCCAACCCAGAAGTGGGGCCACCGCGTCAGCGGTGACCCCACAGCGCTACACAAGCCTGTGCTCAGGAATGCTGTATCTTTTCGCCTCGGCCGCGCATCTTCCGCGACCCGGTCGCCGCCTCCGGCAATTGGTCGGAGGAGTCATCGAGCCCGATGACGCCGTAGTCCCAGCCCTTGCGGCGATAGACAACACTCGGACGGTCGGTCTCGGCATCCATGAAGAGGTAGAAATCGTGCCCGACGAGCTCCATGTGATAGAGCGCATCGTCCACGGTCATCGGTACCTGGGTGAACACCTTCTTACGGATCACCACCGGGCTCCAGGCCTCTTCCTCAACTTCTGTCGCGGCATCTTCGATTACCGTGACGGACCCGGTTCGCACCTTCTCCATCACGGCTGCGTCGGCCGGTCTCAGGTCAGTGCCGCTGAACCCTCCGGCGGTCGCTTCGCGGAGTGAGGTCGGTCGGTGCTGTCCGCGGTGCACCTTGTGGCGGTCCTTCGCTCGACGGAGGCGCTCGACGAGTTTGTCGAGGGCCAGGTCGAGGGCCACGTACTTGTCCGACCCGTTGGACTCCGCCCGCACGAGCGGTCCAGGACCAATCAGGGTGAGTTCCACCCGATCGTCTCCGCTGGATCCGTTTTTCTCGTTGTGGCGGCTCACCTTGATTTCGAAAGCGAGGGCCTTATCTGCGAGATGGGAGATCTTCTCGGCCTTTTCGGTTGCGTATGACCGAAATCGATCCGTGATTCCCACGTTGCGACCGTTGATGGAAATTTCCATGGCGCTCCCCAGTTCCTAGTGAATTGACGGCACGTCACCCAGTGGAACCAGGCGATTATTCCGCGCCTCTTTTGCCCAACGTAGTCCTCGCCAAGCATCGCTGTCACGGCTTATCTCAAGCTCTGGGGACAAACCCAGCGAATGTCGAGGTGTAGCCGCGAGAACCGCCGCCGCCATCACCTCAGCCCCGCCCGCTCGAAGCGATCGGACCACCTCGGTGAGCGTCGCACCCGTGGTCACCACGTCGTCGAGCACGAGAAACCGTCGGCCAGCGAGGGACCGCGTCGACGCCATCGAGCCGGCCAGATTGGTCGTGCGCTGGCGACGGTCGAGCGTCTTCTGGCTGGCCCGCTCGTGCAGGTTGATGAGCACCGATGCCGGCCGTGGCAGTCCGGCGGCCCGAGCGATCAGCCGCACCGGGTCATAGCCGCGCCGGCGAAATGATGCACGACTCACCGGCGGTACGACGAGTTCGACATCGGGGCCGCCCGGGTTTCTCGAGTTGCGGGAGGCACCGACGACCGCGCTGGCGAACGGCACCGCGAGGGCTGCCACGACATCCGTGCGTCCCTGCTCTTTGAGCTCGAGGATGGTGCGCCGCACTACCGCGTCGTAGACGAGGGCGGCCCACACCGGCGTGCCGTCGTCGAGCTCGCGCACGAAGGGACGCGGCTGCAGCTGTCCGCGGCATCCGTCACAGAGGCTGCGATCATCGGCGCCGCAGCCCGCGCAGGTGACCGGCAGTAGGACCGCGACCGCGTCGAGCACGGCCTCGCGCAGCGGCTTCGCGATTGTCAGGGGCATGATCGGAGCCTGCTGTATCGACGGTTGGCGCGTGACCCGATGGTGAAGATCGGGAGGATTCCCCGGCGAAACCCTCCCCGTGCAGGACTGGAGGGCGTCTCGCAGCCTGCGGGGAAAGCCCGTCGGCTGGCGCGGTGACTGTTCCGTTACGACAGGTTTGTTCCGCCGCGAGCAGGATCGAACCCGCCGAACGGGACCACGCGCGGCAGAATGACGACTCAGCGCTGGGTGGCGATGAAGTCAAGGGTGATCTTGGAAGACTGCCAGCTGCTCCCGCCCCACGTGTAGAGGGAAGAGTCGTCGCGGCCGACTACACGCAGGCCGTCCGTACCCTTGTTGCCGCCGACCAACTGGCGTGAGGGGATCAGCGGGGCGAGGGAGGTCCTTTGCCCGCCGATCGCATACAGCTCCACTTGAGACTCCCCGTCAGCGGTAGTGAGCGTGCCGACAGTCCACTGGTCGACCCAGGTGGCGTCCTCCGCGACACCGTTGCCCAGCGAGATATCTACGATCGCCGGGCCGATTCCGGTGGGCTCGAGCTTCTCATTGCGCAGGATGGCCGCAACCATGAGGCGCGGACCGGTGGGGGTCGCGAGCAGCATGAGCAGCCGTGCACCCTCGCGGGAAACCTCGAGGGAGACCATCTGCGATCCGTCTTGCAGCTTCGGCGAAATGGTGTGGGGCGTACCGTTCGTGTCGAAGGCGATAATGGCGTTGGGAGAGCTCGCTGGCACCGTCCAGATATAGCCGTCTTCATCGAGGGTGGGAGCAATGAGGTCGGGCCGAGGATCGATGAGGTTCACCGCTCCGCTCTTCCGCACGACCGAGACGCCCGCACTGCCGAGCACGGCGACATTCTGCTTGTCAGAGGAGATCGTGGCGTCCCGAGGATTGAGCCCGATCACCTTCTGGCTGATGCCTGCGATCTCGGCCACCCGGCTGTTCGCGTAGAAACCGAATTCCTTATTGCGCAGCACCAGCGCCTGGCTGTCCACGGTCATGTCGACCTGCGGTGCGTTTGCACCGAGGTCGGCGAACTGCAACGGAGTGCCTTGGATCGAAAGCCGCACCTGCGAGATGCTGGAGACCGCTCGCAAGCTCTCCGTCAGCTGCAGGTACATGAACTGCCGGTCCCTCGCGTTGGCCGCCAAGGCCTCCTTCGACAGATCGACCTCGGCCACTCCTTCCGCAAGAGTGACCACGCTGGCAGAATCCGACAGTTTCGTGCCATCCGGGAACCGGGAGAATGCCGCACCCTTCAGCCAGTCCGGCGGACCGACGAGAAGCGCCGAGACGATACGGGTAGCCGCCGTGCCGCTGGCGAACCAGCGCACGTCCGGCACCAGGTACTGGTTGTCGGGCGCGAAGAAGTAGATGGGGTACTGCCGGAAGATGCGCTCGAAGGTCTGGTCAGCGAGGACGATTCCATCCGGTGCAGCACTGATACGCCACTGTCCGGCCTCCTTCACAAAGGTGAAGGGGAGAGTGAACGACTGGCTGTTCCGCGCGTAAGCCCCCGTGCTGTCCAGCGTGGCGCGGGAGTCGAAAGAGTAGCTCAGGGTCGTGCTGTCGATCGTACTTATCCGGGGTACGCCGGTGCGCACCTGCACGCTCTGTCGCGGATCCCACTTCGCGGCGAAGCTCGCGGAGAGAAACTGCTTCGCGACCGCGTAGCCGCCGGTCGCCGAGGTGAATGACGCGACAAACCCCTTGAGGATGCCCTGCGGGGTGGCGCCGCTCGCTGGGCCCTCCGGGTTGAAAGCGATGTTCGACCCGTTGCTGTCCTCACTCAGCGAGAGTCCCACTTTCACGGGTCCAGATTCGGGAATACCGACGCAGGCGGTGAGAGCGAGAAGCGTCGTCGCGAGCGCGGCGGCGAGAAGTGCGCTCCGACGGCGCTCAAGCATCCTGCACCTCTTGGCGATGCACGGCATCGTCCGGCGGCAACTCGAGCGGCGAGGACACGATCGCGAGACCGCGCTCCCTCGGCAGGGTGAGTCGGAAACAGGTTCCGACGCCCAACTCCGACCAGACCTCCAGTCGACCGTCGTGCACCGTGGCATCTTCGAGCGAGATAGCGAGGCCGAGACCGGTGCCCCCGATAGTGCGCTGGCGGGACGGATCCGCTCGCCAGAACCGGTCGAAGACTCGCGAAACATCCGCCTGCTTCATTCCGACACCGTAGTCGCGCACCGTCAGCGCAATCGCGGTCGCGTTGCTGTCGACCATCACGACGATGGGCTTGCCCTCCCCGTGCTCGATCGCGTTGCCGAGCAGGTTGCGCAGTACCCGACGGATGCGGCGGGCATCGACCTCTGCGTCGAAATAACCTCCCGGCGCCACCAGCCGCAGCGACGAACCGCGCTGTTCGGCAAGGGGCTGCATGCCCTCGACGGCATCTTCGACGAGGCGCACCAGGTTCGTTGGCTCGAGTTCGAGCTCGACGGCACCGGCGTCATACCGGCTCACCTCGAGCAGGTCGGCGAGCAACATTTCGAAACGCTGCACCTGGGCATGCAGCAGCTCGGCGGTGCGCGCTGTTGCGGGAGCGAAATCCTCGCGGTGGTCGTAGAGCACATCTCCGGCTAGCCGGATCGTGGTGAGCGGCGTGCGCAGCTCATGCGAGACATCCGACACGAACCGTTGCTGGAGGCGCGACAGCTCGGCAAGCTTGGTGATCTGATGCTGGAGGCTGTCAGCCATACCGTTGAACGAACGCGCGAGGGTGGCGATCACATCGTCTCCCTTCTCCGGAATCCGCTGCTCCAGTTGGCCAGCCGCCAGTTTCTCACTGGTTTCTGCGGCGAGCCTGATCGGCCCGACGACGAGCCGCACGACCGTGTAGGTGACCGCTCCAATCAGTAGCACGAGGGCAAGGCCGCCGAGCGCAAGGGTCTGTTGCACGTAGCCGAGAGTGGTTTGCACGGATGAGAGGTCATAGACGAGGTACAGCTCGTAGCTTCCGGCGGCGGGCACGCGGATCTGGGATCCGACGACAAGTCCGGGCGAGCCGTTCGGCAGCGTCGCCGACTGGTACTGCACGTGCGCGACATCTTTGACCACTCGTGCTCGGAGGGCGTCGGTGACCATCGCGTCGGGAAAGTTCGTCGACGACAGGGGCTGCATGTTCTGCAGGGTCTCCGTCTGAGACGGCGTGCGCTTGATGGCGAACTTCGTGCTGCCCGGCGCTGTGGTCGACGGCAGGATCCTGTCGGTCACGGAATTCGCGACGATGTCGAGTTCGACGGCCGGAGCCTGGTCATTGGCCGGCTGTGCCGCGTCGAAAGTGCTCTGGGCCTGGTTGTGGATGGTGCGGGCCTCTTCCTGCACCTGCTGGCTGCGCGAGGCGAACAGGTTGTTGGAGATACTCACCGAAATGAATCCGCCGATGATGATCACCGCTAATCCCGACAGCAGCACCGTGATTGTCACGGTGCGGAACTGCAGGGATACCCGCCAGAACCGCAAGAGACGATCCGCATACGATCGCCAGTCGAAGCTATTCACGATCGATGTTCTCTCTGCACTCCGGCTGGGTCAGCTGCTGGAGCCCGCACGATAGCCGACGCCCCGAACGGTCATCACGATGCGCGGGTTATCGGGGTCTTCCTCCACTTTGGCGCGTAGTCGCTGAACGTGCACGTTCACGAGTCGCGTGTCCGCTTTGTAGTGGTACCCCCAGACCTGCTCAAGTAGCATCTCACGGGTGAAAACCTGCTGTGGCTTGAGAGCAAGGGCGAGCAGGAGTTCGAACTCGAGTGGCGTGAGGTTGATCTTCGTCGTACCGCGTTTCACCTCGTGTCCGGCAACATCAAGCTGCAGGTCACCCACCTGCAGCGCGTTGGTGGTCGGCGTGGGCGTGGGACGCAGTCGAGTGCGGATGCGCGCCACGAGTTCCTTGGGATTGAAGGGCTTGACGACATAGTCGTCCGCTCCGCTTTCGAGGCCGCGCACGACATCCGTCGAATCGGACTTGGCGGTCAGCATGATGATCGGCACGCCGGACTCGGTGCGGATCTCCGCACAGACCTCGATACCGTCTTTTCCCGGAAGCATCAGGTCGAGTAATACCAGATCGGGCTGCACCTCACGGAAGGCGGCGAGCGCAAGACTGCCATCTCCGCAGAAGGAGGGCTCGAACCCTTCGGAGCGAAGTACGATTCCGATCATCTCCGCGAGGGCGGTGTCGTCATCGACTACGAGAATGCGTGCGGTCATCATCCGGTCCTCATGATGGGATTCGGGTCCGAGACTGGCTCAGATGCTTTCGCATAAGAGTAGCCGAGTGTGAAAGCATATTCCCACGGGCTGCTGTGCCCGCCGGACGCTGGGGCACGGACCGTGACCGTCCGAACAGTGACTGAACTGCCGCGACGAGGGGATCACGCGTGACCGACGAACACGGTACGAACGAAAACGGTACGAACGAAAACGGTGTGAACGAACAGAGGTGGGCGAGCCCGGGGGCAACCTCTTCCCCCACCCCGCCCGCGCCCCCGATCGCTCCGCCAATTGCCCCACCGGTCGACCCGCACCTCGTCGGGCAGTCCCCGACGGGGGGCGGTGGCTACGACTACGGCTACCCCGGCGGCGCGCAACCGGGCTGGACCCCGCCACCGAAACCGGGCCTCATTCCCCTGTATCCCCTCGATCTCGGCACGATCCTCGGGGCCGCTTTCCGGGTGCTCCGCCGCAACCCGAAGCCCACATTCGGGGCGGCACTGCTCATCCAGGGCAGCGTCTACCTGCTGCTGATCGTCGCGGTGGCGGGGGTCAGCTTCAGCGCCGTCTCGCGCGTGAACTCGAGTTCAAGCCAGAACGCAGACCAGATCACCGCCGGCGCGACCGGACTTATCGTCGTGGCCTCGATCATCCCCGGACTTCTCGCGGTGATCGCCTCCGCCGTTCTCCAGGGAATCATCGTGCTCGAGGTCTCGCGCGGTGCCGTCGGCGAGAAACTGACCCTTGGAGCCCTGTGGGCGAAGGCTCGTGGCCGCATCGGCGCGCTGATCGGATGGGCCGCACTGCTCGTGCTCGCCTCCACCCTCGTGCTGGCGGTGATCGTCGTGATCATTGTGCTGCTGGCGGTGAGTCTCGGCACCGGAGGGATCATCGCCGCCGTGCTGATCGGCATCTTCGCGTTCTTCGGTCTCGTGGTCGCCTCCGTCTGGTTGAGCACCAAGCTCGCCCTGGTGCCAAGCGTGCTGATGATCGAGCGTCTCAGCATCCGCCAGTCCATCGCCCGCTCCTGGTCGCTCACCGAAGGGTATTTCTGGCGCACCTTCGGGATCAGCCTTCTCGTCGCTGTGATCCTCGGTATCGTGACCCAGGTGGCATCGATTCCACTCTCCTTCGTCACCCAGATGGCGACGGTGCTGTTCGATCCTCAGGGACAGAAGGGCAGCGGAGTGATGGTGGTGCTCGTGGTGGTCGGTGTGCTCGCCGTCGTGATCGCCGTCGTGGTGCAGTCGATCACCTCGGTAGTGCAGTCGGCCACCACGGGGCTCATCTACCTCGACCTGCGCATTCGAAAAGAGGGGCTCGATCTCGAGCTGGTTCGCTATGTCGAGGCGAAGCAGTCCGGCAACGCGGGTACGTTGGATCCGCTGCTACGCGGTGCTCCGGTCCTGCCGCAGCCGCCGGCCGGCGAGTCTCAGTGGGTGTGATAGCCACGACGCTGAGTCTGGTCGGGCTCACCGTACCGGTCGATCCGGACTCCGCCCAGGCGCAGCGATGGATCATCCAGGAGCTGTCGAAACCCGAATACCGGGCCGCTCAACCGACCTGGTTCGACCGAGCATCGCAGGCATTCTGGCATTGGCTGCAGTCTTTGAAGCTCGACGGTGGGCCAGGCGTGCAGGGCCCGATCCTGATCGTCGCACTGCTCGTGGTCATTGCGGCCCTCGTCGCGGCATTCTTCATCTTCGGTGCACCACGCCTCAACCGGCGGAGCTCCGAGAGCGGCGCCCTGTTCGGCAGCGACGACGCCCGGGATGCGACCGCCATGCGCCGATCCGCCGAAGAGGCCGCGGCGCGGTCGGACTGGGTGCTCGCCATCGAGGAGATCTTCCGATCGATCGCCCGCGGACTCGCCGAGCGCACCCTGGTCACGGTCTCCCCCGGCACCACCGCGCGGGATTTCGCCGTACGCGCCGGAACGGTGTTACCGGCTTTCTCCGAGAGGCTCTCCGCTGCGGCATCCACCTTCGACGATGTGCGCTACCTCAGCCGGGAGGGCACCGAGGCCGCCTATCGCTCGGCCACCGCCCTCGAAAGCGACCTGCGTGCGGCACGCCCGACATTGCCTCCCGTGGTGACAACCCGATGACGACCACCGCAACCACCCTCACCCCGACAATCCGGGTCGCCAGCCGTCAGGCGCTGTTCTGGATCGTCACGGCAGTCATCCTGGTGCTGATCGCCGTGATCGCCCTCGCGGCCACCGGTGCCTCGACCGGCGGTGTGCCGTTCTCGGCCACCAATGCGGCGCCGGCCGGCAGCAAGGCCGTTGCCGAGGTACTGCGCAGCCGGGGAGTAGATGTCTCGGTGCCCGCGACACTCTCCGGCGCGACATCCGCCCTCCGCAGCTCTCCCGGTTCGACGCTGTTTCTCGTCGACCCCGAGTCGCATCTGAACGAAACACAACTGCGGTCCCTCGCCGGCCTGGCCGGCCACGTCGTGCTGTTGTCCCCCACCTTCTCGCAGGCGAAAGTACTCGCCCCGGAGGTCGGGCTCGCCGGAGTCGTCGGCCGCGCTTCACTCGCCGCCGGGTGCGACCTCCCTGCCGCGCGCGCTGCCGGGCGAGTGAGCGGCATCGGATCCGGCTTCCGCGTCATCGACAAAGCCGCGGACGCGACCGGATGCTTCCGCAGCGGTTCGAATACGTTCTCGGTCGTCGACATCACCCGAGCGTCGCAGCACATCACAGTCGTCGGCAGCACCGATGTATTCTCCAACGAACACGTCGCCGAGCGTGGCATTGCCGCGCTCGCGCTGACCCTTCTCGGTGATAACCACCGCCTGGTCTGGTATCTACCGACGATCGACGATTCGTCGATCAACGGCCCGACTCTTGCCGATCTCACGCCCCCGTGGGTCGGCTCGGTCGCGACCCTGCTGATCATCGTCGCCATCGCAGCAGCATTCTGGCGCGGACGCCGCCTCGGGCCGCTGGTGGTCGAGAACCTGCCGGTCGTCGTGCGCGCTAGCGAGACGATGGAGGGACGGGCTCGCCTCTACCAGAGGGGCGCGGCACGGTTACGAGCGCTCGACTCCCTGCGCATCGGTGCGGTCTCCCGACTGGCCACACTGTGTGGACTCTCGCGGCTCGCCACCGTAGACGACGTGATCGCCACCGTCGCGAGGGTTACTGCCCGCGATGCATCCGAGATCCGTTCCCTGCTGCTCACCGAGGAGCCCCGCACCGACCGGGATCTCGTGCGGCTCTCCGATGAACTGCTCGAACTCGAACGACGTGTTGCCCGCGACATCCGCCCGTCCTGACCGGCACCAACCACCATGGAGAATGAACGAATGACCGAGACCGACCTCGCTGCATCCTCCGCCGACTCCTCCCTTCCCAACTCTCCTCAGCCCAACTCACCGACCGGCTCCCCAGCCCTCCGTGAGCAATTCGCCCGGGTGCGGGTAGAAGTGGGTAAGGCCGTCGTCGGGCAGGATGGCGCCGTCACCGGCCTGATCATCGCCCTCCTTGCCGGAGGCCACGTGCTGCTCGAGGGGGTGCCCGGCGTCGCGAAGACTCTGCTCGTGCGCACCCTGAGCCGGGCGCTACAGCTCGAGACCAAGCGGGTGCAATTCACCCCCGATCTGATGCCGGGGGATGTGACGGGCTCGCTCGTCTACGACGCGCGCAGCGGAGAGTTCGACTTCCGCGCCGGCCCGGTGTTCACGAACATCCTGCTCGCCGACGAGATCAACCGCACTCCTCCGAAAACCCAGTCCGCACTGCTGGAGGCCATGGAGGAGCGCCAGGTGAGCGTGGACGGGGAGACTCGACCGCTTCCCGTTCCCTTCATCGTCGCCGCAACCCAGAACCCGATCGAGTACGAGGGCACCTATACGCTGCCCGAGGCGCAACTCGATCGTTTTCTCCTGAAGCTCGTCCTCGAGATTCCGGAACGAGCCGACGAGGTCGAGGTGCTCACGCGCAGCGCCGCCGGCTTCAACCCGCGAAATCTCGAGGCTGCCGGGGTGACGGCGGTTCTGGATGCGGCGCAGCTCGCCGCAGCGCAGGGAGAGGTCGGACGGGTGAGGGCCTCCGCCGACCTGCTGGCCTACATCGTGGACCTCGCCCGCGGAACCCGCCAGAGCCCCAGTGTAAAACTCGGCGTGTCCCCCCGCGGCACGACGGCGCTGCTCTCCGCCGCGAAAGCATGGGCCTGGCTCAACGGATTCGATTCGATCACGCCCGACCATGTGCAGGCGATGGTGCTGCCGGTCTGGCGACACCGCATCCAGTTGCGTCCGGAGGCCGAGCTCGAGGGCGTAGCACCCGACGCGATCCTGCGATCGATCCTCAGCCAGGTGCAGGTGCCGATCTAAATGTGGTCCCTCTGATGGCGTGGACGGGGCGGTTCGTCGTGCTCGTCGCGCTCGGCATCGTGCCGATCGTGGTCTTCGACCAGCCCGACTGGCTCGGCCTATGGCTGATTCTCGTCGCTCTCATCGGCGGGATCGACCTTCTCATCGCTGGCTCCCCGAGACAGCTGCGACTCGAGCGGGAGTTACCCGCTCGCGTGCGACTCGGCGAGACCGTAGCATCCGCCCTCTTCCTCACGAACACGGGGCGGCGCACCATTCGCGGAATCGTACGGGATGGCTGGCAGCCCTCGGCCGGCGCGTCTCCCACCCGGGCACGACTGGTGCTTCCGGCCGCCGAGCGACGGCGGATCGAGACATCGCTCACCCCGTTCCGCCGCGGTGAACGCCGCGCGGCGCAGGTGACCGTGCGATCTTTCGGACCGCTCGGACTGCTGGCGCGCCAAGCGACCATCGATCTACCGGGCGCCATCACGGTGCTCCCTCCGTTCAACTCCCGCAAGCACCTCCCCTCACGGCTCGCCCGGTTGCGCGAGCTCGACGGTCGAACCAGTGTGATGATCCGCGGGCAGGGCACCGAGTTCGACAGCCTGCGGGAGTACGTGCGGGGCGATGACGTGCGCTCGATCGACTGGCGCGCCACCGCCCGGCGCAGCGACCTGGTCGTGCGCACCTGGCGGCCCGAGCGTGATCGCCGCGTCGTGATCGTGATCGACAGCGGACGCACCTCCGCGGCCCGCATCGCCAACGAACCGCGCATCGACACCGCGTTCGAGGGGTCGCTTCTCCTCGCGGCGCTGGCCACCCGGGCAGGCGACCGGGTGGATGTTGTGGTCTACGATCGCCGCGTTCGCGGTCGCATCCAAGGCGCAAGCGGCCCGGAGTTGCTCTCCCGGATGGTGAACGTGATGGCACCGATCGATCCGGAACTTATCGAGATGGACTGGGCGGCGGTGCCCTCGCTTGTGCGCTCGGTGACGAGCCAGCACGCGCTGGTGGTACTGATGACCTCGATCGACGCGGCCGGAGGCTCCCGCGGACTGCTCGGGATGCTGCCGCAGCTCACCCGCAAACACACCGTGGTCGTGTCCTCGGTCACCGACCCGACCGTGCTCTCGGCATCCCTCGACCGCGGCGACCGGGATGACGTCTACCGCGCCGCGGCGGCCGAACGGGCCATGCTCGACACCACCCGGGTATCGGCCGCCATCCGGCAGCTGGGGGCGGATGTCGTCACTGGGGCTCCCGCGGACCTGCCGCCGGCCCTCGCCGACCGCTACATCGCGCTGAAGGCTGCCGGGCGGTTGTAGAACGCCCAGACCGCACGCCGTCCGGGCCGGCGCCCCCTCACCTGTCGCAAATGCAGGAAGCAGTGTTACTCCTGGGGCTGGTGAGGCACGTGTGGATGATTTGCTGCGGGTCGTCCTGCATTTGGTGAAGGGGTACGGGCTGCGAGGGGTTAGAGCCGGGCTGCGGGCTACGAGAGCCGAGCTGCCCGCCCCCGGGATGCCCTTGCAAAGGCAGGGCGCCCCCGCCCGACTACGGACACCCCCAGGAGCATCAACTGACGAGACCGGCCCCAACCATATCGTCAGCGTCATCGGCCGACATCGCTGCGGATAGCCCCGCGCGCAGAGAGGCGCCGAGAGTGGCGTCGACCTGTGTCCAGTACTGGATCGCCCGCTCGCGGACCTCCGCGCTCTGCACGCCGCCGACAGCCCCAGTGATGGTCTGAAGGAAGCGCTCCTTCGCTGCGTCATCGAACACCTCGCGGTACAGGGTTCCCGCCTGGCCGAAGTCGTCATCTTCGGAGTGCGGGGTGGCGGCGGAGCGCACGAGGGCTCCGTCCGACTCCCAGGTTCCTTCGCCCGCTGCGTCGACATCCGCTTGCGGTCCACCGAAGGAATTAGGTGCGTATACCGGCGAGGACGCGGGTTTGAAGCCGTGGCGGCCGGCGCCATCCTGGGTATAGCTGTTGACCGGCGAGATCGGGGCGTTCACCGGAATCTCGGTGAAGTTGGTACCGACCCGGTAGCGCTGGGCATCCGGATACGACATCACCCGCGCCATCAGCATCTTGTCCGGGCTGATGCCGATACCGGGCACCGTGTTCGCCGGTGAGAATGCGGCCTGCTCGATCTGCGCGAAGAAGTTCTCCGGATTACGGTTGAGCGTGTAGGTTCCGACCTTGATCAGTGGATAGTCCACCTTCGGCCAGACCTTGGTGAGGTCGAAGGGGTTGAAGCGGTAGGTTTTCGCGTCGTCGTAGGGCATCACCTGCACGTGCATGTCCCAGGAGGGGAAGTCACCCGCGGCGATCGCGTCATGAAGGTCGCGACGATAGTAGTCAGCATCCGCACCGGCGATGAGCTCGGCTTCAGCCCCGCCCATCTCCACGTTGCCCTGCTGGGAACTGAAGTGGTACTTCACCCAGAACTGCTCACCGGCGGCATTGATCCAGAGGAAGGTGTGCGAACCGTAACCGGGCATTTCGCGCCAGGAGCGCGGCAGTCCGCGGTCTCCCATGAGGTACGTCACCTGATGTGCCGACTCTGGCGAGAGGGTCCAGAAGTCCCACTGCATGTCAGCGTCTCGCAAGCCAGTGCCGGGCAGCCGCTTCTGGGAGCGGATGAAGTCGGGAAACTTCATTCCGTCGCGAATGAAGAACACCGGAGTGTTGTTGCCGACGATGTCGTAGTTGCCCTCGCTGGTGTAGAACTTCAGTGAGAAGCCTCGAACGTCGCGCCACGTGTCGGGGCTCCCTGACTCACCCGCGACACTCGAGAAGCGCTGGAGCATCTCGGTGGTGGTTCCAGTCTGGAAGACTGCGGCCTTCGTGTACGCCGATACGTCTTCGGTTGCGGTGAAGGTTCCGAAAGCTCCGCCGCCCTTGGCGTGCACGACCCGCTCCGGGATGCGCTCGCGGTTGAACTGGGCCAGTTTCTCGACCAGGTAGCGATCGTGGAGGACGGTCACGCCATCATTTCCTGCGGTGAGCGAATGGTCGTCGCTGGCGATCGGGGTTCCGGTCTGGCTCGTCGTTGGTTCAGTCACGATGCAGTCTCTTTCAGTTGGAGGTCAGGTGGTGGTAGTCGAGGGCCGAACAATCAAGGCCTCGGTGGGGAGGGCCTGACAGAGGGTGCAGAGTCCCCAGAAGGTGATCTCGGCGGTGACGATGGTGAAGCCGTTCGTAGAGCTCGGCGCGAGGCACGGTGCAGCACCGTGCACACAGTCGACATCGCCCACCGCGCCGCAACGGGAGCAGACGATGTGGTGGTGGTTATCTCCGATACGACTTTCGTACAGTGCGGCAGATCCGGCCGGCTCGATACGGCGGATGATCCGCGCCGCTGTCAGATCGGCGAGCACGTTGTGCACGGACTGGATAGAAAGACCGGCGGCGGATGCCCCCCGCAGTGACTCCGCAGAGGAATGAGGATGCTCAGCGAGGGCCGTGAGAACGGCGATCCGACCGGGCGTTATTTTCAGCCCGGCAGCACGCAATGCGGCCCTCAATTCGATGTCCATTTACTCGATGATATCCCTAATCATGAACAACTCAAAACTGGTCACGACAAGAGCCCCCTCCGCTACCTTCATCATTCAGGAATGTGTGGTGCTGGAGGGGCTGATTTTGTGCCCTGGGGTCACATCAAGCACTCCTGTCCCACCAACCCCACACATTCCTGAATGATGAATGCTGCCGGGCGAGTAAGTGAGCGCGGAGGGACCGGCGGAGCAGGCCCAGTCCGGTCAGGCGGCGACGATCCTCCGCGCGCCCGACTCGAATTCGTCGAGGTCACCGGTGTTCCCGGCGCGCACGGCCCGACGTCCGATCACCCACTGGTAGAACAGGAATGATCCGAGCGCCACAGTGCCGATTCCGATCTTGATCACCCAGGGCCAGTCCTGGCGCGTGACGAATCCCTCGATGATGCCGGAGACGAGGAGGGACAAGATCAGTCCGATCGCCACGGTGATCAACGCGCGGCCCTCCTCGGCGAGCGCCTGTCCGCGTGCCCGGCCACCGGGTGCGATCCACGACCAGAAGATGGTCAGCCCGGCGGCACCGGCGACGAAGATCGAGTAGAGCTCGAGCTGGCCGTGCGGGGCGATGTAGAGGAAGAAGATACCGAGGCGGTCGTGGGAGGCCATCAGCGCACCGTCGAGTCCGATTCCCTTCGCATTCATGAGTAGCAGGTACGGGGAATAGACGCCGACGATGCCGAATGCGATGCACTGGGCGGCGAGCCAGGCGTTGTTCGTCCAGACCTGCCCGGTGAAGGAGGATGGTGCGTGATTGGAGTAGTAGTTTACGAAGTCCTGCTCCACGAACTGCTTGCGAAACTCCGCGGTGCCGAAGTGCGAGAGCACCCCGGGCGTGTTGAGCGCCCAATAGCCGTAGAGCAGGGCAACGAGTGCGGTCGCGAGCGCGACGATGAGGCTGGTCCAACGGATGCGATAGAGGGCCGCGGGAAGCTGCGCCCCGAAGAAGATGGGCAGTTGGCTGAGCACGTTACTGCCGGCACCGGTGAAGCGCAGCCGCGCCCGTGACAGGGAGAGTGACAGACGGTCACCCTGCACGGACTGTCCCGCCGTGGTCTTGATCGCCGACAGCTGGCTCGCCCCGGACTGGTAGCGCTCGATCAGCCGGTCGGATTCGCTGCCCGTGAATCTCCTTTTGGCTCCCAACTGGGCAAGCTCGTCCCACTCATCGCGGTGCGCGGCGGAGTAGGCATCGAGATCCATCTGTTTAGATACTAGACATGGTGACGGCGACGCAGGGCAATGCGGGTACGACCGATGTCCCGGATGATCTCGTCATGATGACCGGGGAAGCCGTGGGCCTCGACCTGCGGCCGACCAGTTTTGTCCTGAGGGCAGCCGGCGCGATCATCGACTTCGTCGCCTATCTCGGCCTCTGGCTGCTCATCCTGCTCGCACTGAACTCCCCTGTGCTTCGCCGCTTTTTCGACGAGGCCAGCGCTACGGCGTTCACGCTCGCGTCTCTCGTCTTCTGCATCGTCGTGGTACCCACCACCATTGAAACCCTGAGCCAGGGCAAGTCGCTCGGCAAACTCGCGGTCGGTGGGCGCATCGTGCGGGACGACGGCGGATCGATCGGCTTCCGCCACGCGTTCATCCGCGCCCTGGTCGGAGTACTGGAACTGTTCTCCACGCTCGGGGCCATCGCGTCGCTCACTGCGCTGTTCAACGGCCGGGCCAAGCGCATGGGTGACTTGCTCGCCGGTACCTACAGCCAGAACGAACGGGTCTCGAAGATCACGCCGCCCGTCTACAGCGTTCCGCTCGAACTGGTCGGCTGGGCGGCCACGGCCGATGTGGCACGGATGCCCGACGGCCTCTCCCGTCGCATCGCCCAGTTTCTGCGCCAAGCCACGCGATTGACCCCGGATGCGCGGGACCGGCTGTCGCGCTCGCTCGCCACCGAAGCATCCGTGTTCGTCTCGCCGCTGCCCGCGGTGAACGCGGAACTCTTCCTCGCCGCCGTCTCGGTACTGCGCCGAGATCGCGAATACACCGGGCTCACCCAGGAAGCACAGCGCCTCGAGCACCTGCGCCCGGCTCTCGAGGGTCTGCCGCACGGGTTTCCGGAGCGCTGAGCCGGTCGTCTCTACTGCTCCGGCCAATATGGATCAGCCAGCAGTCGCGTGCCCCAGCGAGCGCGAAGTGTCTGCAGCTCCGCAGGCAGCACTGCCGCCTCTCGGGTCTTCGACTCGAAATGGATCAGTCGGGCATGCGGCGTCCAGATGTTTCGCCGACCGGTCGCCGCGACCTTGAGCGACAGGTCGACATCGTTGTAGTTGCCCGCAAAATCCAACGAGAATCCGCCCACGTCCCAGAAAGTGTCCGCGCTGACCATGGCACAGGCCGCGGTGACACCGGAGACCTCCCGATCCACCCGCATCGACCCGATCGGGTCATCGCGCGACGCCTGCCAGCCGAGAGCGCTGTGCCCGGCCCAACTCGCCGAATACAGATGGCCAGCATGCTGCACTGTGCCATCCTCGAAGAAGAGAAAGGTGCCGACGAGGCCGACATCACGCTGCTGGGCGAGCCCGAGCATGGTCTCGATCCAGTCCGACGAGATCAGCTCGACATCATCGTTGAGAAGAATGAGGTACTCGCCTTTCGCGAAGATCGCCCCTCGATTCATCTTCGCCGAGAAATTGAATGCGTCGCTCCATCTCACCAGGCGCAGGCGGTCACCGGCCACGAGAATGAGCTCGTCGATGACGACTTGGGGAGTCTCGTTGTCCGCGACGACGACCAGCTCGAAGTGCCGGTAGGTCGATCGCTCGACGATGCCGCGCACCGCGTCGACCACTAACACGCTGGACCGACCGTGAATGAGGGCGCTGCTCCCCCGAGTGGGGATGATCAGGGAGACCAGCGGTTCACCGACTACCGGGTAGCGCACCCGCAGTGATCGGCCTTCAGAGTCGATCGAGTTCTCGATCCCGAGACCGTCGAGATAGCGCGAAACCACGCCACGATCGGCGGAGGCTGAGCCCGGCAACTGCTCCGATTCGATCGCCAGCACCTCGGGAATTCGCAGCGTTCGCGCTGGCACCCCACCGAGCCGCAGCGCGAGTTCGAAGGGATGCGCCCCGCTGGCCTCCGGCGCAAATCCGCCCACTTCCCGGAGTGCGGCCGTTCGAAATCCGCGAAGCGGGCCGAGGTAGTCCTGGGAACGCAGCCGAATCGGCGATGGCGAAGGGCGGCGAACGACCACTCCGTCGCGCCGCACGCCGTGGCCGAAGAAGACGTCGACATCGAATCGGCCAAGGACCGATCGGATGACCGCGAGGGCTCCACCGGCAAGAGTCGCCGAGGAGTCGAGCCAGATGATCCAATCGGCCGTCGTGCGGGACAACACTGCGTTGAGCGCCGATGATTCGGCCGCACCATCGACAATCAGGAAGGTCGCATCCGCGCCATCACGCTGTCGTCCCAGCGTTGCACGTACTGCGTCGACCTCCGCCGGGGGAAGGCCCGCGCAGTCGACCCACACCTCGAGAGTGGGCGAGCCGATCACTCGCGGGTACCGCGTCGCAACGCTCTGCCGATAACCCGCACCGGAATGGTCACGACCCTCCCCACCCTCCAGGGCAGCGATTCGCGCAGGACCAACAGTTGCTGTTCGGCGCTGAGCTGGTCCGACGGCACCAGGGAAGCATCGGCCGTGCATTGCGCGAGCCGAGCCTCCAGGCTCTTGACCCGATCCACCAACTCGAGTTGGCGCTCGAGGGCGAGCATCCGCTGACGCCCATCGAGTTCTGCCTCGGGCCCGGTCCACGCCGCGCCATTCGAGTCGGTCACGGCGCGTACGTCTCCCTCGTCCTACTGACAGCCCCACTGTACCGTCCCGGATGGAACGCGATCGGATGCCCTCGATAATGGTGTGTGACCGAAATCGAGAGAGATACGCGACCGATCGTGATCGCCGTGATTCCTGCCTTCCGCCCCGATGAGGAGTTACTTCGAGGAATACAGGCGCTCGCCCCACAGGTCCAGGCCATCATCATCGTCGATGATGGGAGCCCCGCGAATAGTGCCGCTGTGTTCGACTCGGCCGCCGTACTGGGTGCGGAGATCATTCGCAGCAACTCGAATCTCGGTATCGGCGCGGCGCTCAATACCGGCATCCGCGTCGCTCTCGAGCGGGGTGCCGACTTCGTGCTCACCCTCGACCAGGACACCCAGCTTCCCCATCACTACGTCGCCGACTGCGTCACCGCCTTTCGAATCGCCGCGCCGGAGACTCATCTCGGTATCGTCTGCACCGACCGCGTCAACGGACAACCGTCCATTCCCGAGCGTTACACGGCGGAGGGACTGGGGCTGGTACGCGAAGCGATTCAGTCGGGATTCCTGATCAGTGCCGAATGCCTTTCCGAGTGCGGGCTCTTCGACGAACGACTTTTTATCGACTGCGTCGATACCGAATATTGCCTGCGCATCGCGCGTCACGGGTATGGAATCGCCGTCGGGCCGGGCACTGATATCACCCACTCCCTCGGGGAACAGGCCCTTCTGCGGCCATTCGGGATCGCTCGACGCCGGGCGGACGGAGAACCCGAGACCTACGAATACCACGGGCCTATCCGGCGCTACTTTATTGCCCGCAATAACGTCGACCTCTACCTCCGGTACTTGCGCCTGCGTCCACGCTGGGTGCTCTCCGCGGTCAAACGAGAACTATCGCCGACCGTCACCACCATCGTCTCCGGCCCTCGTCGCGGGGCCCAACTGCTCGCGACGGTGATCGGTGTCTCCCACGGCCTCGTGCGAAAGCGCGGTCCGCTGTCCCCTGCCCTGCGCTCACTACTCGCTGGATCGAGCCGCTAACGCGCTCGACGCACCCGCTCTGTCTCGAGTGACCGGGCGCTGATCGTCTTCCAGTCGTCGAGCCCCACCCGGAGCGCGCGCCCGTAGTTCCGCCATTTCGATACGTGGTACCAGGGATTCACCACCAACCACCGCACAGTCGCGGCGACGCCGAAATCGGGATCGCGGATGATTCGCCCGGAGTCCGTCAGGATGCCGTAGCCCGCACGCAGTATTCGCCCGCCGATACCGTAGGGGCGAGCGGCCCCATCCACTCGACGCAGCGCGAGCGTCTCGTCGAAGATGCGCTTGCCATACTCCCGAAAGGACAGGTCATTCGAGTGCTCGACGGCGGCGGCGGCGGCGTAGGCCTTGCGATACCCTGCCTCGATCAGATCACGCGCGAAGGCGATGTCTTCCGAGTAGGAGAGATCCCGGTAGGGGATCACGTCGAGCAGAAAATCGCGCCGGGTTGCCGAGTTGACATCGGAGTAGAAGGCCAGCAGATCCATCTCCGCGGGCGTCGGTTCGCGATCATCGCGCTGGTAGAGCGTGACCCCGTCGCCGAATCGCGCGAATACCGCCTGGATCTCATACTTTTGCAACGGAAAGCAGCCCGGTCGCGGATCCTGCCGCCCGAACACTGCTACCGCGTCGAGCCCCGCCGGGTCGATCGGCGCGGTGATAGCCGTGAGCCATCCGGTATCGAGAGGAATCGCATCCTGCGTCAGGTAGGCGAGCAGCCGTCCGCGCGCGAGACGCGCAGCGAGATTGCGGGTCGTGCCGTGTCCGAACTCCGAGTTGGGAATCTCATGCAGTCGCACCGAGGGATGGGCCCGCACGATCTCGAGGGAGCGATCGGTCGAACCGGAGTCGATGACCAGGATCTCGACCACACCCGGGAAGTCCTGCCGCTCGAGCGTGTCGAGTAACCGCTCGAGGTAGTCCTCACCGTTGAGCACCGGAATGATGACGGTCGCGTCGAGGGATGTCGTCTCTCTCGCCTCTGCCGTCGTGCCAGCCACTCAGAGCACCGTCCGCATTGCCGTCTCGAATGATCCGATGAACTGACTCGCCGGGTCTGACCAGTCCGTTTCCCCGACGGACCGGGAGATCCGTGCCCCGTGCTCGACCGCATCGGGACGGTCGACGATGGCGATGATGCGTTCGGCGATCGCCTTGGGCGACATGGGCACGTACTCGACGTTGGGGCTGTCGAACACCCCGCGAGTGTTCGGCGCATCGTTGACGACGGGCACGACCCCGCTCGACATGAGTTCCATCGGCAGAAGCGACATATTCGTCAGCGAGAGCACGAGTCCCGCGGCGCAACGGTTGTAAATCTCGTCGAGTTGCGCGATGTCGAGCGCCTTGTGATTGACGTGTGGGAAGGGCACGTCGTATCCCGACATGTCCCACCCCACGAGATTGATCGTGATATCCGGCCGCAGTCGACTGATCTCGCTGAGCGCGAGCAGCCCGAATTCGGTGGCCCGGCGTGGGGTCGGGGGCCGGGCGTAGAAGACGATCTCGGTGCGGGGGGCGGTGTTGGCGTAGGTGTACCGGCGGGTGTCCACGGCGAAGTCGTAGGCATCACAGGACATCCCGAACTCGGTGCGCAGCTTCTCACCGAGCCACTGTCCGGCGGCGATACCGTGGAAGCCGAGGCGATAGGAGTTCTCCGCCAGCACGTAGTCGCTTCCCTGGGCAAAGAAATACGGCTCGAAGTCCTGGGCGAAGTAGAACCTCTTCGCTTGGCCCTCGTAGCGATGGGCGGCGTAAGTGGCCTCCCAGTCGGATGCGACGATCGCGTCGTACCCCGGCGCGAAGCCTTCGGCGGGGTCGTAAAGCTTCATCTTTCCGACCAGCTCCGGGAATCCGCTCATCCCCCGCATCATCGACGTGATCTCATCGATATTCACCCGGGGATAGCGCCCGGGAGAGTAGAGGTAGACCGTGAGGTCGTGGCCGGCGTCCTCGAGAAAACTCATGAAACGAAACGCGTTCTGGTGACCGCCGCTCGTTCGGCTCGGTGGCGTGATCACCCAGGCGACCGTGTATTTGCCATCGACGCCCTCGTTCACATGTCCGTTGAAGTCGCGCGGCCTGGTCCAGTCGACCGCGATTACATCGTCCCGGTACACCGACGAGAGAGGGGTCACCACGAACGGCCCGTACCGGCTGGTCAGGTACTTGGCGCTTCGCCAAGCCATCGAACGGACACCTTCCGTCCTCAGGGTGGCGGCAGCACGACCGAGAGCGCTCACGCGGGGGCATCCGGATGGAGGGTGGGCAGTTCCAGGTCATCGATCACAGCTAAACCCTACAGAACTCGGAAAGACTGCACCCCCGCGACCACCCGTGCGAGTTGGTCGTCGGACATTCCGGCCCAGAGGGGAAGTCGCACCAGCCGGCGGGAAAAATCCTCGCTCTTCGTGAGCGGCTGGAGCGATCGTCCAAAGCGGCGCCCGGCTGCGCTGGTGTCAAGGGGCACATAGTGGAAGGTGGCGACGACGCCGACAGCACGAAGGTGAGCAATCAGACCGGTCTGGGAATCACCGGTCGGCATCAGGAGATAGAACAGGTGGGCGGCGTGAATGCCGAGCGGCGGAGTCATCCGCTCCACCCGATTCGCGTCGGCCCACTCTGCGAGTTCGCGGGAATAATGGTTCCAGACCGAGAAACGGCGACGCTGGATTTCAGCGAAGTCGTCGAGCTGCGAATCGAGCACAGCAGCGTTGAGTTCGCTCGGAAGGTAACTCGATCCCCAGTCCACCCAGCTGTACTTGTCCACCTGCCCGCGCAGGAACTGCGACCGGTTGGTGCCCTTCTCCCGCATGATCTCAGCCCGCTGGACGAAGGACGGGTCGTTGATCAGAAGCGCGCCACCCTCTCCGCACTGCACGTTCTTCGTGTCATGGAAGCTCTGGGCTGCGAAGACCCCCACCGATCCCAGAGTTCGGTCTCCGGAGATGACGCCGAGCCCGTGGGCGTTGTCCTCGATGACGGGGAGCCCGTGATCCAGAGCGATCGATTGGATGGCATCGATGTCCACGGGGACTCCCCCGTAGTGCATGATCGAGATCGCCCTGGTGCGAGACCCGACGGCCTCGCTCACCTGCTGGGGGTCGAGGTTGCCTGTCGCCGGGTCGATATCGACGAAAACACATCGAGCACCGGTTCGGGCGACGGCATCGGCCGCGGAGGGGAACGTGAAGCTCGGCAGGATCACTTCGTCGCCGTCTCCGATGCCGAGCAGTGCGCTCGCCATCTCGAGTGAATGTGTCGCCGAGGTCGTCAGCAACACGTGACCGCCGCCGCTGAGGGCACGGATCTTACCTGCGGATGCCATCGTAAAGGGGCCGTCGCCGTGTACATGCCCGGACTCGAGCACGCTCTCCAGGTTGCGCAACTCGTTCTGACTGCGGAAGGGCTGCGAGAAGTGGATGACCTCAGCCTCAGCGGCCACTGTTTCGATCATTATCAACCGCTCGTTCGTCGTCAACCGCGAGGTTCTCGGTCGCCCCAGGAGGGCGAGTTGCACTCAGTTTAAGATCGTCCCACCGTCCACCCCGGATGCAACGCGCGGGGTCAGCAATTGACGCGGAGGCGAGGCTCTAGTAGCGGTAGTGGTCCACTTTGTACGGACCCTCGACCGGAACGCCGATGTACCCGGCCTGCTCGTCTGACAGCACCGTGAGCTTCACACCCAGTGCGTCAAGATGAAGTCGTGCGACCTTCTCGTCCAGGTGTTTCGGAAGCACGTAGACGCCGAGTGGATAGTTGTCGCCCCGCACGTACAGCTCGATCTGCGCCAGTACCTGGTTGGTGAATGAGGTACTCATGACGAACGATGGATGCCCGGTGGCGTTACCGAGGTTCATCAGGCGCCCTTCCGAGAGCACCAGGATGCTGCGGCCGGTCGGCAGCCGCCACTCGTGCACCTGCGGCTTGATCTCGATCTTCTCGGCGCCGGCGAGACTCTCGAGCCCGGCAATGTCGATCTCGTTATCGAAATGGCCGACGTTCGCGAGGATGGCGAGGTGTTTCATCCCGAGCATATGGTCGACGGTCAACACATTCTCGTTACCGGTGCCCGTGACGAAGATATCGACATCGCCGAGGACATCCTCGATCGTGGTCACTTGGAATCCGTCCATTGCCGCCTGCAGCGCGTTGATCGGATCGACCTCGCTCACGATGACGCGGGCGCCCTGTCCCTTGAGCGCATCGGCCGCGCCCTTTCCGACATCCCCGTAGCCGGCGACGAACGCGACCTTGCCTCCGATGAGCACATCGGTCGCACGGTTGAGTCCGTCGGGAAGGGAGTGCCGCACACCGTACTTATTGTCGAATTTGCTCTTGGTCACCGAGTCGTTGACGTTGATGGCGGTGAACTGCAACTGGCCGGTCCGCGCCAACTCGTAGAGGCGATGCACGCCGGTCGTGGTCTCTTCGGTGACGCCCTTGATCTCGGCGGCGATGCCGGTCCAGCGGTCGGGTGACGACGCGAGCGACGCCCGAAGAGTGTCGAGGATCACGCGCCACTCGTGAGTGTCGCCCTCCGCGGCATCCGGGACAGCTCCTGCGAGCTCGTATTCGCGACCCTTGTGCACGAGGACAGTGGCGTCGCCGCCGTCATCGAGGATCATGTTCGGTCCGGCCCAGTCTTCACCGGCCGCCGCAGCTTCCGCGCTCCAGTCGAAGATCTGGTTGGTGCACCACCAGTATTCCTCGAGCGTCTCGCCCTTCCAGGCGAAGACGGGGGAACCGGAAGGGTTGTCGACGGTACCGGTGGGTCCGACCGCGACCGCCGCCGCCGCTTCATCCTGGGTCGAGAAGATGTTGCAGCTGGCCCAGCGCACCTGCGCGCCGAGCGCCACGAGTGTTTCGATGAGAACGCCCGTCTGCACCGTCATGTGGATCGATCCGGCGATCCGAGCGCCCGCGAGCGGCTGGGATGCCCCGAACTCCTTGCGCAACGCCATGAGGCCGGGCATCTCGTTCTCGGCGAGGCGGAACTGGTGGCGTCCGGACTCGGCGAGGGACAGGTCGGCGACCTTGAAGGACAGGGCTGTACTGGAGGCGGTGATCGTCATGGACTCCAGAGTACGCGACTCCGGCTGCACGTCACCAGAGATTGTTCCCCGGTGTCGGGTCTGGTCCTGCTCGCCCCAGCCCAGACACCCAGCCCAGACATCCAGCCCAGACCTGTCGGCAAGGAATACTCGGCGTCTAGTCCCGGATCTGCGCGAGCACGGCATCCCGGACGCGCTCCATCGCCGCGCGCGTGCCTGCCTCCACGTTCAAGCGCAGCAGCGGCTCCGTGTTCGAGGGACGCACGTTGAACCACCAGAACGGCTCGTCCTGGCCCACCATCCCGGTGACCGTGAGGCCGTCCAACTCATCGAAGTCACCCACTCCGGTGTACGCCTCGACGATTCGGTTGTAGGCGGCCGGGATATCCGTGACGGTCGAGTTGATCTCCCCGCTCATCGAATAGGGCGTGTACCCCTTCGAGATTTCGGAGACCGGATCCGCCTGCGAGCCGAACTCGGCCATGAAGTGCATGGCAGCGAGCATTCCGTTGTCGGCTCCCCAGAAGTCGCGAAAGTAGTAGTGCGCGGAATGTTCCCCGCCGAAGATGGCTCCGGTGATCCTCATCTGGTCCTTGATCAGCGAATGCCCGACTTTGGTCCGCACGGGGATGGCACCGGCCGCCTTGATGGTCTCGGGCACGATATGCGAGGTGATGAGGTTGTGGATCACGAAGATGTCACCCTCCGGCTGCAGCGCACGCACCCGGGTGATCTCCCGCAGCGCGACAACGGCGGCGACAGCGGATGGTGTGACGGCATCACCCTTCTCGTCCACCACGAAGCAGCGGTCGGCATCACCATCGAAGGCGAGGCCGAGGTCGGCCCCGTGCTCGACGACCGCCTTTTGCAGGTCGATGATGTTCGCCGGCTCCAGTGGATTGGCTTCGTGATGGGGGAAGGTGCCATCGAGCTCGAAATACAGCGGAATGATCTCGATCGGAAGCTCGGACAGGCCTGCGGCGGTGCCGAGCACCGCCGGCACGGTGAGGCCCCCCATGCCGTTGCCGGCATCCACGACGACCCGGATGGGACGGATGCCCGTGAGATCTACGAGAGATCTCAGGTAGGCCGCGTAGTCGGCCATCACGTCGACCGATCGGAAGGTGCCGGGCGTCGCCACCGGGTCGATCGAACCCGCGAGATAGGCCTGCGCGCGATCGCGGATCGCTTTGAGCCCGGTGTCGAAGCTGATGCCCTGGGCCCTCGCCCGGCTGAGCTTGATGCCGTTATAGCTGGCGGGGTTGTGGCTGGCGGTGAACATCGCGGCCGGGGCATCGAAATGACCGGAGGCGAAGTAGGTCTCATCGGTGGAACAGAGACCGATCGACACCACATTGCCACCGCGGGCCTGAACGCCGGCGGCAAAGGCGGCCGCGAATCCGGGTGACGAGTCGCGCATGTCATGGCCGATCACGACATCCTCCCCCGCCGCATCGATCTCATCGACGAAGGCGGCACCGATGGCCGTCACGACCTCGGGCGTGAGCTGCGACCCGACGAGACCCCGCACGTCGTAGGCCTTAATGAATGGTGCGAGATCGATGGGGGCAGTCATGCTGTCAATTTACAGGGCGGGTCACGCCCGCTACTCCGACCTACCCAAAGAGACGTGCCGGATGACCTGCCAGCCCTGCGGCACCGAGAGCCGATCGGAGTGCTTCGCGCAGAGGTCGTAGCTGTGGGGCTCAGCGGCTCGGCTCAGCGGCCCGAGCACGGCCATCGAGTCGGCATAGACATAGGTGAGAGTCGATACGGCGTCGTTCGCACACGCGACTTTGCTACACGGCCGACCGTCCATTTGTTTCAACCCTAGCGCCGCGTCCGGCCGGATTCCGCCGCGTAGAATCGTCAGATGGCTCGATCCCGAACAGTCCGCCCCTCGGCGCGGCCCGTGTCGCGTGACCGGCACGGCCGGGGCGTCCGATCTGCTGTCACCGGCCCGCACCTGCCACTGCTGCATACACGCGCCGACCTGTTCGATCTCACCGTCGCGGCAACCGCGGAATACCTGAAGGACCTGTGGCCGGATGAACTCGCCGGGGTCTCTTTCGAGGTTGCCGGTCTGCCGAGCAAAATCGCGCCCGCCGGAGGTATCGATCGGTGGTGCGCGATCGCGCCCGAAATGCGCGTGATCCTGTTCCGTTTGCCGATCGAGAGGCTCGCCCGGTTGCAGCGCACGGACGACCTGCACCGCCGCATGCTCATCGAGAGCTGCGTGTTCCGCGCGGTCGCCGACCTGCTGGGCAAAGACCCGTGGGATCTCGCTCCGGAGCGGTTCCGCCACCTATAGCCCGACGGCAGATGTCTCAGGGGTAGATCACGATCGACCGGGATGCCGGCGCCGACGGGCTCACGCTGAACCCTGCGATCTGACCGTCGCCGAGATAGCTCACCGATACCGCGAGAAGGTCGAAGCCCGAAAGGGTGTAGTCCAAGCCGCTGGTGACGACCTGGGAGACGGTTCGGCCGGCAGGAACGGTGATCGAGACGTCGGCCTCGCCCGAGTGAGCCAGGGTGACCGTGACCTTCTTCGCTGTCGGATTGGAGATGTGCATCAGCGGCGCCGGGCCCGGAGCGACGGTGATCAGCGCCCGATGGGACACACTCGTCGTCGATGTCACCCAGGCGAAGTCGGTGTGGCCATTAGTGCCGACCGTGGAGATGCGAGCCCCCGCGACGAGAGGCTTGTCGGTCGCGATCCTGACCGTGTAGCTGCCATCGGCATAGGAATCGAGCGGAACCTCGGTCACGACTCCCGGCTGGACGACGACGCGCACCGGTGTGGCGGCCTCCGAGCCATCCTCCGGCGCGATCGTGATCTCCGCGCGGGCGGAATCTCTGCCGGGAACATAGAGGCGGATGATCGACCTCAGGTCACCGAACCCGCTCTCGGCCTGGCGCGCCGCCAGCGCCGTTCCGTTTGAGAGCACGATACCCGGGATGACGGTGAGCATCGAAGGGCTGGCAGACTCGCCGATGATGTCTACCCCACCGGGCTCGAGGGTGCGGACGATCGATTGCTGGAGGGCGGCGACCACCCGGCCACCGCGGCTCTGTACGCGCACCACCGGGGACGTGATATTCGGCGCAAAACCCGCAAGGGACAGCACGCGCTGGCCGCCCGGGGAGACCACGATCCCTTCCGTCCCCGCCGCGACGATAGGTCCGGTTTCGGAGAAGATGCTGAGATTGACCGTCGCCACGACATTGCTCGGATTACTGAGGGTGATGAGGGTCGTGCGCCCGGTATCGGTGGCGCCGCCGACGAGCCAGCTGTCGCTGCTGGGCTCCGCACATTCTGCGGCGGCAAGGCCGACGAGATCACCGGAAGACACCGACTGCGTCTGGCTGCCAGAGAGTAATGGCAGCTGCGAGGAGGCCGTGGAACGCGGCGGCAGCGTGAGCAGGTCGGGGGCTACGCCGGTGGTGCTGTCGGTGGAAGCAAGAGGCGCGAGCGTCGCCCTGCCCACCGACTGGCTGTAGCGAACAGCGGGCGAGCCGACGGACGAGACCGTGGTCGCCGCCTGCCCGGCATCGTCGCCGAGCCGTAGCAGCGGCCCCGCGCAGACACGCTGTTGGGCGGATGCCACGGGGGTGACGAGTCGGGAGGCGGGTGTCACCTGATGGCTCGGCAGCGGCACGAGGACCGCCGCACCGATGGCGACCGCGGCGACACCGATCCCGATCAGGCCGGTGAGGATGCGTGCGCCGACGAGCACAGCCCCGCGCGCGGTCCTCGGCGCCTTGATCACTGGCTCGGCGACATCCTCAATCTCAACGACGTAAGCGCGAGTCTCGACGGGTTCGGTCGGATCACTCATTTTCACCATCCCCATCAAAGGTATCGGCGGGCTGGCCGGGATTGGAGCCACTGACGGCGAGGCGTCGGCGGCGGCGCGCGGTCGGGATGCCGAGCAACAGGGTCATACCGAAGATGAGGCCCTGGCCCACCAGGATGAGGTTTCCGAGGGCCGTGTCGGTGTTGCCAACCGTGGCGATCGTCTTCTCCCCCGTCAGTGAATCGAACCTCCAGAGCAGCCCGTTGTCGGTCGCACCGACCGGGGCGAACAGGGCGTTGCTGTCCAGCGCTTCGGCGGTGCGCTTATGCACGGGGGTCTTATCCGGGGTCAGAAGAACGAAGCCGATCGAGAGTTTCGTCATCTCGGAGCCGGCGTCGAAGCCGCTGCGGGACGCCAGGTTTCCGGCGACGGTCGCGATGTCGCGCGAGGTCGCATCCGATGCCGTGGATGTCGCGGCGAGGGTCGACTGGTCGTCAAGGGTCGACCCGGAACCCCGCTGGACAGTGGCTGCGAGTCCGCCATCGGGCTGGGGGGTGAGCACCAGTGTGCCGACGCGCGGGTGTTGCTCGGCCTCCGCCGTGACCACCGCGGGCAGGATGCGCGCGCCCACCGTGACCGGGCTGGTCCCCAGCAAAACGCTTCCGAGCATGGGGAGTACCAGGAGGGTGACGGTGACTCCGGTGAGAATGCCGACGGGAATGGCGAATCGCCCGAGGGCATCGAGGGCGACCAGCGCACTGGCGACGAGGCCGAGCCAGAAGAGGCTGAGGCCGGAGCCCGTCCAGACCGGTACTGCGGCCGACCCGAGGTGCGAGACCTGCAGGTGGGATGCCGCGACTGCCGTCGCGAACCCGAGAAGAGCGATGATCATCGACGGGATAGCTCGTCGGGAACCCGGCACGAAGAGCGCGAGCAGCGCGAGAACCCCGACCGGCAGGAGCAGGGCGGCCACGATCACAGTTGCTGAGACACCGGGAAGGTGGAACGAGGACGCGACGGCGGCCCAGCCGTTGAGTCCGGCCGATGGTGAGAGGAGTGTGAGCTGCAGGGACGATCCGGCCGCCGTTGGCGCGGGCACCCCCGGGTCGGCGAAGAGGGCGAGAGGATTGCCACGCAGGACCTGCTGCGCAATGAGCGGAGCGAACAGGGCGAGTGCCGGTATCGGGATGCCGAGCAAACGATGCACGCTCTTCGGTCGGGCGACGATCCAGGCCAGCAGTGCGATCACCAGCGCGGGCACGAGACTCGGGGCGGATGCCCCAATGGCCGCGAAGAGCAGTGCCGCTCCCGCCGACGCTGCCCACGATCGCGGAGAGTTCAGCGCCGCGAGAACCAACCATGGCAGCAGTAGGTGGGCGATGACCGCGCCGAGGTGCCCGCCGCTGAGAGCGCCGGTGAGGGGCGGGGCGATCGCCCAGAGCACGGCAGCGAGCGCGGGCAACGACGGACGGGTGCTGAGTTGGCGCGCGGCGAACCAGGCCCCGAGGGCAGAGAGAGGCAGGGCGAGCAGATAAAGAAGCACCAGGCTGAAAGACGGCGACCAGAAGGTGATCGAACCGAGTACAGCCAGCACATAGCTGAACGGATCCGCAGCGCCCGTGAAGCCGACACCGATTTCTCGCCAGCCGTAGCCGACGTGAGCCCAGAGCTGCTGCACCGTCTCGCTGAGAGGCGCCAGCGCCCCTCCGATCAGGGAGGGCGCCTCGAGAAGGGATCCCCACGAGATGAGTCCGATGATGCCCGTGAGCAGCACAACCCAGAGCCCGCCATTGCTGACGAATCCGGCCCGCGATTCCGTGACGATGATGGCGGACTGCGCGCGTCCGGCGTCGCGTGCATGGGCCCGTCGTTCGCGCACGGCGGCCGGCGGCATCCGCAGTGGTGCGATGGATGCCCACCCCACCCGCCGACTGCGCTTCAGGCTCCGTCGTGCCGGGGCGACGTGGCTCCCGCCGAAGGCCGCCGAAAGTGCGGAGGAGAGTTCGCCGCCCACCGCGCCGGGACGCTTTGCCAGCAACTGGCCGATGGAACGGAGTATCGCGAGAGGAAGAAGCGACAGCCAGTGGAACGGCAGCGCAGCGGCGGGGGCGTACACGAGTCGACGGTGCAGCTGCGCGGCCCGGCGAGTGCTCGCGCGGCGCCGATCGGAAACTGCGGTGCGGCCGAACAGCTCCGGGCCGCCGTCGCTTGCCACTTTCGCCCCCGGCACGACGACGACGCGGAATCCGGCCAGTCGAGCCCGCACCGAGAAGTCGAGTGCAGCATCCACGCTCGGCAAGGCCGGGTCGAAACCTCCGAGCGCGGTCCAGAGGGTGCGCCGCACCAGCATCCCGCCAGCGGCGACGCCGAGCACGTCGGAGCGCACGTCATGCTGGGCCTGGTCGAGTTCGCCTTCGACGAGCACAATCGACGCGCCGTACTGGGTCATCGTTTCGCCATATTCGGCGATCACATCGGGCGCGTCCCAGCGCATCAACTTGGGTCCGGCGACCGCAACCGAAGGCGCGATCTCCACTGCGCGGAGAAGAGCTTCGAGCGCAGCCGGCTGCGGCGCATTGTCGTGGGCGAGCAGCCACAGCCAGTCGTTGATCGACTCCGGCGGTGCCGCCACGGTGAGTGCCCGCTCGATCGCGCTGCCGAAGTCGACCTTCCCGGTGGTGGCGACGAGCTGGGTGGGACCGGATGCCGCAAGCAATTCCGCGCTGCGATCGGTCGATCCGGCATCCACCGCGACGATTGCGTCAGGGCGCCTGGTCTGGCGAGCGAGCCCCGCGAGGGTTCGTTCGAGGTACGCCGCCCCCGACCGGGCAACGAGTATCGCAGTGACTCTCGTTTGCATCCTGTCGAGACTAAGCGCGCTCAGCGTTCGGCGGGGGATGACACGCACGGCGCCCCTGTTTCGGTCGCCGAGTAGCGTCTCCGGTCCCGTCTCGAGAGCAGAGTCCTACGCTCGCTTGCGCAGCTTCCGGCGTTCGCGCTCCGACAGTCCGCCCCAGATTCCGAATCGCTCGTCGTTCGCGAGCGCGTATTCGAGGCACTGATTGCGCACCTCGCAGGAGGTGCAGATCTTCTTCGCATCTCGCGTGGATCCGCCCTTTTCCGGGAAGAACGCCTCCGGGTCGGTCTGTGCGCACAGTGAATCGGTCTGCCACGACAGTTGGTTGTCGTCGATGACCACTGCAGCCACCTGGCGCACGCCGGGTACGCCGAGCCGCACCGGGTCCACGAACCAGTTGTCGGGGACAGCTCCGCCCGCTGCAGCCCCGCCTCGTACAGCACCGCCTGGTACAGCACGGCGGTAATCTTCTGGCGCCATTACACAGTCTCCCCTCCGCGATCACGTACGACTTACGCAACCGCGTTAGGGATAATTACACCGGTGTAATTAGCCCACGTCAAGTCGCAAATGGTAAAGGCTAAATCCCGCATCGAGGGTTCACGACGCGCCGGGTCCCTCAACTGGGGGGCAGCGTAGATTGCGCCTCTGGCGAAACCCCGTCACGCCGCCCTGATGACGCCAGCACAACAAGGTGATTGTTCCTCTGCGGCGCTTGTGGTCCGGCTTGAGCCGGCACAGAGCTGACGCAGGGGAACATCCGTGGCGGAAATTAGGCTTAGCTTAATGAGAGTTCTGCCGGGCGGCCCAGGCACTGGCGACCATGTCGCCAAGGCTGTGGCGCATCATCCAGTCGAGGTCGCGTGCGGCTAGGTCACCCGCGGCGACGATCCGGGCCGGGTCGCCGGGTCGGCGTGGGGCGATCTCCGGAGAGAACGGGATGCCCGTGACATCCGCCACGGTCGTCATGATCTGGCTCACGGAGACACCGTCGCCGCTGCCGAGGTTGTAGGCCGGCTCGAGCGGCTCCCTCGCGTCGAGGCGTCGGGCTGCAGCAACGTGCGAGACGGCCAGGTCGGAGACATGGATGTAGTCGCGCACGTTCGTGCCGTCGGGCGTCGGATAGTCGTTGCCATTGATTCGGGGGATGCGCCCCTCGGCGAGAGCGTCGAAGACCAGCGGGAAGAGATTGTGCGGGCTGGTATCCCGCAGCGACGGGTTCCCCGACCCCACGACATTGAAGTACCGCAACGAGGTGTGGCGCAGACCGGTGGCGACAGCCTGGTCGCGCAGCAGCCACTCCCCGATGAGCTTCGACTCGCCGTAGGGCGACTGGGGATCCTTTGGAGTGTCCTCGGTGACGAGGTCGACATCCGGTGTTCCGTATACTGCGGCACTCGATGAGAAGACGATGCGATCGACTCCCCGGTCCTGCATCGCCGCCAAAAGTATTGCCGTACCGGTGACGTTCTGCTCATAGGTGTGCAGCGGTCGCTGCACGCTGACGCCCGCGTACTTGAAGCCCGCCACATGGATAACTCCGGTGACCCTGTGCCGCTGAAGAGTGTCGAGCACCAGGTTGCCGTCGAGGATCGTGCCGCGCACGAACGCGACATCGGTGGGGATGAACTCCAGATGTCCGCTCGAGAGATCGTCGAGCACAACGGGAGTGAGCCCGGCTTCCTGGAGCGCTCGCACCACGTGGGCTCCGATGTAGCCGGCGCCGCCGGTCACTAACCAGGTCATGCCTACAGGCTAGCGGGGTCCAGCGCGAGGGCCGGGGAGTAGTCCGCAACGTGAGGAACTGCGGCAAGATCTTGCGGTGCCCGGTGCGTTGCGCCAACCCGCGGCTGCCGAGTTGTGGGGCGGAGCGGCGCGCGATCTCCCCGGCACGATCGCACGGAAGCAATCGCAGACAACGCATCGACCAGTCGACGTTCTTCCGCCGGGAACCGGGTGACCTCCAGCAGTTCCTGATCGGAAAGTGGCCCGAAATCAGCATCCTGTAACGCTCCCGTCAGGGCGGTGATCGCGTCCCGGTGGGATTGCTGAAGGGTAGTGAACGACCTAACCTCCTCTCCTCTATGGAACGCATGTTCGAAAGTTCTCACATCAAATAGCGACAAGTATTTTCAACGGCACCTGGGGAGGAGGAGAGGGCGGGCAGGCGAACAAGGGCGTGCGACGACCTACGCCGACGCGCCTGTCGTCGCCACGAACACCGTGCCCGACCCGGTAAACCGTAATCCCGCCTCATCCGGCGTGATGTAAACGGAATCCCCGAGGACCATTGAGATGGATGACCCAGCCCCGGAGATCGACACCTCGCCCGAGGTGCAGAGCGCGATCCCCGGCCCGGTGATCGCAACCGAGGCGTCGAGGAACATGCCGTCGATCCGAAGGAGCTCGAAGACCGGAACATCCGGAGTGAAGACCGCGACGCCGTCCGAGGGTGATGTCTCGTGCAGGTACGGCACCGGCACCGGGGTGAAATCCAGTACATCGAGCAATTGCGGCACATCGATGTGCTTCGGCGTGAGGCCACCGCGCAGCACGTTGTCGGAGGCGGCCATGAGCTCGACCCCGAGTCCGCCCAGGTAGGCGTGGAT
>JBKJLH010000205.1:0-40398 GCA_046597035.1 Lacisediminihabitans sp.
ATCACGGTCTGGTTGAGCCCGACGATTACGGATCTGCGCGCGACGGGCAGCAGCACCATCCGCAATCGCTGTCGCGAGTCGATACCGAGCGAGTCGACCGCTTCACTGATCGCGGGCGGAACATCCCGAATGCCGTGAGCGGTCAAACGAATGATCGGCGGGGCCGCGTAAATCACGGTCGCGATGACCGCCGCGGCGGGCCCGATGAGAAACAGAAGCGCAAGCGGAGCAAGATAGACGAACGACGGCAGCGTCTGCATGAAGTCGAGAACGGGCACGACCACTGAGTTCACTCGCGAATTGACCCCCGCCCAGATGCCGAGCGGAATGCCGATGAGTACGCAGATAATGACAGCGGACATCGTGAGTGAGAAGGTCCACATCGCGTCGGTGAACACCCCGAGCATCCCGAACATGGCGAAGCCGACGGCGGCGAGAATCGCGACCTTGTAGTTGGCTACCGCCGCCGCGATCCAGGTAACGACCGCGACCACGCCGATCCAGCCGATCAGGGGTAATTGCAAACCCACGTCCGTCCGCACGAAGAGTTGGATGAAGACCGACGCGAGCCAGTGAACGGTATAGCGGATGCTGTCGAACACGAGCGCAAACATCAGATTGCTGTCGCGATTGTTGCCGACCCAGTCATTGACCGAGTTGAGCCAGAGGTGGAGTGGGGTCACCTGGGCCGCTTGCAGCGGCAGCCGGAAGAGTCCGTTGAACGAGCGCCAGGCTACGATCCAGGCAGCGACCGTGACCAAGAATATCCCCGCCCAGCGCGGCAGGTTGGCGCGGCGCCGGAACTGGCCCGGCTCGGACTCCACCACTGCTGGGTTCTTCGTGGCACGCCCCGCCGACATCAAACCGAATGCCCGTCGGTCGTGTGCTCGCCCCGCGCGGGAATGGGCGTCTTCACTCCGGCGAGCTCGCGCAGAATCGTGTCGCGATCGACGATCCCGATCACCTCACCCTTGTCGACCACGCGCACCGGAATGGAGGAGCTGAGCACCGCCGGGATGGCGTCGGCGATTATCGTCGTCGCTGGTAGCGCCGGACCATCGCCCGAAAGGTCCTCCGGCACCTCGGAATGCACCCAGCCCAGCGTCAGGACCCCCGTTCGCGGAACATCTGACACGAAGTCGGCCACGTAATCGTCTGCCGGCGCCCCGATGAGTTCGTCACCGGTACCGATCTGCACGAGCTCTCCGTTTCGCATGATCAGGATACGGTCTCCGAGCTTGAGCGCCTCGGACAGGTCGTGCGTGACGAAGACCATTGTCTTCCCCATGTCCTTCTGCAGCCGGATAACCTCAGCCTGCATATCGCGCCGGATGAGCGGGTCGAGGGCCGAGAACGGTTCGTCGAACAACAGAACATCGGGGTTTGATGCGAGGGCGCGCGCGAGACCTACCCGCTGCTGCATTCCGCCGGAGAGCTGGTTGGGGAAGCGCGTCTCGTAACCCTGGAGTCCGACGAGATCGATGACCTCCTGTGCTCTCGCGTATCTTTCTGCGCGATCGATGCCACGGATCTCGAGTCCGAAGGCGATGTTGTCGCGCACCGATCTGAACGGAAGCAGCCCGAAGTGCTGGAAGACCATCGAGACCTTACGGCGTCGCACCTCGCGGAGGTCCTTCGGGCCGAGGTTCATGATGTCCTGGCCGTCGAGCAGCACCTGTCCGGCAGTCGGTTCGATAAGCCGGGTGAGGCAGCGTACGAGCGTCGATTTGCCAGAGCCGGAGAGCCCCATCACCACGAAGACCTCACCCTTCGAAACGTCGAAGCTGATGCCACGCACTGCCGTCACACACCCCGTTTCCTCGAGGATCTGCGGAGCGCTTTTGTCTTTGTATGCCTCGTCGGACGCGATGTCAGCCGCCCCGGGGCCGAACACCTTCCACAGGTTGCGCACCGAGAAGTCAAAGGGTGTGGCGTCCACGAACGCATCCTTCGTAGTGTTGTTCTGAACCGTGCTCATAAAGTTCTCCTGGCTCGTTTATGCGCTGAACGAATGGGTCGGCTTCGGGGCGATGGTCTGCCAGATGTGCTTGGTCTTGCGGTGTTCGGCCAGCGCGACTGGTGCAAGCTCGAGCCCGTTTGTGGCTCGCCCGAATCCGGCCGATTCGGCCCGGCAAATATTTGGATGAAAATCGTTAGTCGAAACCGCGCCGCCGGTTTCAATGTCAGCCTCAGCACAGGCGACATTCGGGGTCTTACCACCCAGCTGAAGTGCCGGTGACGAGAGTGGCGACTCCGCCGGAAGCGTGACCTCGGCGAGAGTCGCCCTGCGCAGGAGTGCTGTCGCTCGCGTTAGTTCGCTCGGTTTGAGCGGGAGACAATTCCCGGCGAGCAGCACCGGGGTATTCTTCCTCGAACTCTGGAGCGAGTTGTTCCACGGGCCGGCGTCAAAATCTGCTCGAGCGTTCGCAATCGCGTGCGAGGTATCTGACGCCCTCGACTCGATGACCGTTGCAACCAAGGTGCCGTCGGCTGGACATTGTGTGACATGCAGCCCTCCATTCGCCGAATCACAGTATTCGCCGTCTACGAAAAGCCCGCGGTGAGTTTTTACCTGGGTGATTCGCGCATGGGTGGTATTCATATGAGTCCGATCGAATAGGAAAATCAGGGTGTCGCGTGCTCCGCGTCGCGTCGCGCTGGCCGTTCGGCGACGGGTCAGGTCTCTCGCGCCAATTGTGCGGAGTCACGTGGGAGAACCCAGCTTCACGATTGCTCGTACCCGGTTGCTGACACATTTTCTGGATGCCTGTTCGCCGACTAAGCCGATGTCCTGTCGGGGTGCCTGTGAGAGCGAGACCGGTGTCGCGGACAGGCTGCGTCGGTGTGTCTCTGGAACGCTATGACTCGGGTAATACCGGGAATACGCACTTCGAGTATTCGGCGATTGCACGGCTGTTTACTCTGATTTGAGACACGACAAGCAGAAAAAGCTTATCGAGAAGCATAAGAACTACCAAACTCGACTTCCCCTGCACCCCTGCTCGACGCCGATCACAAGGCCGACCGCCGCGGCCGATTGTTAGGGTTACCGCGTGGGCGTACGGGTAGAGAAAGTGGACCTCCCGGGAATCGGCACGAGTCATGACGTGATCACCAAAGTGGGTCGACGTATCGGCGTTGTCTCCCATCGTTCGGGTGAGCGAGAACTTGCACTGTTCGCCGTCGACGACCCGGATGAGTCCGTCGACTCGATCGCCCTCACCGACGACGAGGCGGCTGCTCTCGCCGACGTGCTCGGTGCATCCCTCATGCTCGGACAGCTCGCGGGTCTCCGCGAACAGGCTGCCGGGCTGTTCACCGAGCAGCTGCTCAGCTCGGCCGGTTCGCCCTACGCTGGAGAGGCGCTCGGAGCAACCCGGGCGCGAAACCGCACGCACACCTCCATCGTCGCGATAGTGCGGGGAGCGGAGGTCATTCCCTCGCCCACCCCGGAGACTCCCCTCCTCGCCGGTGATACCGTCGTCGCGGTCGGCACCCGTCCCGGGCTCGACGCCCTTTCGCGAGTTCGTACTGACGGCTGATATCCCGTCCGCCGATGCATGATGCTGCGCTGCTCCTTGTCGAAGTCGGGGCCGTTCTGCTTGGTCTCAGCCTGCTGTCACGACTTGCCGACCGGATCGGTATCTCTGCCATTCCCCTCTATTTGCTCGCTGGGCTTGCGTTCGGCGTTGGTGGCTTTGCGCCACTCGACGCAGGCAATGACTTTTTTACCTTCGGGAGTGAGCTCGGCGTCATCCTTCTCCTTCTCATGCTTGGATTGGAATATTCGCCAAGCGAGCTCGTTACGAGCCCCAAGCAGTCACCTACGACAGGCATTCTGGATGCTGTGCTCAATGCGTTCCCCGGAGTCACCTGGGTCTCGTCTTTCGGAGTCGTCGCCAAGGTCCTGCGGGACCTTCGCCGATTGGGTAACCGGGAGACACCGACCATCCTCTCGATCCTCGTCATCGAGGATCTTGCGATGGCGTTGTACCTTCCAGTGCTCTCCGCACTCGTGATCGGTGCTGGTTTTCTCGCCGGAGCGACCGCGTTGGTCGTGGCTGTTTGGTCGTAGCTGTGATCCTCTTCCTCGCGTTGCGACATGGTCACGTCATCTCTCGCCTCTTCGCTGCCGACCACTCGGAATCTTTGCTGCTCGGTGTTCTCGGGCTCCCCATGCTGGTTGCCGGAATCGCGCAGGGAGTGAGTGTTTCGGCGGCGGTCGGCGCGTTTCTGGTCGCGATCGCACTGTCCGGGCGGGTAGCGCACAACGCCCAGCAGCTCCTCTCCCCGCTGCGCGCCCGGTTCGCGGCGATCTTCTTCGTCTTCTTCGGCCTCTCAACCGAACCGACCAGCATCCCGCCGGTGTTATTGCCAGCCGCGATCCTCGCGCTGATAACGAGTGCGACGAAGATCTTCACCGGATACCGTGCGGCTGTCGGCATCGGAATTCCCGGGCGATGGCGCACCGGGTTCGCGCTCACCCCCGCGGAGAGTTTTCGGTCGTCATCGCCGGCCTCGCGGCCGGCTCGGGAATCGAGCCGCGGCTCGCACCGCTCGCGACGGACTACCTACTGCTGACGGTGATTGCCGGCCCGATCCTGGCCCGAATGACGGATGCGGCCTGGTTCCGTCGCCAGTCAGCAACCGGCAAGAGAAATTTCGCGCGATCGGTGCGGGTTAGTCCCCAATCGGTGCAAATCGCCGCAGGGTGTGATCACCGAACTCGACCGTCTCGAGGAAGACCCCGCGTGGACGCACCCACAGCCCGAAGTCCCCATACAGAGCGCGATAGACGACCAGCGGCTCCTCGGTCTCCGAGTGGGTTGCCTCCCCGATGACCTCGTAGAGGTTGCCCTTGTAGTGCCGATAAATCCCGGCGGGGATACCGGGCAGGAGATCGACCATTCCAGAAGGCTAGCCTGTGCGCACGGCTGGGCGCGTTCGTGTGTCGGCGGCAGCGCGCCGACCGTAGGCTAAGCCCGTGACGGATATCCCCCTCCTCGGTCCCGTCGCCGCCCCGCAACTCCACGTGATGAGTTTCAATATCCGCCGGCGGATGCCCCGACTGCTGCCCGGTAACCCGGATCGCTGGGTTAGGCGACGACCACTGATTGCCCGGCTGCTCATGTCGGAACTGCCGACGATTCTGGGGGTGCAGGAGGCGCTTGCCGACCAGGCGGGATTCCTGCGCCACACTCTCGGGGAGAGCTACCGCTCGGTTGGATACGGGCGCAACGCGGACATGCGCGGCGAGGGCTGCCCCCTGTTCTACGACGGACGCCGGCTCCAGTTGCTGCGATGGGAGCAGACCGCGCTATCGGACACGCCCGCTGTGGCGGGCTCCGCCACCTGGGGAAACAGGGTTCCGCGAGTGCTGGTCGACGCGACCTTTCGAGATAGAGAGACCGGCCTGGAGTTTCGCGCATTAAATACTCACTTCGATCACCGGTCTCGAAATGCGCGAATTCACTCCGCGACACAGGTGAGGGCACTCGTCGGTTCCAGTCCCTTGCCCACCGTCGTGACCGGTGACTTCAATACGAGTGTCGGCTCCCTCCCCTACCAAGCGATCACTGCCAGAAACACGCCTGCTGACAACACGCTCGTGGACACGTGGGATTCCGCCGTGGACCGTGTAACGGATGCCTGGGGTACCTTCCCCGACTACCGACCCCCTCGGCTCGACCTCAAACGAATCGACTGGATCCTTGCGACATCCGCCATCTCGGTCTGCCGCACGGGCATCAACATCGCGCGATTCGACGGCGGCTGGCCCTCGGACCACGCGCCGGTGCAGGCGATCATTACTGTGCTGGCGTAATCTTCCCAATTCTTGTAACGCGATAGCTCCGGAAATGACAATCAATTTGTCGCACCGCTGCGCTCTTGGATCGTACGAGTATCGGCTTCTGGTCGGGGTCCAGATCGAGGGCGCTGCCACTGTCGTTGAAGAGAATCGGCTCGATCACCGAGGAACAGAGCCCGCAGCGGGTGGTCCGAATTGTCACAGCATCGAGCGGCCCTTCGGGCTGACAATGCGCGTGACCATCTGCTTGGCCCGCGGCCGTTAATGCGCTCTCGTGATCAGACTCGTCGAGAACTGCATGCAGCATCAGCAGATGCACCGCCGGCGCACCCGATCGAAACGAGCGGGACGAATCGGACTCCGCACCCTGCCGTGGCGCGCGCGCGGTGACGTCGGAGGCGAGCTCCGCCGTCGATTACGCACCGACGGTGATGAGCTTCGCGCGTTTCAGGTGTTCGCGGCCGGCACCCACGAATCACGGTCCCCTCCGTTTCGCGCGCCATTCTTGACCCGCGAAAACCTGTTCGACAGAACTGGTCGTTGATCTGTCGAGAGCTTCTCGCCGCGCCGACCATGAAGTACTGGTGAAGGGAATTTCGGACTGTGACCCCGGGTTGCCTGTTGTATGACCCTGACTATGTACGGCGCCGACTGGTGCATCGACTGCCGCCGCGCAAAGCGCGTTCTTGACGACTCCAGTGCCGTTTGGCAGTACGTTGACATTGAGACAGATATCACCGGCGCCGACCGTGCGCACGCTATCAGTGGACGCACCAACATCCCGGTTATCGTCTTCGCCGATGGCAGCCATCTGGTGGAGCCGAGTGATCGAGAATTGCGCGAGAAGATCGCCGCAGTCTGAGGACTTACGTCTATTGGCGTGCTCTGGGTTAGAAGCATCCACGCCAGGTGATGGACGTGGATTGTTGAGGCCGGTCTCGTCGGCACTACCGTGAATTCTTTGCTCAAGATGCCGAGCATTGGTGCTGTCCCGGAACGGTCGTCAGTAGCCCGAGCGCGAAGAACTACGCCGGTACCCCATCTGATGCGGCGGGATTCCATGTCGCGGTGGTGGCACCTGCCTCGTGAATCAAGAGGGTTCGGTGCCGGCGAAGACGGCCGAGACGTGCGAACGTCAATCTTCTCTCCGCCGCGGGAGAGTTCCCGTGCGACGGGTTTGGGCCGTTTCGAGGGAGCACAAACGTGCCCTAGCGGAACAATCACCGCGCCAATTGGTTTGGCCTCTCGCCCGCGGTGATCATGAAACGGGCCACCCGCCGCTGGTACTCTCGGCCGGTGGCCATCAGCGAACTCGACCGTCGACGAATCTCGTCATGGTGCGACCTGCGCGTGCCCGCAGCGGTTCGCGACCGGGTTCTCGTTGTGGCTAGCTTCCGCGGCAATTCCGCTGTGATCGCGGAGCGACGGCCACCGTGGCGCGAGGACTTCGGGCCAGAATGGTCCTCGATTCGCATTGCGAAACTGACCGTGGATCCCGTTGCAAACTCATGGGTCCTGTTCGCTAGCGACCGGAATGACCGTCTGCTGAACTACTCGCGAGACATCGGTGTGGGGACGTCTCTTGTGGAGATCCTGGCGGAGTTGGATGTGGATCCGACATCCATCTTCTGGGGCTGACGACCACTCCTCCACCATCAGGAACAGTTGGTGGTTCTTCACCGGAAGCGCTAGTGAGCAGCTATTTAGGTGGAAATATGTCGGTGCCTAAGTCCAGAGTTGGCGCACGGAGAAAGACACCTTCGCCTCCGCGTCGCCGTCGGGATAAAGGAGTCGGGAGCCGTTTGATCGTGCCTGGCGGGAATTGCCCGATCGAGAACTCGTATTGCCCCTCGCAGACACATTGCGGTCGCGGTGAGCAGCGGGTGCGAGCATCGTCCGACTGTTCGCCGAGGCGGCAGGAGGCTCCCGACCGACCGTCGGTCAGGCCCGACTCGCGATGCATTCTCCCATCGCAGCTGTAGCCCCCGCTCCTGCGGATCACGGTTCCGTTTGCCACCTCGTCGGGGCACACTCTCGACGTCACCCTCCACCGGAAAAGGATCCGACTCCGCAATGGGGTTCCGCGGAGGCGGTGAGAGGCAACACAGCGCGGCAGTGCGGCTGTCCGGAGGCATCCGCTCGGCTGACTCAGCAGGCATCCGCTCGGGTCGAGCGCGGCGCTGGTCGAGGAGCCCGGTGGTCGGACGCGTTCGAGCAAGCGCGCCTTTTCGCCCTCCTCGATCACGGGTCTACTCCACAAGCGCGGCGCTGCGGTCCCACAGGGCGCCCGCGAGAAGGGCGTCATCCGCCTGCCGGTTGGTGCGACCGATCTTACGCTTGATGTAGTACTCGCCCGAGGTCCAGTCGTTGCCTGGCGTGGTTGTCGCGAGCCAGACCAGGGTGTCGGCACCCTTCTCTGACGAGATAAGAGTGTGACGCAGCAGGCTGCGGTAGATCACACGCAGCGGGCTGGTGGAATCACTCGCGAAGTTCGACGCCACCACACCCGGGTGGAACGCGGCCGTTGTGATTCCCTGAGCCCCGAACCGGCGGTCGAGCTCCTTGGTGAAGAGGATGTTGTCGAGCTTCGCATTGCTATAGGCCCTGCCGGGACTGAACTGGGTTACCAGGTCGAGGTCGTCGATGTCGATGTTACCGCCGAGGTTCGCGACGCTCGAGGTGTTGATCACTCGCGCCTGGCTGTGGATGAGGCGGTCCATGAGCAGGGTGGTGAGCATGAATGGCGCGAGATGATTGACCTGGAGAGTGAGTTCGTGGCCGTCCTCGGTAATGGTGCGATCACCAAAGATTCCGCCGGCGTTGTTCGCGAGCACGTCGATGCGCGGGTAGCGCTCACGCAGCTCGGCGGCAAGCCGACGCACCTCACTGAGCTTCGAGAAGTCCGCGACGAAGCGGTCGGCGCCGAGGGTATTCGCCACCTTCGCCGTCTTTTCGGGCGAGCGTCCGACGACGACGACGGTGTGTCCGCTATCGGAAAGGGCACGGGCAGCTGCTGCGCCGATGCCATCACTGGCTCCGGTGATGATGATGGTTTGAGGCATGTCTGATTGTCTCCTGCTGCAGCTGGATGTTGGCACGGACGACGATCTCGCGCCCGGTGGACGCATCCCGCAACCGTTCACCGAAGCCGGGCGGGAAGGCGAGAGGCGTCGAGGAAGCCAGGCGGCGGCGTCCACCCCCATGCAGAACGGACACTCGACGGCGAACGGCACCGCCATCGGAACGAGCGTGAGCGTCCGCTCGGTGACGCGCCCGCCATGGTGGGCGACGAGCGCTTCGAGAATACCGGAGCCGATTGCCGCCCGCGGGTACCAGGTCAGGAGACGGGCCGGCAGCAGGTCTTGTCCTGCAGTGCGTCCGGCCAGCCACAACCCAGCTGGAGAAGGAGCGGGATTTGTCGGGGTGCGGGGATGAAGGCGTTCACGATGATCCTGACAGCGGAAACGAATGTCGGACTTTTCAGTCATCCTGATCCATTCCGGGGAAGGAAGGACGCGCGCAGCCCACGGATCCTTGCGAGCTATCCGCGTTTCACTTTCAGACGGGTATCCGGTGCAGACCGGATGACTGTCCCGCTCGAGCTGAGAGACGGAACTAGGTACGTGCCATAAACGGCGACGCTCGACGAGTGACTACTCGACCGGGGCGAGCGAGCGCATCCCCTCCGCGGTGAGCGCTACCGAGCGGAGACGGTCGTCAATATCACGGGACTGGTGTGCGGTGATCAGCTCATCGGCATTTACCGAGGCTGCGAACTCCTGAAGAAAATTGCGTACTCCCGAAGGGGTGCCCACGGCCGAGTAGCGCATCATATCGGCGATGTTTCGCCCATCGGGGGTGGTGAGGAAGGCGTCGATCTGCTCGTCGGTGTAATCGATTGGTCGAGTATCACGTGAGGAGGGACCGCGAGCAATGAGGCTGCGCACGCGCGCGCGCCGAGTCGTCTCGAACTGGAGGCGAGCATCCGCTTCGTCCTCGGCTGCGATCACGTTGACCGCTGCGATCGCGTAGGGTTCGCTGAGCTGGCGCGAGGGGCGGAACTCGCTGCGATACAGCGCCATCGCCCCGTGGAGGGCATCCGGGGCGAAGTGCGAGGCGAAAGCAAACGGCAGACCGAGCGCCGCAGCGAGCTGGGCACCGAATAGCGAAGAGCCGAGAATGTACAACGGTACGTCGGTGCCGCTGCCGGGTACTGCCTGCACGCCGGGCACGGTCGATTTACCTCGCAGAAAGGCCTGCAGTTCAAGCACGTCCTCGGGAAACTGGTCGGACGATCGGGGGTCTCGCCGCATCGCCCGCGCCGTGTTTTGATCGCTGCCGGGCGCTCGTCCGAGTCCGAGGTCGATGCGTCCGGGGTGGAGTTCGGCGAGGGTGCCGAACTGCTCCGCGATGGTGAGAGGCGAGTGATTCGGTAGCATCACCCCTCCGGAGCCCAGTCGGATGGTCGACGTGTGATCCGCGATATGGCCAATGAGCACGCTGGTGGCCGAGGAGGCGATCGTCGGCATGTTGTGGTGCTCGGCGTACCAGACCCGGGTGTATCCGTGAGCTTCCGCGGCTTGTGCGAGGCGCACGCTGCTCGCGAAACTCTCTCGCATCGACTGCCCGGGGGCGACGGGAGCCAAGTCGAGGATCGAGATTGGGGTGGTCATAGTCGGGCCTTTCTCATGCGAGGAACGCGACTCGCACTGGGGATAACCGCGCCGTCAGCGGAATCGTTCCCCTGTCCCGAGGATTCGGCTGGACAGCGGATGTCGCGGGTCTGAAATACCCGAAAGCGCCACTATGGGTGGCAGCTGAGCGGCCATCCGGGATACCTCGTTGGCGAAACCTCGAACCGTGCCAATCTAGTGGGATCGGGTGAGCGCCGCGAAGCACGATGGCGGTACCTGCGCCGGCCGCGAGCATCCGACCGCAGTAACCCCACATCGATTCGGAGTCGAAAACCGTCTTCAGCGACGACCCACCCGGCCGATTCCCGGCATGAATCGTCCGATGCGGGCCGCGTAGTGCCGGTACTCCGAGTGCTCGGCCAGAAGCATCCGCTCCTCCCAGCGCGTCTTCGTTGCGAGCAGTATCACCAGGGCAACCCAGGTGGCGGCATGCCACAGAGATGAACCCAGTACCGCAAGTCCCAGGCCGCCCATCATGAGGCCGGTGTAGATCGGATGACGAACCATTGCATACGCACCCGTCGTCACGAGAGCCGCGTTTTGCCGCGGCACCGGGCTCGCTGTCAACGCCGTTCCGAGCCCGGTCACTCCGAAGATCGCGAGGGAGGTGCCGACCAGAATGAGGACGAGACCGACGGCGATCGCCAATCCGGTGACCGGCCAGAGGGACCCGTGAGGCACGAAGACGAGTGCAGCGAGCAGGATGAACTGCACAGACACGAGTACCGATGCGAACGCACGTTTCATGGCTCGAGGCTACGCCGGACGGGCCTTTTACAGGCGATCCGACTAGGTTTACCACTCGGTTGTCGAGAAGAGGATCGAAGGGAGTTCGATGAGCGCAGTGCTGAAAGCCTTGGCCGCACTCGCCGGCCTGCTCGCCCTTGCCCTGGTTGCGAGCGTCGTGCTCGCGGGCGGGTTGCTCGGGCGCAACTCTCCCACTGCATCAGCCCCGACATGTCCGCCTGCGGCGTCAGTGACCGTCGGCACCATCGTCGTACCAGCGGGTCCCGTCGCGGGCTACTGCCAGGGCCGGCTCATCAACGCGGCCCACATCATGACCGCGGCGCGTTCCCTCGGGATCGGACCACACACACAGGCGATTGGCGTGATGACTGCGTTGGGCGAGTCGGGACTGCGGGTGCTGGATCACGGCGATGCCGCAGGCGCCGACAGCCGCGGACTCTTCCAGCAGCGAGCTAATGGCGCGTGGGGAACATATGCCGACCGAATGGATCCGTTCACCTCGGCCCATAATTTTTTCACGAAGCTCGTGACGACCCCGGGGTGGAAGAACCTTTCCCCCGGCGAAGCTGCGCACCAAGTGCAGGTCAACGCCGACCCGCATCACTACGACCCCTACTGGCCGCGCGCTGAGGCGATCGTCGCTGCGTTGGGGCGCTGACGACATCCGGAACCCGGGATCATGGATTCGATCCTCCCGAGCTGACACTTTCTTAGCGACCCGCCTGAGCTGTGATCGTAGGCTGGAAGTCATCATGCGACTCCTGCTCATCCGCCACGGCCAGACCCCTGCCAACGTGCTCGGACTTCTCGATACTGCCCATCCCGGCCCTGCCCTTACCGCCCTCGGCGAGCAGCAGGCTATCGCCGTGGCGGATGTACTGCGACGGAGGGACGTCGATGGGGTCTACGCCACGACCCTGGTTCGTACCCAGCTCACCGCTCTGCCATTCGGACGCGCCACGGTGATCGAGGGTCTCCACGAGATCGAAGCGGGCGATCTCGAGGGACGCAGCGATCCGGCATCCGCTCGCAGCTATCTCGAGACCGCGTTCGCCTGGGGTTCTGGGGATCTGGATGCCACGATGCCGGGCGCTACGGACGGTCACATGTTCTTCGCCCGGTTCGACCGGGGCATCGCCGCTGTTTCCGCGAGCCTTTCGGCTTCTGGTACTGCCGTCATCTTCAGCCACGGCGCGGCCATCCGAGTCTGGACGGCCGGTCGGGCACCGAACGTGCCTCCGGCCTTCGCGGGATCGCACGAACTCGATAACACCGGAATCGTGGAGCTGAATGGCTCGCCCGGGGACGGCTGGACGCTCGTGTCGTGGGCCGGCTCGCCGGTGGGGCGGCCAGGGCTCGCGGACCACTCGGTCGGGGACCCGGCCGAGGAGGCCCTTCACCGGCAGGGATGACCGTGACCGGCAGGGAGGCGGCGCTTCGACTAAAGGTGGGGACTGCGCGACCAGGAGCCTGCCGCTGGAGCTGCTGAACTGGAGCGTCATTCGATTCGACTATCTGAGCCGATCTGTCCACTCGGTGAAGACTGAGCCGTCCGGTCCTTCCGAACAAACCGCGGCAGTGTGCCATTGGCAGTTACACAATGGCCCAGGAGCGCCGCAGCCCCGTGAGACCATGGACGCATGCCCGAGGCCGCCCCGATGGTTGACATCGCCGACATCCAACGACTGGTCGGCCCCGCATCCTTCCAGCGCGGACTGGCCTACGCCCGGCGAGGCTTGGTCGTCGGCGCGAGCTGGGACTCGGAAACCCGGATCCTCGGCGGAACGGTGAGTGGTTCCGAGCTGAAGCCGTACCGGTGCAGCGCCCTCATCTCGGCGACCACAGGCAAGCCGACGGGTGGTTTGTGCTCCTGCCCGGTCGGATTCGACTGCAAGCATGTCGCTGCGTTGCTGCTGCAGAGCAACACGACCACGCTGAAGCAGTTCTCCGGGCTCACGCTGAAGAAGGAGGCACCAGCGGAGAAAAACGCGGAAAAACAGGCCGGTTGGAAGACCGCGGTCTTAGCCCTGACCGAGAAGCCCCCGATCTCCGGCGATCGGAACGCGCGAATCGGGCTGCTGCTGGAACTGCGGGAGCTGATTCCGCGCTCCCGCAGCCAGTGGAACGGGCCGATCGCGAAGCCGGCGACCGAGACGAGCCGGGGCGCGATCCGGCTCGGCGTTCGTCCGGTGCTGTTGAGCGCCACCGGAAACTGGACGCGCGGCAATATCACCTGGAACTCACTGGGCTACCAGGCCAATCGGCTTGATCTCGCCACCGATCAGCAACGCTGGTTCGCCCAGTTCGCGGCTCTGCACCGCTCCACCCGTGAGGTCTACTCCGGGCAGGAACCTGACTGGCTCTACCTGGACGATTTCCACAGCCCGCTGCTCTGGCAGCTCCTTGCGGATGCCCAGGTGCAGAACATCGCCCTGGTCACCGGCAAAAAGGAGACGAGGGCCGCGGTCGGCCGCGACGCAACGGTGAGCATCGACGCGCGGATAGAGGGCGATTTGCGGCTCTCGCCGATCCTGCGGGTGGATGGGGCGCTCTATCCCACCGCCAGTGCCGGCGCGATCGGCGACCACGGGGTCTACGTGTGGGAGTTCGAACCCCGGCCGAGGTTCACCTTGGCCGCGACATCCACCCCCCTGGTCGAAGAGCAGCGCGCGTTGCTTGGCACTGTCGCGCCCGTGGTCGTACCGGCCGCCGACATCGACGAATTTCTGCGTGACTACTACCCACGACTGAGCCGCACGATCACCGTTGCCAGTGCGGATGCCTCGATCGCGCTTCCGGAACTCGCTCCCCCGGTGCTCGTGCTCACGGTCGCGTTCCAGCCGAAGCAGTCGCTGAAGATCTCGTGGGACTGGGACTATTCCGGGCATCGCAAGTCGCTGCGGGGTGCCGTCGATCGCGATTTCAGCACAGAGCACCGGGTGCTTGAGCGGGTGCACAACATCGTCGGACCGATCTCGGATGACACCCTCCGCGGTCTCGATGCGGCGGAATTCGTCGATAAGGTGCTCCCGTCGCTGGGCGGAGTGGACGGGGTACGAGTCGATCTGTTCGGCACGCGTCCGGACTACCGGGAGCTCACCGGCATCCCCAAGCTCACTTTCACGACCGTTGGAACGGACTCGAGCGACTGGTTCGACCTCGGCGTGTACATCCACATCGACGGGCGGGATGTACCGTTCACGAAGGTGTTCACCGCGCTGTCGAAGGGCCAGTCGAAGGTGCTGCTGGTCGACAACTCGTACCTGTCGCTCGACCAACCCGTGTTCGAAGAGCTGAAACGGCTGATCGATGAGGCCTCCACCCTGGCCGAGTGGGATACCGGGGTGCGGATCAGTCGCTACCAGGCGAGCCTGTGGTCGGAATTCGAAGATCTCGCCGACGAGACCATCGAAGCGAAGGCCTGGCGCGAGGCCGCTCAGGGCCTCCTCGCCATCGATTCGGTCGCACCGACTCCCCTGCCCGCCACTGTCAATGCCACATTCCGGCCGTATCAGAAGCAGGGCTTCGACTGGCTTGCCTTTCTCTGGAATCAGGGACTCGGCGGAATCCTCGCCGACGATATGGGTCTCGGTAAGACCCTGCAGACCCTTGCTCTCGTCGCGCATGCGAAGGGCGATGGTGCGAGTGCCCCATTCCTCGTCGTTGCACCCACCTCCGTGGTCTCCAATTGGCTCGCAGAGGCCTCGCGGTTCGTGCCGTCGCTGACCGTGCGCTCGGTCAGCACCACGAAACAGTCGATTGCGACGCTCGCCGACGGCGCCGACGTCGTCGTGACCTCCTATGCGCTATTCCGCCTCGGAGTCAACCAATACCGGAGCCTCGGATGGTCTGGACTCGTGCTCGACGAAGCGCAGTTCGTGAAGAATCCGGCCTCGAAGGCCCACGAAGCGGCGGTGTCCCTCGAAACGCCGTTCAAACTCGCCATTACGGGTACTCCAATGGAGAACAGTCTCACCGACCTGTGGTCGCTTTTCCGGATCGTGGCGCCCGGACTGTTCCCCTCCGGCCGCAAGTTCACCGAGGAGTATGTGCGCCCCATCGCGTCGGGCGACTCCGCTGAATACGCCGCCGAGCTGATTGCCAAGTTGCGCCGTCGCATCCGTCCCCTGATGATGCGGCGCACCAAAGAACTCGTCGCCTCCGAGCTGCCGGCCAAACAGGAGCAGGTGCTTCAGGTCGACCTCGCTCCACGCCACCGCACGCTATACGACACCGTGCTGCAGAAGGAGCGGCAGAAGCTCCTTGGCCTCATCGAGGATCTCGATCGAAATCGGTTCATCGTATTTCGCTCCCTCACGCTGCTGCGGATGCTGAGCCTCGATGCCTCTTTGGTGGATGATGCGCACGCCGGCATCCCGTCTTCGAAGCTCGATGCCCTGTTCGAGCAGCTCGACGACGTGATCGCCGAGGGTCACCGAGCGCTGATTTTCAGCCAGTTCACCTCGTTCCTGAAGAAAGCGGCGGGCCGGCTGGATGCCGCGGGTATCGCCTACGAGTACCTGGACGGATCGACGCTGCATCGTGCCGACGTGATCGCCCGGTTCAAGTCCGGCGATGCCCCGGTGTTCCTGATCAGTCTCAAGGCGGGTGGATTCGGACTCAACCTCACCGAGGCCGACTACGTCTTCCTGCTCGATCCCTGGTGGAATCCGGCGACGGAGACGCAGGCCGTCGACCGTACGCATCGCATCGGCCAGACTCGGCCGGTGAATGTCTATCGGCTGGTGTCGACCGGCACCATCGAAGAGAAGGTGATGGCTCTTCGGGACCGCAAGGCCAAGCTGTTCGATGCGGTGATGGACGATGACGCGGTATTCAGCTCCGCACTCACGGCCGACGACATCCGCGGCCTGCTGGAGTAGTCCTCCCCCGGGCGGGCCGGTGCCCGGGTATCCACAGATCGCCCGCGACCGTGCCGCACGTCACCGAGCTATTCGTACTGTGGCTGCTATGAGTTCCTTCGCCGCAGTGTTTCGATCAGTGTTTCGATCAGGGTTTCGATCAGTGATCGCGCTGGGCGTATTCGTGGCACTGCTCACAGCACTACTGGTGGTGCCCCTCAGCGCCGCTGCGGCGGCCATCGGACCCGGCTACCAGCAGCCGGGAAAGCCGCTCAATCACCTCGGTGGTTACCTCACGGCTGAGGGTCGCGTCGCGTATTGCATCGACGCGGGACAACCGAGCGCTGTCGGTCGAGACACCACCGACGCCGGTGTCGTCGACTCGGTGAATTCGCTAGCTCCGGCCGAAATGCTGCGGCTGAACACCATCCTGTCCCGACACGGCGACACTTCCGACGCGAATACCGCGGCAGCGGTCGCCATGGTGGTATGGAGCATCGCCGGCAACGCGGCCTATCAAGCCGAGGGTGGTGACGCGCATGCGCTCGTGCGCGCTCCCGACGAGTCACGGGTCGCGATCCAGACACTCGCTGACCGGTTCCGAGCCGAAGCCGCAGCAGTCACGCCCGAGACGGTGACGGCGGTCCTGTCGATCAGCATCGATGACGGTGACGACTACACCGGAACTGTGGCGTTCGACGCCTCACCGGGGGTATCCGGCACAGTGCTGCTGACCAATGCCGTCTTCGCCGATACCGGCACAGATACCCGCGCATCGGTATCCGCCGGGGCGAGATTGCCCGTCGTTGCCGTGCCGCCGCACGGTCCCACCGGCTATCGGGTTCTGGCCTCCAGCTCCGACCTCGCCGTCCCCACGTCTCCGACTTCCTCAGTTCGCGTCTACTCCACGTCCGGCGCGCAAACCCTGGTCGCCTCCGGCGGCACGTCGTCGGTAGTGCTGGCGGCGTCGGCGCCGGATCTTCGGGATCGGCTCATCCCGTCTCTCCGGACCACCGCCCAGTCGTCGGTGACTGTCGGTGAAACGGTGTTCGACACAGCCAGGCTCACCAATGTTCCATCGAGCGGCGTTCAGTTGCGCTGGACCGGGTACCTCCAACCGGGCGGGTCTACCATCCCGCTGTGTGCAGAGTCCACCCGTGCGTTCTCGTCGTCTGATTCCGTAACCGTCACGGCGGACGGAGTGTTCGCCTCCGAGCTGTTTGCCGTCACTGATCGCTCCGTTGGAACGGTGTATTGGGTCGCGCAGGTGAGCAGGAACGGAGTCGTTGTGGCGCAGGGCGACTGCGGAGACAGCGCCGAGACGACCGTGATCTCCGCGCCCGAGCTGTCGGTGCATCTCCCAGTGGGGAGCGGATGACCAGCGCCAGGGTCGCGACATCGCTGATCCTCCTCGCCGGGGCTACCGTTGCTCTGCTGTTGTTCCCCACAGGGGCAGGTCTTCCGATGCCAGTCCCGCGGGCACAGTCGACGTCGATTGCACCGGTCCCCGTGCTGACTGCGTCTCGACTTGCGGCACTCCCCGAAGCTCGTTACTACGCCGTAATCGCTGGACTTCTTCCGGTTCGAGGCATCGCAGTGGGCGACACCGCCTTTCGACTCCGGGATGACACCGCGTTGTACGCCGAGGACCGGATCACCCCGATTGCCCGGCTCGCTGCGAGGAACTTCCTCGGCGAGCCCACCGTCGTGGTGCCGGTCGAATCATCCGGCGACTGGGTGCGGGTACTCAGCCCCTCTCGGCAGCGTCTACCGTCGGATGGCGCCGACACTGCCGGCACCCTGGCCCCCGCCCAGACCACGGCCTGGCTCCATGCAAACTCGCTTACCTCGCCCACCGCCCTGGTAGACCACATCGTCATATCGGTCAGGGCCCAGACTCTGAGCATCGTCGGTACCCGTAATCGCACCTGGGCCGTCGGTGTCGGCGCCCCGGGCACTCGCACCCCGACCGGTGTCACCGGCTACCTCGAGGCGCGCTACCGGGATGCGGCCCAGGGCCAGGTCGAGCATCCGGTGCAGTTGACGTCGCTGCATTCGACGGCAATGGACGAGCCGTTCGGGGGCGACGACGGTGGACTGATCGGGATTCATTTCCAAGCGGCGGCAGCCGGCGCGGTGTCCCACGGCTGCATCCGAGTTGCGGCGGAGACCCTCGTCGCCGTCGACGCGCTTCCCCTCGGTACCCTCGTCACCATCCAGGAGTGAAGGCGGCAACGGTGGCGGTGATCCCGCCGAGAGTCTGCGGGCTGAACTCAGGCTGGGGCGAAGAACGCGCGCATCGCCGAGGAGAGTGCGGCGGGATCATCCGCTCCGCACAGCTCGCGGGCGGAATGCATCGAGAGAAGAGCGATACCCACATCGAAGGTTCGGATGCCCAGGCGAGTTGCCGTGATGGGGCCGATCGTCGATCCGCAGGGTACGGCGTTATTGGACACGAACTCCTGATACTCGACTCCGGCCTGGCGACAGCTTCGAGCCCACTCTGCGGCACCGAGTGCGTCAGTCGCATAGCGCTGGTTCGCGTTGATCTTGAGCAGTGGACCGCGATTCACGAGCGGGCGATTGGCAGGATCGTGCCGCTCCGGATAGTTGGGGTGCACCGCATGACCGGCATCCGCCGAGAGGCACCACGAATCCGCCACAGCACGTGCGCGATCCGACACGGAGGCGTTGTTGTTGTCGCCGATGCGGGCCAACACGCTCTCGAGGAACGGTCCGGCCGCGCCCGAACGCGTCGCACTGCCGACCTCCTCGTGATCGAATGCGGCAAAGACCGAGATCGATGGCGCTTTAGCCGGGGTCCCTGTGGCGGTGGCAGAATCCGCCGCTACAGCGAGTAGCGCGATCAGGCCGGCGTGCACCGACGACAGATTATCCAGGCGTCCCGAGGCGAACAGCGCGCCGTCGAGCCCGAACACCCGGGGTTCAGCGGTATCCGCAGTGACGATGTCGAAGCCCACAACCTGGTTGCCGGCGTGACCGGCGAGTGAGGCGAGGTGAGCGATCACGTCGGTGTCCGCAATGTCGCCGACACCGATCACGGGATTCAAGTGTTGCTGAGGGTTGAGGATGAGACCGTCACTGTTGACTCCCCGATCCAGATGCACGGCGAGCTGCGGAAAGCGCAGGAAAGGTCCCGTGCGAACGAGTTCGGTCGTCCCATCGTCGAAGACGAGTCGCCCGGCAAACTCGAGCTCGCGATCGAGCCAGGAATTGAACAGCGGACCGCCGTACACCTCGATTCCTGCCTGCAGCCACCCGTGGGCAGCGGTGGTCGGTTTCGGCTTGAGCGTGAAGCCGGGAGAATCGGTGTGCGCACCGACGATTCGGAACGCCGTGGTCCCGACCGCGCCGTCCGGCGTGACCCAGGCGATGATCGCCCCGTCCCGTACCGCGAAATAGTTGCCGGCAGCGACAGGCCACTCTTGGGTCTCCCCGAGCTCGGCGAACCCCGCGTTGGTCAACCGTCGGGCGGCCTCCGCAACGGTGTGGAATGACGAAGGAGACGCCCGCACGAACGCAGCGAGATCGGCGAGGTGGAGGTCAGGGGCCCCCGCCGTGTACGGGGTGGGTTCAGTCGAGACGGTCATCTGCTCATTCAAGCATGTGGCCTCCCCCTCGGATCCCGCCCGTCTGCTGTGCCCGGTACCCTCGAATAGTGAGTTACGAATACGCCAAAGCCCCCATCGATGCCCTCTCCGCCGAACGACTCGCAGCCCAGGGTCTCGATCTCGCCCTTGTCGACACCTCAGACAACGCCGCACTGGCCGCCTGGCTGCAGGCCGAGAACCGGGGCTTTTACGGCGACCGAATGGCGCAGGAGAAAATTGATAGGCAAGTGCCTCTCATCGCGCATCGCCGAACGACCGGCGTCTGGGACCAGGATGCTGCGGATACTGCGTCCCCGGTCGCGACCGTGAGCACCTGGGTGATGGACCTCACCCTTCCGGGCGAGACGAGCATCCCGGCTTGGGCAGTGAGTGCGGTCACCGTCTCTCCCACCCATCGACGACGCGGAATAGCGCGTGCACTTCTCGAGGCTGAACTGCGCACTGCGGTCTCTCTCGAGGTGCCGATCGCGATCCTCACCGTCACCGAGGCCACGATCTACGGTCGTTATGGCTTCGGGGCATCGGTGATGAGCGCGGACTGGACCATCGACACGAAGCGGGCGCGTTGGATCGGCCCCGAGGCATCCGGCTCCCTCAGCTTCGTGGAACCGGCCTCCCTGCTTACCGAGGGCTACGACCTCGTGCAGCGTGTACGGCTGCAGACTCCAGGCCAGGTCGAGTTCGGCGACCTCCTCTGGGAGCGTTTGCTGGGGTTCGACGGCGATCCCGAGACCGCTAAGTCACTTCGGGTGGTTCGGTACGACGACGCCGAAGGCGAGCTCCAGGGCTTTGCTACCTACCGGATCGCTGAAGTCGGCGACGATTTCACGAAGCATCGTCTCGATCTCGGCTTTTTCGTCTCGGCCACCGACGAGGCGTATTCGGCTCTCTGGCGATTTCTGCTTGAGATGGACCTTGTCTCATCTATCTCGGCGCCACTACGAACTATCGATGAACCAGTGCTGTGGCAGGTGTCAGACCCGCGAGCCGTGAAGCGCTCAGGAGTGCGCGAACATCTCTGGGCACGCATCCTCGACGTCCCGGTAGCGCTCTCTTCCCGCCGGTACAGCGCACCGGGCGCCTTCGTGCTCGATGTGAGCGACGACCTCGGCTTTGCCGACGGACTGTTCCTGCTCACGGTCACGACGGACGGGAGCGCGATCGTCGAAGTGCTCGCCGGTGAGGCACCGGATTCCGCGGCGGCAGTGGCTCTCACCGTCGACGATCTCGCCTCGTTGTATCTCGGCGGGGTCTCTCCGATCACGCTCGCCCGTGCCGGTCGAATCACCGAGCTCCGCCCGGGCTCGGCAGCGGCTTTCGAGGCCGCGTTCCGGTCGCCGGTGACTCCCTGGATGAGTATTTGGTTTTGATCGCCGGCGCGGAGATCGGGGTCGTCAGGAAACCGGTGACAGTTGTGCCAGATCGACGTTCGGCAACACGATCCAACCCTCTCGACCAGCACGATCAAGTGATTCGGCAGGGGGCCGGTGCCATAATCCGAGCGCATGCGACCGTGCCACGAGAGCGGCGATTACCGCGTCGAAAGCGTCATCTGATGCTGTCATTGCCTCGGCCATCGGGCCTGGTTCGAGCCAGGGCGCGCGTTGGAGCAGCGCATCGAGAAGCGTCGTCCGGATAGCGACATCGTTCTTGTAACCGACCGTCGAAAACCCCCAGCACCGAAGAGTGGCCGAGGGATAGACCTCCGCCGCCCGACCTCCGCCCGCCCGATCCACTCGCCCGATCGAGTCGCCGAGCAATTCGAGCAGTGCTGCACAGTGCATCGCGGTGAGCCCCAGCCGATCGGTCGAGACGCTGAGCGGCCAACGTCCCGTGAGCTGGCGAATGCTCCGATCGGTCTCCCGATAGGCGAGTCTGCGCCGCCAGTCCATTCCCGATCCGCTGCGCTCTTCCGGCGAACGATCCAGTCGCTCGCCACTGGTGTGTCCGGAGACGAACGCGACGAAGTCATCGGGCCATCCGAAGGCACAGTCGATGCCGAGGGATGCGACGGTCGGGGCCACCGCGACGATCTGCGCGTCGCTTGCTCCGACAGTCAGCTCGATCACACGAGCCCTGTGACCTGTCCAGTCGATCACTGCCAGAGCAGTGCCACGAGGTTCGGCCGCGAGGTCGACCCCGGCTGTCAGCACGATGACATCCAGCACCACGACATCCAGCGCCGTGTCATCCAGCACCGTGACATCCAGCACCGTGACATCCAGCACCGTGACATCGTGCGCCGGGACATCTCCCGTTCGGCCACCTCGCCTATGCTTCGGGCTTTTGGAACCAGGGCGGGTAGACCGACACCTTCGGGCTGTGCTCCGAAGACTTGAGAATTCCACGCACCTCGTCGCGAACCCGATCATTTGCCACTCCGACCAGCGTCACCAGCTCGAACGGGAAGCGGTCTTTCACGAGTAGTTCTGCTTCAACAATGGTCTCCGCATTGTCGTCGGCGCGAAGGCGGCGCAGCATCCGTTCACTAGATTCCGTGGAGGCGGCGAAGCGAGTGAGAACGTGGGCGGCATCGCCGTCAGTCACCACTATCGCCCCATCCTCAGTCTGCTCGGCCACATGTTTTACGGTACTGACAAGGAGTACAAAATCAGCGGCGCTCGCACCACGCCCATCGGTTGACAGTCGCGGGTCGGAAGAACCCGAGCGGATATCCTCCCACATCGTCGAATTAGGCACGAGAAAAAAGGGAACGAATTCAGCCACGTTCGCACTGCCGAGCCCGGATACTGCCGTCGCGCGGCGCGATTCCCGGGTCTCCGGCGAGGAGAGGTCTACCTTCGGCCGCTTTGTCCACGATTCATTGCTATCGGCAAAGAGCGCACCGCTCGCGAGGATATCCGCCAGATTGTTCACGTGCGTGAGGTGATAGATGCGCTGGTCGCCGACGCTTTCCACAGTCTTCGATGCGGCGGAGGCCGCACGTCGGGTAACGGCGGCTTTGGCCCGTGCGCTGCGCTGGCCGGCCGCGGTCACGACTTCGAGTACGGGGACGGCCTTGGGGAAGCACTGGTCGCACAGTCCCGCTTCGAGTCCGTGAATACATTCGGCCACAGCAGAACCTTTCATTTGCGCGGAGTCCGTGGTTGGCGTACTCCTTACCCAACGTTACGCAGGTTTGGTACCCATGGTGAACCATGAGCACTTTCTCACCGGCTAAATGGAGCGAGGAGACTATTCCGTCGCACCACGCCCGCGGGTGATCGCTCCACGACGTGTGCGTCCTCACCCGCACGTATGGTCCCGCGACCCTCGCGTGTGCTCCCGCGCGTCAGGTTTGCGCCCACTCGAGTGGGCACAAACCTGACGAGGAGGAACAATCCCAATGAACCGGCACCCCCAATGAACAGGAGTCCCCCAGGAACGCTCACCGCCTTGAGTGGCCGGCCGCCCGACGGGATACGAGCCCTCTGCGCTGAGCGTCGATTCCAGATGGAACGGTGCAGGCCTGTTCGCTCGCTAATACGCCTCGCTGGTAAGCCTCGATGGCTCCGATATCGCTCCCTGGCCGCCGAATCCCGCCCGAATCACCAGCATCCCGACGTAGGCTCGAAGTATGCCTACTCGTACCGAATTCATCCCCCCCGCCGGATCCGTGCTGATGTTCTCCACCACCTGGTGCGGATATTGCCGCAACCTCAAGGGTCAGCTTGATCGTGCGGGTGTGCCCTACACCGAGGTCAATATCGAAGAGGTGGAAGGCACCGCCGAACTCGTCGCAGAATTCAACGGAGGAAATCAGACCGTGCCGACACTCGTATTCCCCGACGGGTCGACCGCCACCAACCCATCGCTCGCGACCGTTCAGGCTCGACTGATGGATGCGGCATCCGCCGGTCGATGAGCTTCCTCTCGGGTGAGTCCAAGCGTGCCCTTGAATCAGTGGGGCACGCGACTGACCCTCTCGATCGTCTCCGAGCGGTACGGCAGGCCTCCGCTGCCCTCGACAAGGATCCCGCGCAGCTCGAGGCGGTGCGGGGCGCGATGGATGCCGGTGCCACCTGGGAGCGCATCGCGGATGCTGCCGGCCTCGGTCTTGCCGCCGCGAAATGGCGCTGGCAGGGCACAGATGAACAGATCGCCGCACGCCACACCGCCGGCCGCAAACGTTCCTCCCGACCGAGCAGCGTTCCCACGGAGCTGCCGGGGCAATCGGTCGCCGATGTCGCGCGTTCGCTCGGCGTGACAGTGCAGGCGATCTACCTGCGCATCAGTCGCGGAACTCTCCCGTCCACGACGGTGACCCTCGACGATGGACGTTCCTACACGCGTGTGCTGCCGTGAGCGAGGTATCGTGCTCGACGCTTTCGGATGCGAACGGTTAGGGGCGGTACGGAGAGTTGGGCGCGTAGGCCGGATAGTCGGATGCCGAGACGGTGCGAAGGTCAGCTCCGAATTCGAAAGTCGCTCTCACGAAACGTCCGGCGAGAACATCCCGCACCCAGTATTGAGCGTCATCCCACATCCGATCGGTGGGAATATCTGCGACCGGATACCAGCCGGGCGCAAGTTCATCGGATTCGCGTGCTCGACCCTCCCATTGTCGGCAGACGAAGACCCAGGACTTCTGGCTCCAGGCAGGCCTGAGTGGAAACGAATACGTCAGTTCCCCGAGGAGCTCGAACTCGCCGAGCTCGAGCGAAGTCTCCTCCTCCACTTCCCGGCGGATCGCCTGCCCGGGACTCTCCCCCGGTTCAATCTTGCCGCCGGGGCCCACCAGATTGCCCTCCCCGAGCCCGAACTTCTTGCGCCCGAGGAGCACCTCATCTCCATCGCTACCCGACCGGAGGAGATAGCAGACGCAGACCTCAGGAAGTGGCATTCCGCCAGCTTATGGCGTAACGAACGCAGACATTCGTGCGGGAAAACCAATAGTGTAAAGCGGTGACAAAGAGTGCTGTGATCGATGCCCCGGCTCGCTTCGGCGCACCACCCGTTCGCCGAGTATTTGCTGCCCTCCGGATACTCGTCGGCCTTCTGGTGCTTTCGGCACTCGTGACTCAGATCACCGCCGATCTACTTCATAATTCATTCAAACCGGGGGAGTATTTCAGTTACTTCACCATCGAGTCGAGCATGATGAACGTGGTGGTGCTGCTCGTCGGCGGCACGCTGGCCTGGCGATGGAATCGCGATACCCAACTTTTCACGAGTGTTCGGGTCGCCATTCTGTCCTATGCCGTCATCACCGGGCTGGTCTACAACGTGCTCCTACGCAACATCCCGGGCGACGGCAGTTACGAGCCGCCGCGGTGGTGCAACGAGGTGATGCACGTTTGGGTGCCGATTTTCATCTTGCTCGACTGGCTGCTCGCCCCCGGCCGCGCCTGGATTCCATGGAAACGGCTCTGGCTAGTGATCTCCTACCCACTGGCTTGGCTCGCGTTCACGATGATCCGGGGTGCAATCACGGGATGGTATCCCTACCCCTTTCTCGAGCCGACCGGCCCCGGAGGCATCCCGAGTGTTCTCATCTACGTCGTCGGAATCGCGGCCTTCATCATTGCGGTGGCATCGGCCGCCATCGGGGTTGCCCGTCTTACTGGGCAGCGCGCGCCAGTCGTATCCTGGGGTACCGATGCCTCGGTGCCCGCCTGTTCCGGGTACAGTAGCGCTGAGATGTCGTTCAGTCGCCGCACTTTCCTCCTCGGGGCCGGGTCAGGTCTTTCCCTGCTGGTGATCACTGCGTGCACTGACGGATCCCCGCATCTAACGAAATCTCCGACACCCATTCCGACCTCCTCGACGGGGGCGCCCCGACCTCTGGGAATCGAGCGGAGTGCCTGGTCCACAGATCCCTTTGCCCGAGGATCGCAAAGTTTTCTCGCGCCCGGCGCGTCGCCGCAGAATCGGGATGATCTCGCCCAGCCGGTCGGCGAGCGGGTTTTCTTCGCGGGGGAAGCCACCTCGACCGACCTGCCGGGAACGGTTCTTGGTGCCCAGCAGTCCGGTGCTCGGGCCGCTACCGAAGTACTCGGCGTGGCCGGCGCCGGAGAGAAGATTGCGGTAATCGGCGCCGGTGCCGCGGGCGCGGAAGCAGCCCGAGCACTGGTGCGAAGTGGCTTCGATGTGATTGTGCTGGAGGCCCGGGATCGCGTGGGCGGGCGTATCGATACCCGTACGCCCAAGTCTTGGCCCCTCACTGTGGAGCTCGGCGCCTGGCGCCTCGGCACAGTGACCGACGAATCGCTTCTTACCCGCCTTGACTCCCTCGGCATCAACACCAACCCCCTGACCGGGAAGCTGGTTGCGGGTGCGGGCGGCCACACCACGGCCAACACGGTCGGAGGTCCGGCGCTCAGCACTGCGGCGACCTGGGCCGAGGCGCAGTTGAGCGATTCCAGCCTCACTGCGGCACTCGACGGATCGGGCGCCGCGGCCACTGCTGCCGGAGCCTCTATCGCGGGGCTCGCCGGTACTCAGCTCCTCAAGGCGTCACTGTCATCTCTCGCCGAACTCACCGGGGCGAGCGCCGCGGAACTTTCGAGCTGGTATGGCCTCGCCGACCCGCCAACTCGTGACCGCGTAGTCACCGGCGGATTCTCGAGGGTCATCACCGATGCACTCGACGGAGTGCGGGTATCGCTGTCGACGGCGGTGCTCGGTGTTTCCTACGGCAAATCATCGGTCAGTCTGAAACTCGGGACCGGTGAATCGCTCACTGTCGACCGAGTCGTGATGACCGTGCCGCTCGGCGTCCTCAAGAAGAACGCGGTGGCTTTCGATCCGCTGCTTCCCTTCGACCATCGCGCCGCAATCACGGCACTCGGCATGGGTTCGGTCGAGACGGTCTGGTTGCGTTTCGAGAAGCCGTTCTGGTCGACGGATGCCGCGATCTGGAGCATCGTCGGAAGCGATAGCGACATCACAGACTGGGTGAACCTTCAGGCCATCACCGGAGAACCCGTGCTGGTCGGGATCGTGGGAGGTACAGCTGCTCGCCGCGTCGCGAAACTCAGCGACGACGCCCTGATCGAATCTGTGATGACCGCGCTCGGTCCGTTTGTGGGGTCCTGAGCTCCGCACGCACAGCCCGATGTGCAGCCCACCGCTCGGCGAGCGGCATGGACCGGCTCACGGCCACCAGCGCCGCCGAAATGGCACCGAACAGGATGACCGCTACCGAACCGAAGAAGAAGAACTGGCCCACATTGGCCAACTGGGCCGGGTCGAGGAAGAAGTACGGATACCAGCCCACGATGGGCCCGCGCACGAGTGTGACCAGGCCCCAGCCGACCATGAACACGAGCACGATCACGATGCTTCGCCAGGGGGCCGAGCCGCGCCCCGGTCCGATGATCCAGTCGAGCACCGCGATTGTGGGAAGCACGAAATGAAGCACCACATCAGACCAGGGAATATCGATTCGAAAACCGCGCTCCCCCGCCTGCTCGATGATCAGGGCGAAGATGATGCCACAGGAGACCGTGCAGCTCACCACCGTCGCTCGCGCAAGGTCGAGCGAGGGTCCGTCATCCCGGCCACGGATCGCAACGACGGCAGCCACGATTGTGACCCCCAGAAACAGGATATTGCTCTGGATCGTGAGGTAGGCGAAGAAGTTGCCCGGCGTGAACGTGGCCGAGCCCAGCCCCCACAGGAAGCGCGAAACCAGCGCGACCACGCAGACGATCGCCATGAGCAGCCGAAGGGCGCCAAAACTCGCCCGTACCTTCACCGTGCTGTCTCACCCCGCTGCGATGCACGGTGATCTGGTCCGTGCCGCACCCTGCAGTCTACGAAGTCTGTGCGTTCCGGTTGCTAACCGTGCCATCCGCTGCGCCGCTGTCGTCATGCCGGGCTCATGCTTTATCTAAAATTCGACTTGGTAGTAAATGCGGGTTTCCGCGCTCTCAAGTCGCAACAACTCCCGACTCGATTCCCAGGGATGGCACCCCGGACCACTCGATTCCGGTCGCCCCAATCGACTTGGTAGTAAACGCGACTTACGCGACGAGCAAGTCGCAATTACTACCAAGTCGATTGGTGGGGCGGGGGCGGCCACCCAGCGGACGGCGGACGGCGGATGCCACCCGGCGGATGTCAGGCGACTGACGTCACCCGGCGGATGTCACGCGCTCGTGGTGCGCACGCAGGCTTGCCGCAACTGTCGTGGCCGCGATGGTGAGCAGTGCACCGAGCAGGAGCGCGGCGTCCTCCCCCGGGGCCAGCAGGTGCAACTGGGTGCCGAGGGCGGCCGCGGCAATGGGCACCCCGAGTTGTCCGGCAGCCATAACGCCGAGAAGAAGGGGTTGTGAGACGAGCCTCGCCGCGAGGTGGCTGAGGATCGCAGCGGCCCCGAGGCAGATCCCGAGCAGGATCATTACCGGGTGCGCACCGAGCTGGGACAGGCTGATCGACGCGCCGAGCCAGACGAAAAAAAGTGGGCCAAAGAATCCTTCGGTGATTCCGAAGAGCTGGCGGGCCAATCGTCTCGGCTCACCGATCGCCGCAACGACGAGTCCGAGGGCGAATCCGGCGAGAAGCACGGATACCTGCGCGAATTGCGCCAGCGCGGCGAGACCGAACAGCAGAAGAAGATTGATCCGCAACTCGAGCGCGAACTTGCGGCGCTCGGAAAGTTGATGGATCCTCTTGCGAACTCCGTTGCGGTCAAGACCACGCAGCACGAAGAACACCAGAGCGGCGCAGGCGATTACCGCGACGGCGCCGAGGGCCGTGGTGGCAGCGCGGCGCGGATCGATCGCAAGGGGCAGAGCGATGATGCACACCGCGTCGGCGATCGCCACTTGCGCGGTGAGCTGGGCCACACCGTGCAGGTCCAGCGATGCGATGATGGGCAGGATGAGGGCGGCAGACGACGAGGCGATAACCACCCCGTACAGCGCCGCGTGTCCGGTGCCGAAGAGGGCGGCAAGGCTAATGCCCGCGAGAGCGGCGAGCACCCCGACTAGAACCGCGCCCACGAGCCCGCGACGCAGGGCACGCCGCACCGTGGCATCCCGCACCGGCACGTTCGACCCGACGACGAACATCACGAGAGCGAAGCCCACCTGCGCGAGAACGGTAAAAGTCGATTCCCTCGCATCGAGCAGTCGAAGACCGGATGCCCCGACCAGCAGCCCGCCGAGCAACTCACCCACCACGGCGGGCAAGTGCAACGAGGCTCTGCCCGCCAGCAACGGACCGAGCAGGCCGACGAGCACCACCAGCGCGAGCAGTGAAAAGCCCATGGCGTCAGGTTAGTCCCGACTGGCCCGTGCGCCTGTCTCGCGTCGGGTAGGTGCCAGAGTGCGTGTGACGCAGCCATTCGAGCAACTCGGCGTCGGGCGGCTCATCGTCGGCACGCCCGTGCGCTGCATCCCCAGGTCAAGCCGATCTCCGGTGGGCTGCAGGATCGCGAACTTCCGCCTGCCACACACCGGACTGAGGTCGGTATTGGTGGGGGCGCGGGTGAGCTCCTCACCGGACGCCCGAAGGCGCTCGATACGGGCGTCGACGAATCAGCGCCGATACGGTTTCGTTCCAGCAAAGATCGCATCGACCCTGTCGTTGATGAGCCCCCGAGGCGCTTCGTCTCGGCGTCAGAATCGAGAGCAGTGCTATCGGATGGCCCGGCCCGGGATCGAACTCCGCCCTCGGCCACCCCTTGATCTGCCCCGCTGTGACCTCGGGATCCAGCAGTCCTCGCTCGCGCGCGCGTGGTCGAAAGGCCGCGGGATCGCGTGCCGTCTTGGCTTAGAGGGTGTCAACAAACGCGGGAAATGACCTCCCGTCATCCCTTGAGGTCGGCTGATGGGGCGCCCGTGGCACTGCGAACACCGGCGAGGGTGCGTTCACGCATCGCGAGGAACAGCGGAAACACGAAGGCGAAAGCGGTAAGCCCAGCGAGCACGACATAGATCCAACCACCACGCATGCCGAGCCGACGTGATTCGATAATGATCAGGATGCTGCCGGCCACTGCCGTGACCAGCAGGTCTACCGTGAGGGACGAAACTGCCGGACCACTGGTCACCAGGTCGCCGACGAAGTTTCGCAACTGCACAATCGCGGAGATGTTGAAAATCCAGGTGCCGACCAGTCCGAGAATCGCGAGCGCGAGATAAGAGACCGCACGGGGTGTCCAGTGCTGCGTGATGCCGGAGCGGGGTGAGGCTTTGATTTCGGGAGGTGTCATATTCCCATGATGTCCGTTCGCGGCTGTGTGCGCCCGGTAGGAGACCCTACTCAGAGTTTAGAATCCAAGGACTGTGACTTCTCCTGGATCATTCACTCCGCCCTCTGCCGACACCACTCGACCGACGCTCCGCGGCACATTCGGCATGGTCGCCTCCACCCACTGGATCGCCACGGCGTCCGCGCAGGCGGTACTCGAACGCGGTGGCAACGCCTTCGATGCCGCTGCCGCCGGAGCATTCGTGCTGCATGTGGTCGAACCGCACCTCAACGGAGCGGGCGGCGACCTCGTAGGAATCTTCGCCACTGCCGGCAACCCCTCAGAGCCGGTGGTATTGATGGGGCAAGGACCAGCGCCCCGCAAAGCCACGATCGAGCATTATCGCGCCGAGGGCCTTGACCTGGTGCCAGGTGCCGGGGCGCTTGCTGCCGCCATTCCCGGTGCCGTCGATGCCTGGTTGCTACTGCTGAGGGACCACGGTACCTGGGAACTCGAGGACGTTCTTGCTTTTGCCCGCGATTATGCCCGGCACGGTCATCCGCTGCTCGCCAGGGTGAGCGCGACGATCTCCGCGGTCTCGGCGCTCTTTGAGCAGCACTGGCCGACCTCGGCTGAGCTCTGGATGCCACAGGGGCGGGCTCCCTCCGCTGGCGAGCTCTTCACGAATCCCGCCTATGCCAATACACTCGATCGCCTCGTGGCAGCCGGGCGGGATGATGATTCTCGCGAGGCTCGCATCGACGCGGCACGATCCGAGTGGAGCACCGGGTTCGTGGCTGAGACTGCAGCCCGATTCGTGCGCGGCAGACACCGGCATTCCTCGGGAACAGACCATGCCGGCGTGATCGACGAACAGGATTTCGCAACCTTCCAGGCGAGCTATGAGCCAGCGGTCACCATCGACTTCCGGGGTGTCACCGTGGCGAAGTCCGGCGCCTGGGGCCAGGGTCCCGCCCTGTTGCAGTCCCTCGTCGTGCTCGACGGGTTCGATGATGCGCGGCTCGATCCTTCAACCGCGCTCGGCGCCCACACGATTCTCGAAGTACAGAAACTCTCTCTCGCGGACCGGGAGGCCTTCTACGGAGATCGGGAGGTTCCTCTCGACGAGCTCCTCTCCTCCGACTACGCAGAGCAGCGCCGCGCTCTCCTGACCGATCGTGCATCGACCGAATTCCGGCCCGGAACTGTGCGAGGGTTCGAGGCGTATCTCCCGCCGTTGCGAGATGCTGTTGAACCTGAGGAAACCACGGTATTCGCCGGCGCTGGTGAGCCGACGGTCTCGCCCACCGGTATTACGGCCGGAGATACCTGCCACATCGATGTCGTCGATTCCTGGGGCAACATGATCTCGGTCACCCCCTCGGGAGGCTGGCTCCAATCCTCCCCCACGATCCCCGAGCTTGGCTTCTGCCTCGGCAGCCGACTCCAGATGATGTGGCTCGACCCTTCCTCGCCGTCGGCCCTGATTCCGGGGCGGCGACCGCGAACCACACTCACGCCCACGATGCTGTTCCGCCAGGGACATCCGATCGCCGCTCTCGGTACCCCCGGAGGCGACCAACAGGACCAGTGGCAGTTGCTCTACCTGCTGCGCACACTCGTGGGCGGTTACTCTCCGCAGGAGGCGATCGATGCTCCGGCGTTCCACACGACCGCGTTTCCCGCGTCGTTCTGGCCACGCTCCTGGGAGCCCGGCGGCGCGGTAGTCGAGCGCCGATTGGGAGCGGATGTCATTGCCGAGCTACGAAGCCGGGGGCATCGGGTTACCGTGACGGGTGATTGGAGTCTCGGAAGGATCTCCTCCGTTGGCCGCGACGTTGCCACCGGACTGCTCAGTGCCGCGGCGAATCCGCGTGGTGCGCAGGGGTACGCGGCTGGTCGCTGACGATCTTCGCGGCATGCCTCAGTCGACGCGCTCGCCTCGCTCCACCGTGCGGCCACGATGCGCGGTCTCGTCCCACTCGTACATCGTTGCGCCGCCGATCAGCACACGCAGGGCGCGAGAGTTGACGTCGAGCGGATCGCCGGACCACAGCACCACGTCACCGTCTAACCCCGGGGTGAGGGATCCTACTCGTGAATCGAGACCGAGAATCACGGCCGGATTCACCGTGAGCGCCTTCAGCGCGACATCCCGAGGCAACCCCTCCTTAACCGCCAACGACGCCTGGTGCACGAGAAAATTGATCGGCACTACCGGGTGGTCGGTGGTGATTGCCACCATGACCCCGGCAGCGGCAATGGTGGCGAGGTTGGCAATCGCGCGATCCTTCAGCTCCACCTTCGACCGGGAGGTGAACATCGGGCCAAAGATCACCGGAATGTTGCGTTCGGCGAGAAGGTCCGCGATCTTGTGCGCTTCTGTGCCGTGGTTGACGACGAGCCGGTAGCCGAATTCGTCGGCAAGGCGGAGTGCCGTAGCGATGTCGTCATGGCGGTGAGTGTGCTGGTCCCAGACCAGCTCGCCGTCGAGGACTCGAGCAAGCGTGTCCATCCAAAGGTCCTTTTTGAACGGCTCGCCCTTCGCTGCCGCCTGGGCGCGCTGAGCCGAATAGAACCGGGCGTCTTCGAAGGCCTGGCGGATGATCAGCGCGACTCCCATGCGGGTCGCAGGCGTTTTGTCTTTGTTCCCGTAGACCCGCTTCGGGTTCTCACCGAGAGCCGACTTCACGCTCACGGCGTCGCTGATGACCTGTTCGTCGATGGTGCGTCCGCCCCAGGTCTTGATGGCAACGGTTTGGCCGCCGATCGGGTTGCCACTCCCCGGCTTCACGACCACACTCGTGATCCCGCCGGAGAGGGCATCCCTGAATCCCTCGTCTTCGATGTCAATGGCATCGATCGCACGAGCGGCTGCCATGTTGGGATTGGTCATCTCGTTGGTGTCGTCACCGGCGGGGCCGTTCGCCTCTTCATGGATGCCGACATGCCCGTGCGATTCGATGAAGCCGGGGAGCACCCATCCGCCATCGGCTCGCACGATCACCGCGTCTTTCGGAATGTGCACACTCGAACCCACCGCGATGATCACTCCGTTCTCGATGAGCACCGTTCCGTTCTCAATCGGAGCGGATGCGACGGGCACGACATAACCGCCCGTGATGGCGACGACAGTGGGAGGATGAAAAGAAGTCATCTTCCCACGCTAACCCGCAAGCGCTGATTCGATTGTGCGAGCGGGATGCCCGCAGATCCGTTCGACATCGTAGGTCACCCGGTCGGTTTCACCGTCGGCGATCGCCGTGTAGGTACTCACCCACGCGTCCAACTGCCACTGCTCCGCTCCGTAGTGGGCGCGTGATGCATAGGCCTCATCAACGGTCTCGGAGACGTAGCTGAGGGGGCGCCCGATCACAATCCCGGCGCGGGTGGCGATTTCGTCCAACGTCAGCGCCTCGGGTCCCGTCAATTCGTAGGTGGCACCGGCGTGAGCGGCAGGGTCGCGCAGAACCCGGGCCACGACATCTGAGACATCGGCCCGGGCGACGGCGGCGACCCTTCCGACGCCTGCGGGCCCGCGGATGACGCCGGACTCGTCGGCGAAGTGCGGAAGCAGGTCCGAGTAGAAGTTGTTTCGCAACAGTGTGAATTGCATCCCACTCGCCCGGATCGCGGCTTCGGCATCGGCGTGATCGCGCCCGAGGGTGAAAACGGCGTTGGGATCGGCCCCGAAGAACGAGGTGTAGACGATATGGGTCACCCCGGCGGCGGCGGCAGCTTCGATGAAGGTGCGGTGCTGTACCCGCCGAAACTTCGACTCGGAGGCGGAGACCATGAACAGGACGTCGACTCCGTCAAGGGCGCGCACCGAATTGGAGGCATCCGCGTAGTCGGTGACCACGACTCTCGAACCCTCGATCGTGGGCGCTTTCGCGGCATCACGCACTACGAGCGTTGGGCCAAGGTCAGCGATCAGATCAGCGACGGTGCCCCCGATATGGCCTGTGGAACCGGTGATCGCAATGACATCCATCCGGTCACGGTAGCCAGCAAATGTGGGAGTTTGCTCTGCGTTTAGCGGGCTGAGATCGAACTCTGTCGGCTCAGCGACTACTGACGCTGGCGAACTTTCGGATCGCCAGCGGCACGAACACCACCAGTAGCCCGACGATACCGATCAGCACGGTGGCCTCGGGGTTCTGCTGCACCCAGTTGTCGGGCACCGGTGAGTTCGGCGGCGTATTTCCAAAGAGCTTGCGCACCGCAGAAACAAGAGCGGAGACCGGATTGAATTCGGCGAACACCCTCAGCGGCGTCGGCAGCGTATTGCTCGGAACAAAGGCGTTGGAGATGAAAGTGAGAGGGAACAGGATGAGAAATGACACATTGTTGATGACCTCGGGGCTTCGCACGCTCATGCCGATGAATGCCATCACCCAGGAGAAGGCGTAGGCGAATAGCAGAAGCAGTGCGATGGCCCCGAGGGCTTCGAGCAGGCTCGAGCGAATGCGCCAACCCACGATGAATCCGGTCGTCATCATTACGACGAGGGAGACGGCATTGATGAAGAGATCGCCGTTAGTGCGACCGATCAGAACGGCAGACGGGCTCATCGGCAAGGTTCGGAACCGGTCGATGATCCCGTCTTTCAGGTCCTGGGCCATGGCCGAACCCGAATAGGTGGAGCCGAACACGATGGTCTGCGCGAAGATGCCGGCCATAATGAATTCCTTGTAACTGCTGCCGGGAATGTTGATCACCCCGGCGTAGACGTAGGTGAACAGAAGCACGAACATGATCGGCTGCAGCGTCGTGAACACGAGGATATCTGGCACGCGCTTGATCTTGATCAGGTTGCGACGGGTGGTGATCCAGCCGTCAGAGAACCAGTGGGAAAGGGCCGAGTTCGACGCGATGGGAGTTGTCATGAGCGTGCGCTCTCCTTCTTTGCAGCGCGCCTCTTTTTGGTTGGTGGTGCCTCCGCTGCGTCATTCGAGGCGGAATGGCCGGTGAGACGGAGGAAGACATCGTCGAGGGTTGGACGGCGCATACCCGCATCGAACAGGCGGATGCCGCGACTGCCCAGTTCGGCGAGGATCCCCTGTAGCGCGAGGGGGGCATCTGACGCATTCACCGCGAGTTCACGGCCTTCCGCTGTCGTCGTCGGCTCGGAATCGCCAAACCGGCGCAGCACTTCGACTGTTGCTTCGCTATCGGCCGGATCGACAAGGGTGATCTCGACCCGTTGCCCGCCGATCGATGCCTTCAACTCGTCGGAACTTCCTTTCGCGATCACGCGACCGTCGTCGATCACGGAGATGCTGTCAGCGAGCTGATCGGCCTCTTCGAGGTATTGCGTGGTGAGGAGCACCGTTGATCCCTGTCCGACAAGAGTGTTGATGATGTCCCACATGCCCAGGCGGCTGCGCGGATCGAGTCCTGTCGTCGGTTCATCGAGGAACAGCACCTTTGGTCGCGTCACCAGCGCCCCGGCCAGGTCGATGCGCCGACGCATACCACCGGAGAAACCCTTGACGGGACGATTCTTCGCCTCCTCGAGGTCGAAAAGGGTGATCAGTTCCTGCGCTCGCATCCGCGACTGTGTCGCTCCGAGGTGGTAGAGCCGGCCCACCATGTCGAGGTTCTCGAATCCCGTGAGGTTCTCATCGACCGCGGCATACTGTCCGGAGACCCCGATGATCGGGCGGATGCGTTCGGGATACGCCAGCACGTCGATTCCGTCGATCCACGCGCTGCCGGCGGTCGGGCGGGTCAGGGTCGTCAACACTTTCACCGTGGTGGTTTTCCCCGCTCCGTTCGGACCGAGAAGAGCCGTGACAGTGCCCTGGGGCACGGAGAGATCAAGACCGTCGAGGGCGTGGACGGGGCTCGCGCCTTTGGGGGTGTACGTCTTGGTGAGGCCCGTTGCCTCGATGAAAGCCATGACGTGACGTTAGCGAAGGCCTGCGACATCCGGCAATAGTGGATCGACCAATACGGCGTGCGGACGGAACTCCACTCGATGACCTCAGTGCGGTTGGGACAGCCGTGCCAGCAGTGCGTCTCCGTCGGGCACGCCGAGTCCCGTGCACGCATCCCAGCCGACCTTGGCCGCGAAACTCCCGTTGTTTCCCGCGATGATGTCTCGGAATCCCGCTTGGTCCGGTGCCGAGGAGGCCGGTCCATAGAGGCGGGGCTGCAGCAGACCGAAGGGATGGCCGGTCGCCTGTGCCAGGCGAGCGACGAGAGCCGCCCAGAGCGGCGCTACCGCGCTGGTACCCCCGTAGATCTTTTTTTCCCCGTCTACGAGCACCCTGTAGCCGGTGGTCGGATCCGCGACCGCCGCGACATCCGGAACGCCCCGGCCAGCGCTGCCGCGCGCAGAGGCGGGCACTCCCGCCGTCTTCTGCCAACTCGGCAGGGCGAACACATCGCTCACGCCACCCCCGGTAGCACCGGCCCCGAGGCCGTTGTTCCAGACGGTCTCCGAGGTCACCTTGCCCGAAGAGGTGCGGAGCGTCGTGCCTCCGCAGGCGAGCACATGGGGGCTTGATGCCGGGAAGTCGGCGTGATCGCGCCCATCCCGTACGCCATCAGTGCTGCCGTTGTCACCGGCCGCGACGGTCACGGTGATACCGAGGCTCGCGGCATCCACGAAAGCCTGGTCGAGGGCCTGACGCGCCTGGGCCGTCCAGGCATCCTCGTTCTGGCCCCAGCTGATACTCATGGCGGTAGGCGTCACCGGGGCGTGTGTGGCCTCGCTCACCGCATCGACGAAGCCGGCGTCGGTGTTCGGGGCGAAATAGACCGTGATGCCGGCGCCCGGGCTGAGTGCACCCGCAACTTCGATGTCGAGCAACACCTCACCATCCGCTCCCGCCGCGTCGCCGCCGGGAACGTTCGTCGCGCCGTCCACGCCAACCGAGGTCACGGTGGGCCCGACAATACCGAGATCAGCGAAATACGTATCCAGCTCCGACTGGGCGAATCCCCCGCCCAGTTCGATGATGGCAATTGTTTCGCCCGACCCGTCGTACGCGGCGGGAAAACGGTAGATTTTCGCGAGGTCGAGCGGGGTATAGCTGACCGCAACGGCGCGGGCTTCTGCAATACGAAACTCGGTACGCGCCTGCGGACGGTCGTCGAGCCCGAGCACAGCGGTAATGATGCCGTCGAGGGAGGCGGGCACCATCAGCATCCCGCTGCGGTTGCGGTGCTGCACTTCTGCGCCGTCGAGAGATCGGCTCGTCACTGCCTCGAGATGGGTACCGAACACGCGGCTGAGAATGTCGGCGGCTCCCGCGATACGCACCCGCCGCGAGGGCAGGTCGGTGGCGACCACTCTCACGCCGAGTGCGGTGAGGGTGCGGGTGACGGTCTCGACGTCGGCGGGATCCGCTCCCATCCGGGCGGCGAACTCCTCCCTGCTCAGACGCGTGGAGGCGTCGACTTCGTCCACCCCCGGCCGCCGACGCAGAATTACCGTCGCCTCGATCTCCGCCCCCGCCTCCTGCGGCAGCGTCGCGGAGGCGATCACCGCCGCAGATTTCCGGTTGCTTCCCGGTAGCGGTACTAGAGCAGGGTCGACAGGGGGCTCATCGCGTTCGGGCATGGTTATGGTCTACCGGTCCGTCTATCGAGAATCAAGCGTGCGCGGCAAGATCGCAGGCGAACCTCAGTTCCCGTCGACTGTCTCGACGACTGTCTCGATGACTGTCTCGATGACGTGAGAGATTTCACTCTCCTGAGGTCGGATGTCACGGTGTCGTGTATCCCCGCGGATATCGCTGGCTCGAGCCGACCATTGGTGTACCAAGCATCTTTTCAGCCTGGGGCGTGGAGGGTTGACGGTGCGGGAACGGGAGGGTGGCTCCGGGCAAAAGATGCGAACATTGCAGCATTCGACCGTGGGCGAATCGAGGGAGTGGGAACCGGTGAAAATCCTGATCGTGGAGGACGACTCGCAGATGGGCGAGCTCATCGAGCGCGGCCTGTCCGCGGAAGGGTACGAGATCCGAGTCGTAGACAATGGAGTGGACGCCCTCATTGCGCTCTCCACGGAGGAGTACGCCCTCGCCGCCATCGACGTGATGCTGCCCCAAATGTCGGGATTCGAGATCTGTCGTCGCATCCGCCAATCCGGCAGCTCGATGCCGCTGCTGTTACTCACCGCGCGAAACGCAGTGGAGGATCGCGTTTTTGGACTCGATGCCGGGGCCGACGACTATCTCACGAAGCCGTTCGCGTTCGTCGAGCTGAGCGCGCGGATACGGGCCCTGCTCCGCCGCGACGCCAACGCCGACAAGCTCGTGGTCATTGTCGGCGCACTGCGAATCGACTCCCTCGCTGTCGCGGTGACAGTTGGCGGGCATCCGCTTTCGATGAGTCCCAAGGAGTTCTCCCTGCTCCGCCTGCTCGGCGCAACGGTAGGAGATGTGGTCAGTCGCACCCGCATCCTCGAAGAGGTGTGGGGCTCTGCACAGAACATCGATCCGAATATCGTCGACCAATACGTGAGCTACCTTCGGCGCAAACTGGAAACGGTGGATTCCGGGGTCCGGATCGTTACCAGGCGCGGTGCCGGCTACCTGTTGGAACCGGTCTCGTGAGCGGGCTGCTATGAAAATACTGCGTCGTGTCACCATCACCTGGCGGATAACAATCGGCACGTTGCTTGTGGCTATCGTGCTCTCGACCGCGGCGGTGATCGTCTTCCGGGCGCAGGTGGAGCACATCCTGAGCACGACGACGACAACGTTGTTACACCACGATGCCGCCCCCTACGTGACGGAGTTGACCGTGACGGGCAGCCCGAGCTTCGACCGTCCGGGACAGGGACAGCTGGTGGCAGTGATCGACCCGTCCGAAACGGTCGTTGTCTCAAGTTTGCCGAAATTCCTCGATACACAGCTCGCGAAGATCTCGAAACTCTCCGGAGAGACGAATACCGTCGCGAACGGGGACGACTCGTACCGGGTCTACCAGGCGACCGTTATCACCAACGCGGGAATGTGGAGGGTGGTGACCGCCCGTAACGAGGACTCTGCGGCCCTTTCACTCGATCACATCACCCAGGCCTTGATCGTGAGCGCACTGGTGATCGTTCTCGGTTTCGGCATCGCTTCCTGGCTGCTCACCGGTGCGGCTCTTCGCCCCGTCACCCGCATGCGCAAGCAGGCCGAGGCGATCGTGGCGGAGGGGTCGACAGAGCCGTTGCCGATCGGCTCGGCTGTCGACGAGCTCTCCGCGCTGGCGACGACGCTCAATATTTTCATTGGAGACGTGCGACAGTCCGTCGATCGGGAACGCCAGCTGGTATCGGATGCCAGCCACGAGTTGCGAACGCCGCTCGCCATCCTGATGGCCCAGCTCGAACTCGCGCACCTCTCCCGGGGGAATGCCACGGCGCTCGAAGCACAGATCGTCACGGCCCAGCACTCTGTCGCTCGGCTGTCGGGGCTGGCGACCGGCCTGCTCGAACTGTCGCAGCTCGAGTCGCGCTCCCCCGATATCGAGAGCAGCTGGGATGAGCTTGCCGCCGAGCTGGCGGCATCCGTCGACCGGGCGCGGATGCTCGCGGTTGCCACCCCCGTGACGATCGACTTCGACGTGGCCGGCGAGCCAACTGCCGCCGCCTATCTGATCTCGGTCGAGAACTTCGGTCGGGTCGTCAACAACCTCACCAGCAACGCGGTCGTCGCAATGCCGGACGGCGGCTCGGTGCGAATCGCGCTGCGCCACTCCGACTCCGAGCTACTGCTCACCGTCGTCGACTCCGGACCCGGGATGCCGGAGAGCTTCCTCCCGGTCGCGTTCGACCGATTCAGCCGACCGGACGCCGCGCGGACGGCCCAGAACGGTGGCAGTGGTCTCGGCCTCGCTATTGTGCACGCCATTGTGCAGGCTGCACGTGGCAACGTCACGCTCTCTAACGCAGATGGATTCACCGTGACGGTCTCGCTCCCTGCTCTGCGACGGGATACCGCGAGCTAGTCGAACCTGTACGAATTCTCACGCCGACGGCACTGGATCCGAACAGAACGCCAAGTCCCGTCTCCCAGAATGGAGTATTACCGGTACTCGCTGGTGCCCCCATCGCTGGACTCGAACGACTCGACCACATCACTTCTTGACAGATATCCGTCCATCGCACCGTCCTCGACGAACTCACCCGTGAGGCTTCATGAACCAGACAGACAACCGCACGCTCGTGGTCATCCCGACCTATAACGAGCGTGGGAACATCGCGGAGATCATCGCCCGGGTGTTGCGAAGCGCGCCCGGGATCGACATGCTCGTGGTCGACGATAATTCTCCTGATGGTACGGGTGCTCTCGCCTCAGCGCTCGCTTCCGGTCACGATCGCATCAATGTGCTGCACCGGGCTGGTAAGGAGGGGCTCGGCGCGGCCTATCGGGCCGGCTTCGCCTGGGGTCTCGAGCGCGGGTACGACCGGCTGGTCGAGATGGACGCCGATGGCTCCCATCAACCGGAACAACTCGAACGCCTCCTCTCGGCGCTCGACGACGCGGACGTCGTGCTCGGATCCCGC
>JBKJLH010000071.1:0-8125 GCA_046597035.1 Lacisediminihabitans sp.
AGGAAGATGAGCACGGCGATTCCGAGGGTGAATCCCTCGATGACCGGCCAGGGGATGTACGAGACCACCCGACCGATGCGCAGAACTCCGCCGACCACCACCACGATACCGGCCGCCAGACTGACGAGGGCGACGACCCCGACACCGTGGGCTGCCACCACCGGTCCGAGCACGACGACCATGGCGCCGGTCGGTCCGGAGACCTGGATGTTCGACCCGCCGAAGACCGCGGCGACCACCCCGGCGATGATGGCCGTCACGACCCCGCTCTCGGCTCCGGCACCGGAACTCACTCCGAACGCAAGCGCGAGGGGGAGCGCCACGATTCCGACAGTGATGCCCGCGAGAAGATCACTGCGCCAGGTGCGTTTCACCGAGCGGTAGTCGCGCCAGCTGGGTAGGAGAGCGCGCATCGGACTGCTGACGGCCATTGGTGTGCCTCCACGAGTACCGAAGTCTCGAGGCCGGTATCGGCACCAACGATACGCCGACCCGGTCACGGATCCCTGGTCTTTGGTCCCGGCGGGGGTCCGATCGACCTGCTCGACTAGATCGAGGCGGTTCCCACGCGCGACAGGCGACATGCCAGTGGGGCGGAAATCCGCAGTGCGAGCACGGCAATGCCGAGTACCGACAGCGCGGCGAGGATTACCGGCGGAACGGTGTCCGAGAGCAGGGTGAATGGTGCGACTCCGAAAGCGGCAAGTGGCCACAGCATGCTTCCCACGACGAGAAGTCCGACGAAGAGCCTGGATGGCCGACTCAGACCACCGACCAGCCAGGCGACGGCGATGACAAGTGGGGGCACGACTCGGGGTGTGGTGAGACCGAGCTGGCCCGAATAGGCCCAGGTGAACACGATGACGGTGATGGTCATGATCGTCCCGATGGACGCGAGAGCAACGAACATCCAGGTGCCGTACTGCACCTTGCTTCCGTTCGCCGGAGCCCGCTTCGTCGCCTCGGGTCGGATCGGTGATCGCCACTCGTCGTGGACGCGGGAACCCCCCGTGCCAGACCCCGGAGCACCCTTTCCCGACGATCGTGCTCCGGTTGCTGTGTGAACATGCAGGCGGTCGTACTGTGCTCGCAACGTGGGGTCGAGGAGGTCTCGCTTGGCATCATTGAGGCGAAGTGTCATTCCCTCGCCGGCCGCTCCGGAGACGTCGGGATGGTACAGCCGGATGAGTCGGCGGTAGGCGTTACGAATCTCATCGGCCGTGGCTTCGGGGGTTACGCACAGCAATTCGTAATGGGTCGGGATGTCCATTGATTGCGACCTTAGACGATTCAAGACCCCCCCCGAACGCGGGTCAACCCCACTGTGCTCAGAACCGGCCGAAACGGGTACCCCACCACTTTCAGCGGTGAACTCACAGCCGGTGCGCCCTTGGCGCGGGCATCCCTTCGTGGTTGCCTAGAGGGATGACCGATATTCCAATGTTTCCGCTGGGCTCTGTGCTCTTCCCGCACATGCCGCTGCCGTTGCGTGTCTTCGAGGAGCGATACCTGGTGATGCTCTCCCGCATCCTGCCCGACGAGCCCTCGGAGTTCGGTGTCGTACTTATCGAGCGCGGCCAGGAAGTCGGTGGCGGAGAGAAGCGCTTCACCGTCGGCACCGTCGCGCAGGTGCAGCAGCTGGATGCCACCGAGGATTTCGTGGTGCTGGTCGCTACCGGCGAGCGACGCATCGAGGTGCTCGAATGGCTCGAGGAGGATCCCTATCCCGCCGCCCGCGTCCGCGATCTCGCCGACCTCGAGTGGACCGAGGACCTCCTCCCCCTGCGCGAGAAGGCAGAAGAAGCGGTGCGCCGCACACTGCGGTCCGCGGGAGAGCTCGGCGACCAGCTGTGGGCGCCGGATGTCGAGATCTCTGACGAGCCCGTCGCCGCGGCGTGGCAACTGGCCGCGATCGCTCCCGTCGGATCCCTCGACCAGATCACGCTGCTGCGCTCCGAGACGATGGAATCGTTGCTCAACACCCTCATCGAGTTGATGGCTTCTGCCGAAGAGTCGTTCATCGCACCCTGGCCAGACGAGTAGCGGAGGCCGTCGCTCGCGAGCGTAGGGTTGAATTCATGGAATTCAGATACCTCGGAAACTCAGGCCTCAAGATCTCGGAGATCACCTACGGCAACTGGCTCACTCACGGCTCGCAGGTGGAGAACGACACGGCGAAGGCCTGCGTCACTGCCGCTCTCGATGCGGGAATCACCACCTTCGACACTGCGGATGTCTACGCGAACACCGCCGCAGAAACCGTGCTCGGCGAGGCGCTACATGGCCAGCGTCGGCAGTCCCTCGAGATCTTCACCAAGGTCTTCGGCCCGACCGGCCCCAAGGGCCCCAACGACGCAGGGCTATCTCGTAAACACATTCTGGAATCGATCGATGGATCACTCCAGCGCCTGCAGACGGACTACGTCGACCTCTACCAGGCACACCGTTTCGATTATGAGACTCCGCTCGAAGAGACCTTCCAGGCCTTTGCCGACATCGTTCGGCAGGGAAAGGCCTTGTACATCGGCGTGAGCGAGTGGACCGCCGATCAGCTGCGTGACGGTGCGGCGCTCGCAAAAGAGTTCGGCATCCAGCTCATCTCAAACCAGCCGCAGTACTCCGCCCTCTGGAGGGTGATCGAGGGAGAGGTCGTGCCGACCTCGAAGGAACTCGGAATCTCGCAGATCGTCTGGTCTCCGATCGCCCAGGGGGTGCTCACCGGCAAGTACGCACCCGGTGCTGCCCTTCCCGAGGGAAGCCGGGCCACCGACGATAAGGGTGGCGCGAACATGATTTCGCGCTTCATGACGGATGATGTGCTCACCCGCGTGCAGAAGCTGAAGCCGATCGCCGACGTGCTGTCGCTCTCGCCCGCGCAGCTTGCCGTGGCGTGGGTACTTCAAAACGAGAACGTCGCCTCGGCGATCATCGGCGCGTCCCGTCCCGAGCAGGTCAAGGAGAACGTGGTCGCATCGGGCGTCACCATCCCTGCTGAGCTGCTCGCCCGCATCGACGAGGCGCTCGGTGACATCGTGGAGCGCGACCCCGCGAAGACGCTCGAGAGCTCGCCCAAGTCTCGCGAGGCGTAATCGTCTTCTGGCTCTGTCCTGCGTACTGCGGGACGGAGCCGCCGCTCAGAGCGGCGGCCCGCGGCAAACAGTTCCCTTGGTAGGCTGGCCCCACAATCAAAAATTGGGCCGCACACGCGATGCGGGAGAGCCCGATGTACGTCGGGCACCGAAGGAGCAAGCCTCCCTGCCAATCTCTCAGGTCTACGTACCGCATCGAACTGGCCACTCTGGAAAGTGGATGACCGAACGCGTGCGTTTGTCATCCCGCCGAAGGTGAAAGCGCTCCGGCGCGAAGCTCTCAGGCTCATGACAGAGGGGGAGTTCCATCCGCTGCCCGCGCGCGCCAGGAGAACTCCATGACCGAGAAGACCGAAGACCGATACTCGCCTCTTCATCGAGTGCATGTCGATGCGGGAGCGAGTTTCACCGACTTCGCCGGTTGGCAGATGCCGGTCCGCTACTCGAGTGACCTCGCCGAGCATCATGCCGTGCGCACCGCAGCCGGCCTCTTCGACCTGTCGCACATGGGCGAGATCGTGGTGCTCGGACCGGAGAGTGCGGATGCCCTGGACTACGCCTTCGCCGGCAAGATTTCGGCCGCTGCCGTCGGTCAGGCCAAATACAGCCTTCTGCTCGGCCGCGAGGGTGGCATCATCGACGACCTCGTCGTCTACCGCACCGGGGACGATCGCTTCATCGTGGTGGCCAACGCGTCCAACCGCGAGGCCGTCGCTGTCGAGCTTGTCGAGCGCACCGCGCCATTCGACTGCGAGGTCTTCGACGAGAGCGATGACATCGCGCTCGTCGCGATCCAGGGGCCGAAGTCATACGAGATCCTGAGTCAGGTACCCGGAATCGCGGTCGCCGGTCTTGAAGAGCTCAAGTACTACTGGTCGACACCTGGCCAGTTCGAGGGGCACGAGATCCTTGTCGCCCGTACCGGCTACACCGGGGAAGACGGCTACGAAATCTATATCGCTCCGGATGCGGCGCCCGCTCTGTGGCGAGCGATCGCAGAGACCGGCGCGGGGAGCGGGCTGGTTCCGGCGGGGCTCGCCAGTCGCGACACCCTGCGCCTCGAAGCGGGAATGCCGCTCTACGGACATGAACTTTCGCTCACCACATTCCCGGTCCAGGCCGGCCTCGGCCGGGTCGTGAACCTCAAGAAAGAGGGCGACTTCGTCGGGCGCGGCGCCGTTGAGTCCGGTCCCGCTCCGGGCGCTCGTGTTCTCGTCGGCCTCCGCGCCGATGGCAAGCGCGCCGGTCGCGCCGACTACCTCGTCCTCGACGCCGAGGGCGTCGAGGTGGGAGTGGTCACCAGCGGCGCCCTGAGTCCCACTCTCGGCTACCCGATCGCGATGGCCTACGTCGACCCCGCGGTGCGCGACGTTGGCACCGAACTGTTCCTGGATGTGCGTGGAACCCGCGTTCCGGCATCCGTCACCGCACTTCCCTTTTACACAAGAGAGGCCAAGTAACCATGGCTGAGCAGAATGCTTTGAAATACACCTCCGAGCACGAGTGGCTCGATGTGCAGGGCGATATCGCCACGGTGGGCATCACCGCCTATGCGGCGGAGAAGCTCGGCGATGTGGTCTTCGTCGACCTCCCTGCGGTGGGAGCCTCCGTCGCGAGTGGCAAGATCGTGGGCGAGATCGAGTCCACCAAGTCGGTGGGTGAGCTCTTCGCCCCGGTCGACGGCACCGTCACCGAGGTGAATGATGCCGTTGTGTCCAACCCCGAACTCGTGAACAGCGATCCCTTCGGCGAGGGGTGGCTGATCAAGGTGAGTTTCACCGAGCTGCCGACCCTCCTGAGTTTCGATGAGTACACCGCGCTGGTGGGCGAGTAATGGCCGGCCTCGACCTACTCACGCAGAACCTGCTGACCACGGGCGGTTTCGCCGAACGCCACATCGGAACGGATGCCGCAGCCCAGGCCACGATGCTTGACGCGCTCGGGTACGAGACCGTCGATGCGCTGGTGAATGCTGCGGTCCCGGCATCCATCCATGTGGACGGATTTCGCGCGGCCGCTGACTCGGTGTTGCCTCCCGCGGCCACCGAACGTGAGGCGCTCGCCGAACTGCGTGTGCTCGCTCAAAAGAACCGGGTCAACCGGTCGATGATCGGGCTCGGCTACTACGACACCATCACGCCCGCCGTGATCAAGCGCAACGTGCTCGAGAACCCGAGCTGGTACACGGCCTACACGCCGTACCAGGCCGAGATCTCCCAGGGCCGCCTCGAGGCACTCATCAACTTCCAGACCATGGTCACCGATCTCACCGGGCTCACCACCGCGAACGCCTCAATGCTCGACGAGGGCACCGCAGTCGTCGAGGGCATGATGCTCGCCCGGCGCGCCTCGAAGATCGAGAGCGATACCTTCGTCGTCGATTCGGATGCACTGCCGCAAACCCTCGCGCTGCTCGAGAACCGCGCGACCGCGGTGGGCATCGAGTTGGTCATTCTCGATCTGGCGGAGTTCACCCGCGACGCGATCAAGCTTCCCGCTGCGTTCGGCATCTTCGTGCAGTACCCTGGCCGTTCCGGACGTGTCTGGGATCCGAGTGCCGTCATTGCCGCAGCGAAGGCTACCGGGGCCCTTGCGGTGGTCGCGGCCGACCTGCTCGCCCTCACCCTCATCGCCTCCCCTGGCGAACTGGGAGCGGATGTCGCAGTCGGCACGAGCCAGCGCTTTGGTGTGCCGATGGGCTTCGGTGGCCCGCACGCCGGCTACATGGCCGTTCGAGCCGGGCTCGAGCGACAGCTGCCCGGGCGTCTCGTCGGGGTGTCCCAGGATGCGGCCGGGCATCCCGCATACCGCCTCTCGCTCCAGGTGCGCGAGCAGCACATCCGTCGCGACAAAGCGACCTCCAATATCTGCACCGCGCAGGTGTTGCTCGCCGTTATGGCATCGATGTACGCCGTCTATCACGGTCCGCAGGGGCTGCGGCAGATCGCCACCAGGGTCACCCGTCTCACCCACGTGCTGGCACGCGCTGCTTCGGAGGCCGGCCATACCGTCGACTCCGCGAACTTCTTCGACACCATAACGCTGCACACCAAGACCAGCGCGGCTCGACTCGTCGAGCGGGCACACTCGGCCGGTTACCTCATCCATCTCGTCGACGACGATCACGTTCAGCTTTCGGCGGACGAGACCACCACCCTCGACGACGTTCACGCCATCGCCCGTATCCTCGGCGAGGATCTCTCCGACGACTCGGTGGCGAGAGAGCTGGACTGGATCCCCGCCCCGCTGATCCGAACGAGCGACTACCTCGCACACCCGGTGTTCAACACCCACCGCTCCGAGACCTCGATGATGCGCTACCTCAAGCACCTCGCCGACTACGACTACGCGCTCGATCGCGGCATGATCCCACTGGGATCCTGCACGATGAAGCTCAATGCGGCCACAGAGATGGAAGCGGTCACCTGGCCGGAATTCGCCGGACTTCACCCCTTCGCGCCCGAATCAGATGTGGAGGGCTATCTCCAGCTGATCGACCAGCTGCAGAGCTGGCTCGCGGATGTCACTGGCTATGACTCCGTGTCGCTGCAGCCGAACGCGGGCAGCCAGGGCGAGCTCGCCGGGCTCCTCGCCATCCGCGGCTATCATCGCTCCCGTGGCGACGGTCAGCGCACCGTGTGCCTCATCCCGCAGAGCGCGCACGGCACGAACGCGGCCTCCGCGGTGCTCGCCGGCATGCGAGTGGTCGTGGTGGCCTGTGACGAGCTCGGCAATGTGGATGTCGACGACCTCCGTGCCAAGATCGCCGAGCATGCCGATTCCCTGGCCGCACTGATGATCACCTATCCCTCGACGCACGGCGTGTACGAGCACGAGGTCGGCACCATCTGCAAGGCGGTTCACGACGCTGGCGGCCAGGTCTATGTCGATGGCGCGAACCTCAACGCCGTGCTCGGATTCGCGCGCTACGGCGACTTCGGCGGCGATGTCTCGCACCTCAACCTGCACAAGACCTTCTGCATCCCGCACGGGGGCGGCGGACCGGGTGTGGGCCCGGTCGCGGCGAAGTCTCACCTCGCACCGTTCCTGCCGGGGCATCCGATGGCCCAGCGCCGGCTGCACGCCGGCGCTCCGGTGTCCGCAGCTCCGTACGGCTCACCGAGCATCCTGCCCATCAGCTGGGCTTATGTTCGCATGATGGGGGCCGATGGCCTTGCGGCAGCGACCGGGGCCGCGGTGCTTGCCGCCAACTACGTGGCCGTGCGCCTGCGTGGGCACTTCCCGGTGCTCTACGCGGGGGAGAACGGGCTGGTCGCGCACGAGTGTGTCCTCGACCTGCGTCCGCTCACCGAGACCACCGGTGTCACGGTCGATGATGTCGCCAAACGACTCATCGATTTCGGATTCCATGCGCCGACGATGTCGTTCCCGGTGGCGGGAACACTCATGGTCGAGCCGACCGAGAGCGAGGACCTCGACGAGATCGATCGCTTCATCGACGCGATGATAGCCATCCGTGCCGAGGCGGATGCGGTGGCGGCGGGAAGCTGGCCGCTCGACGATAATCCGCTCCACAACGCTCCGCACACAGCGCAGTCCGTGATCGAAGGGGAGTGGACCCACCCCTACACCCGCGAGCAGGCCGTCTACCCGGCGCGAAGCCTCATCCGCTCCAAGTACTGGCCGCCGGTGCGCCGCGTCGACAACGCCTACGGCGACCGTAACCTCGTCTGCGCGTGCCCGCCGCCGGAGGCCTTCGAGTAGCGGCATCCCCGCCGCCAGCCCTTCCGGGCGTGTTCGGCGTTTCCGGGCCGGCATGCCGACCAGGAAAGACCGCGCACGCCCGGATTGCGAGTGGGCGAGTGGCCCCTGCTGGTCGAGTAGCGGGCGCCAGCGAGCGTGTCGAGACCCGCTGGTATCTACTTGGCGACCCCGAACAACCCCGGGAACGCGGATGCCGCCCACGGGTACCCCACGAAGATCGCGGTGTCGATCACGAAGTGAGCGATCACCAGCGGAAGCACCCGCCCGTAGCGGGAGTACAGCCAGCCGAACAGCACGCCCATGGCGAAGTT
>JBKJLH010000039.1:0-34531 GCA_046597035.1 Lacisediminihabitans sp.
GGCGAGCCACGGCCACGGATGAATTTCCACGGCAGTCCTTGCGTACTTTTCAAAGCTCGGCACGGGGGCCCAGGTGATCGCCGCGTCAAGGCCCGGAGTGATGTGTTTTGGGTCTCCGAGATGCACGATCACCTCTCGTCGCTCAGCGAGATCTTGGAGTGTCTCTACGAAAAAGACAAGCCTTTTGCTCGAAAGATTCAGTTTTTCCAGGGCAGGTTCGTCGAAGATGAATACAACCGGAAGCTCCGGATGTGCGAGAAGTGCGGGATCCTCGTCTCCAAGCGATTCGACTGTGAGCACAACAGATTGTGGTCTGGAGCGTTTGACGACCGCGGTCGGGCCTCGCGTGGTTGCGAGGTCATCGTCCCGCAGGAGCCGTGGGTTCACTGTGGCAACTGGCCGCGGGCCCGTATCCGAAGGAAAGTTCTCTATCGGGCAGTGTCGATTGAGTGGGCACGCCGCGCAGAGTTGAGGCGCCCGTTTCTCCACCTGCCACCGGGCAAAGCCGTACGGTTTACCGGTTCCTGCGCCAACTGTCCATTGCCACCCGAGCAGGTTGGCAGCACGAGAGCCATCCAGCAGGTGGCGATGGAAATACTCCTGTCCGGCCATCCATCCCGCTTCGGATCGCACGGTGTAGTGCGAGGCGAGCCACATGCGAGTTTGGTTCACCAGCCAACCCTCCCTTTCCAGACTCGAGAGTGCCCAATTCACACAGCCCATCTCGCGCGGCCATGCGGTGGGTGTGTAATCCCCAGACCAGGCCACCTCGAACCGCAAATTGCGATGCAATTCCATACCGACTCGAGCATATAAATGCCTGCTGTATTCCTGCCAAAGCAATTCGTCGCGAAATTTCGACACATCCGCCGCCGGACCGTCGGCCGCGTTCCAGACCTCCCGCAGCGAAAGTAACCCGTGGCGGATATAGGGCGACAACCGGGAGGCTCCGCGCGCCGCCTCCGGAAGTACCCGATTTCGAGTCGCAGCGTATCCCGCCACATCGAATGCGCTGAGCGCAGAATTCGCCGCCGTTTGGCCACCGCGGATGTCAGGACTCGCCCTGATCCGGTCACACACGAGGTGCGACATGTGGCGTTCGATCACTGCTTCAGGAGAGACGCCGTCGAGGGAGATGATCATGAGGCCGACTCTAGGCTGACGAGATGGAGGAAAGCCCTGTGATCAACTCGACGGACGGCTGTGCCGGCGACCACGTGCTTGGTATCCGCCTGCATCAGTCAGGACACGGCGCTTCGCTTCTGAGCGGTCGGACTGGCATCGCAAAGGGTCGACAGGCACCACTCATAATGAACGTGTTCGGCGGAGTGTTTGCGGCGGCATCGCTCCGCATCGGGGCGCAAGGCCCGCAGCTCATCGCCGTGAGCCTCATCATCGTCGTGCTGATCATCTTCGTCCCCTCGATGGGGCCGATCGTGGCGCACTTCCGGTTCTGGTGGCTCGCCGTTGCAGCGGGAGTGGCGATCGTGCTGTCGTGGGTTGGAACCTGTTTGCTGCTGCGTCCGGCCACGGTGCGCTGACGATTCGGCCGGAGCTGCAAAATGCCCAACGACCGGAAACGGACTGCAGAAGTGGTGCGGTAGTTCCCGCCAGACCGCAGGGCTCCCGGATCGCCGAAAGCCCTCAGCGTGATCCTCGAGCGCGCGCCCGTGTACGAGCAGCAGATAACTGCTGGGGGACTCGATGAAACGGGATTGCGACAGCTCCTGGACGCCTGGCGCTGAGGCAATACGGGACGAGCCCAAGCCATGCAACAACTACTATCCGACCCGGACCAACCCGATGCTGCGCTGATAGCCAGAATTTGCCGATCCGCTGCGGTCAGTTGAGCAGGATGGGAATCCAGCCTCAATCGCGCGTGCTGGACACTATGAAAACCCACCCGATGAGATGGAGGCTGCCGAGCGCGAGACTGTGATCTCTATTGGTTTTGGCAAGGGGGAACAGACGCCAACGTAGGCTGAGACAGCGATGCGGTCCGGTCCCGTCATGGTCCGGAGCTTGGCTGAGGCCGGCTTGACCGAAGTATCCGACCAGACAGGAATCGATGTCGCCGAACCCGGCTAGGCGCGCGCAGCCCGTTAATGCTCGCGCGAGCGTTGTGCTTGCCTCGTTTGCGCTGATAGCGCTGCTCGCGGGGTGCACCTCCGGACCGTCCTCCCCCGCACCGTCTGCATCGCCCACTACGACGGGCTACGACGGCCATCCGATCACCAAGGCGGCCGAGCCGGGTGTGGCCCCCGCCGCCACCATCCCACCCGTCGGCCGGGTCGTGCCTCTTCCGGAGGGCACACACCCGTGGGGTATCGCAGTTGCAGACTCGGTGCACACCGTCTATATCGCGGCGCACAAGCAGAACAAGTTCGTCGTTTATGACATGGCTACGGGGTCCGTGACGACAAAGCTCGTTCCCGGCGCGGGCCGGATGATCGACCTCGCCGCCCCCGGCGGGCCGCTGCTGCTCCCGGCCGAGAACCGAGCCACGCTCTACCTGCTGGCCCTTCCGTCGCTGGATGTCATCAGTTCAGAATCGACCAGCACTCAACCACACGAAGCAGTCCAAGTGGGCGAAACGACCTTCGTGTCTGAAGAGTACGGTCATGCTGTGCGGGCGCTGCGCGGCGGGAAGACAGTTGCCCATTTCGCCGAGCCGGTGCAACCGGGCGGCATCACCGCGGTCGGCAATCGCGTCGCGGTGGTCGATGTCGCCGCGAACCTTCTGTTCGTCTATGACGCGAGCACGCTGAAGCTCATCGCGGCACTGCCGGCCGGCACGGGGCCAAGTCATGTCGTTCCGATTGGTGGAACACGGGTGGCAGTCTGCGACGTACGAGGCAACGCTGTCCTCATTTATGACATCGCTGGCACTCCGCATGCGCTCGGCCGAGCATCCGTGCCGGGCCGTGCCTTTTGGATCGGTTCCGATCCGACGACAGGCACGATCTACACGGCACTGTCGAACGCGAATGAGATCGCCGAGCTGAAAGTCGCCGCCGATGGAACGCCCACGCTGGTCGCGACTGTGCCAACAGTGCGTAACCCGATTTCGTTCGACCGCGACTCCGCAACCGGAGATGTATACGTCGCAGGGTATGCCGACTCCGAACTGCAGGTCATCCCGGCAAGCGCCTTTCGGTGACGATGCGAAACGATCAACCCCACTTGATCGCTCGCGCCGGATCTGTCGTCAGCGCGATGGCGTCAGCGCGATGGCGTCGGAGCGTGCAAAGCCGCGTATCGAACGATGAGCGTTCCGGTGCGGGGCATCCCGCGTCGACGGACGAAGGGTTGGCCGACGAAGCCATGGCAGCCGAGGGCTTGAGCCGTCAAAAATGGTTGTTGCGGAATGCATCGCAGAAATGTCAGATCGATTTGGCGTCGATCAGATCACAGCGGCGCATAACTGTGGACCCTCCTTTGTAACGGTTCGCGGACCAGCGGACACTACTAGGTATGGATGGGTTTGCGCTTTGGTCTGCCACCCTCAGGGGTGACGACCGTGCGTTCTCAGAGATATTCGATCCCATCAAGTCCGCGTCGTTCGGCACGCAGCGCACCTCGTTGCGGAACGATGCGATGCGGAGGATGTTGCAGCCGTTGCGTTCCTTGAATTGTGGCGACTATGCCGGCAGGTGCGAATCGTGGACGGTTCGGTGCTTCCGTGGCTCCTTGTCACCACCACCAATATTGCCCGCAACACGACCAGATCATTTCGGCGCTACAACCGACTACTGCGTTCCCTCCCGCGTGATCACGGCGTATCGACCGATCCTGCGGATGCAATCGAAAGCCAACTGAGTTCGCAAAAGGCCAGCCTCCTCGAGCATGCGATGGAGTCGATGGGCCGCACCGACTCGACACTGTTGATCTTGACCGCAATCGAGGGCCTTTCGGCCGCTGAGGCAGCGCGAGCAATCGTGAGCGTTGTCGCGGTGATCGCTGCTCTCGCGTTGGGCGGGACGGCGGCGGCCACCGCCGGGTACATCGTGCTTCCCGGGTCTCCCAGCGCGGTGGCGCTGGGGAAGACAATCGTGGGGGAACATCACGGAACAGCCACTGTTGACCTCGGCGCGCCGCCCACGGGCGCGACGAATATCGCGGTGGAATTCTGGTGCCTCACCACTGGCACCTTCACGCTCGGCGACGGCTCTGAAGTGACCTGCAGCGCAGCTGATATCGGATCTCGATCCGGTGCAACTCTCCCGCTCGCGGAGGGCCAACACTCCACGACGGTCCGAACTTCCGTCAACGCCTCGTGGCGGCTGAGCGCCGCCTACGTAAACTCCACGACGACACCGTGGGCAATAAACGGGGACGGGAAGTCTTTCGGGGTCGCCAACGATCACGGCACACCGGACCTCATCGCCGTGGCAACAACGGATGGGAAGTGCGGTTACGCCTTCGCGAAGCAGATTGCGGACGCCGACGGCTCCGCTGCTGCAGCCGCATTCACCTCTCCGCAGAAGGCCCTTGACTGGCAAAAAGAAATGGCCGGGAAGAGAATCATCGTGCCGGTTTATCTCTCTGACGGGAAGACTCGAATTGGCGACTTCGTGGTGTCTTACCCACCCAACAATTGACCAGGACGTTGCTGCCGCTACCCACCGAGCGCGCAACGATTTGGTCTATCGACAAATGGAATAAGCAACGGCAAACACACTCAGGATCCCCATAGCCCGGGCGCCCGCAATTGCGATAGCGGGTCCGTTAGTAGAGATGCTTTCCGCTCGCGATCGGCTCCAATCCGATTCCGTCATGATCCGACACCCGCGACGTCGCGCTCGAACGTACCGTCGGCCCGGTCGAAGCCGAAGGATCTGCTCTGCCGTCCATGGCTCCTCCGGCACCAGGTTCGGCCGGCGTCAGCGGGGAATTGTTGCCGTTATGACAGCGATCGACTGCGTATCTTCGATTGTCGGAGGCACCACGTATTCCTCGCCGTTCACGATCTGGCGCATGGTCTTGCGCAGGATCTTGCCCGATCGGGTCTTCGGAAGGCCTGACACCACCACCACGTCACGAAAAGCTGCGACGGCCCCGATCTGCTCACGCACCATCGCGACGAGATCCGCGGTGAGAGCCTCATCCGAGATATCCGTTCCACTCTTCAACACCACGTAGCCCATCGGCTTCTGGCCTTTGATCTCGTCGTGTGCACCGATCACCGCGCACTCCGCGACGGCAGGATGCTGCGCGAGAACCTGCTCCATCGATCCGGTGGAGAGTCGGTGGCCGGCCACATTGATGATGTCGTCGGTACGCCCCATCACGTAGAGGTAGCCCTCGCGGTCGAAGTAGCCGGAATCGCCGGTGAGATAGCGATCCGGAAATGCCGAGAGGTATTGCTGCACATAGCGGTCGTCCCCGTTCCAGAGGGTCGCGAGAGTGCCGGGCGGCAGCGGCAGCGAGATGACGATATTCCCCTCGTCGAGATGGGGAACGGGCTCGCCATGCTCATCCACGATGCTCACGTTATAGCCGGGCACGGGGAAGGATGGCGATCCCGCGCGCAACGGCAGTTCCTCCAGCCCGCGCGGGCTGGCGCAGATGGCCCAGCCGGTCTCGGTCTGCCACCAGTGGTCGATCACCGGCTTCTCGAGCAGAGCGGTCGCCCAGGTCCAGGTATCGGGGTCCAGGCGCTCGCCGGCCAGGAACAGCGCGTCAAGGCAACCGAGGTCGTACTGGTGCGAGAGCGCGGCATGCGGATCAGCCTTGCGGATGGCTCGCAGCGCCGTCGGAGCGGTAAACAGTGTCTTCACGCGGTAGTCCGAGACCACGCGCCAGAATGCGCCGGCATCCGGTGTTCCCACCGGCTTGCCCTCATAGAGCACGGTGGTCGCCCCGGCGATCAGCGGACCGTAGACGATATAGGAGTGCCCGACGACCCAGCCGACGTCGCTCGCGGTCCACATGACATCCCCCGGTCCGATGCCATAGATATTCTTCATCGACCAGGCCATCGCCACGGCGTGGCCGCCGTTGTCTCGCACGACCCCTTTGGGAGCCCCGGTTGTGCCGGAGGTGTACAGAATATAGAGCGGGTCGGTCGCGCCCACCGGTACCGCTGCCTGCGGGGTGGCGGTTCTCGAGCGTTCGTCCCAGTCCCACCACGCGGTGGTCTTGGTCGCATAGTCACTCGCCCGGCCGGGCACCTCCGGCCGATTCTTCACGATCACGGTTGCGACAGTGTGACGGCTCATCTCCAGGGCGGCCGAAATCGTCGGGAGGTATTCCACCACTCGATTCGGCTCGATTCCCCCGGTGGCGGTGACGATCGCGACCGGCGCGGCATCGTCGATACGGGCGGCAAGTTCTTTGGCGGCGAAGCCTCCGAATACAACAGAGTGCACCGCGCCGAGTCGCGCGCACGCCAGCATGGCCACGATCGCCTGCGGCATCATCGGCATATAGATGATTACCCGGTCACCCGTGGCGACCCCGGCATCCGCGAGGACGCCCGCGAAGCGGGAGACTTTCTCGAGCAGAGTCGCATAGCTGTAGCTCTTCGTCTTGCCGACCACGGGGGAGTCGTAGATCAGCGCGGTGGTGTCGCCGTGCCCAGCGAGCACGTGGCGATCGAGGGCATTGAAACAGGTATTGAGCTCGGCACCGGCGAACCAGCGATAGAGGGGAGCGTCGGTGCTGTCCAGCGCGGTTGTCGGCTCGACCGTCCAGTCGACGAGTTGTGCCGCTTCGAGCCAGAAGCCTTCACGATCGTTGACGCTTTGATCGAACGCCCTGCGATAGCCGCCGATGCTCACTTCAGACTCGCTCGATTCGCTCACGGAATACCTCTCCATCGAAGTTGCCACGCCGGTTCTGTATACAGAACATCCGTAAAGTATGACATAAAATATACAAAACGGTAATGAATGGGTCATAATGTGTACACAAAAGCATTCTGCGGTCGTAATGGAGGGAATCAATGGCGGTCACCCTGCGCGCAAGCGACCGTGCGTACCAGACCCTCCGCGATGAGATCGTTGAGTGGGAGTTACGTCCGGGGAGCGTCCTGGGAGAGGTCGAGCAGTCCACTCGGCTCGGAGTGTCCCGCACGCCGCTGCGAGAGGCGCTTGCGCGATTGATGGCGGATGGTCTCGTGTCACCGCAGTCCGGCCGCGGCCTCGTCGTCACCGACCTCTCGCTTTCCAGCATCCGCGAGATCTTCGAGGTGCGCCAGGCTCTCGAAGAGCAGGCAGCGCGCCTCGCCGCGCGCCGCGGCGATACGGCAGTGTTCCAGCAGCTCGAGCAAGAGTTCGCGGCGATCAATGAGTTGCTCGAGCATGACGATCCCGCACGCCACGCCTACTACGGCCTCGTCGCGCGCCTCGATGACGCCATCGACGACGCTGTCGACAACACCTATCTCGCAGCAGCCCTCGCGACCCTCCGCACGCACCTCGTGCGGGTTCGTCGGCTCGCCGTCGACGATCCGGCCCGACTGTCCGCCGCCGCAGCAGAACACCTGCTCATCGTGCAGGCGATTGCCGCCCGGGACGCCGAACTGGCCGCTCACGCGACGCAGGTTCATCTTCATCAGGCCTTACGAAACATCCAGAAGATGGCGCAGCTCCACACCCCTGCGGGCGCTACCGGCCCCGCGCCGAAAGGAACACCGTGAAACTCCACTCCCTCAGAGTCCACCCGAGTTCGGAAAACCTCGCTCGCGAAGACCAACTGGCTTGGAAGATCGCCACGGTCGCCGCCGATCCGGTAGAGGTGACGCCCGAGGTGACGGAGATGGTGATCAACCGACTGATCGACAATGCCGCGGTGGCCACCGCGTCCCTCACTCGCGCCCCGGCCATCGCGGCGCGGGCGCAAGCCGAGGACCACCCCTATGAGCCGGGCTCCACGGTGTTCGGCATTCGCGGTCGATTCGGCCCGGAGTGGGCGGCCTGGGCCAACGGTGTCGCCGTTCGGGAGCTCGATTATCACGACACGTTCCTCGCCGCCGAGTATTCGCACCCGGGCGACAACATCCCTCCGATCCTCGCGGTTGCCCAACATGTGGGCTGCACCGGCGCCGATCTGGTGCGCGGCATCGCGACCGGCTACGAGATCCAGGTCGACCTCGTGAAGGCGATCAGCCTGCACGAGCACAAAATCGACCATGTCGCGCACCTCGGTCCTTCGGCTGCTGCCGGAATCGGCACGATGCTCCACCTCTCACCGGAGGTGATCTTCCAGTCGATCGGGCAGGCACTGCACACCACCACCGCAACCCGGCAGTCACGCAAGGGCGAGATCTCCACCTGGAAGGCATACGCTCCCGCCTTCGCGGGCAAGATGGCAATCGAAGCGGTGGATCGGGCGATGCGCGGCCAAACCAGTCCGACTCCGATCTACGAGGGCGAAGATGGCGTGATCGCCTGGCTGCTTGACGGGCCGGACGCGCACTATAAGGTGCCGCTGCCCGAGGTCGGAGAGGCCAAGCGGGCAATCCTCGATACCTATACCAAGGAGCATTCTGCCGAATATCAGGCCCAGGCCTGGATCGACCTGGCCCGAAAGCTGCACAGCGAGTACCCGGACCTCGGTACCGACTCGATTGCCTCGGTAGTGATCCACACGAGCCATCACACGCACTTCGTGATCGGATCAGGGGCGAACGACCCACAGAAATATGATCCGACCGCGAGCCGCGAGACCCTCGATCACTCGATCCCCTACATCTTTACCGTCGCACTGCAGGACGGCGAATGGCACCACGAGCGTTCCTACGCGCCCGAGCGCGCGGGGCGCACAGACACCGTCGCTCTCTGGAACCGGGTGACGACCACCGAGGATCCGGAATGGACCCGCCGCTATCACTCCAACGATCCGGTGGAGAAGGCTTTCGGCGGCCGCGTGGTCATCACCCTCATCGACGGCACGACCATCATCGACGAGATCGCAGTGGCGGATGCCCATCCGCTCGGCGCCCGACCGTTTGCTCGGGAACACTACATCGCCAAGTTCCGGGCGCTCGCCGCGGGCATCCTCGAGCCTGCCGAGATCGAACGGTTCCTCGAACTCGTGCAACGCCTGCCCGAGCTCACGGCGGAGCAACTCGGCGGCCTGACTGTCACCTCGAAGCCCGGCCTGCTTACAGCGGGCCCGAAAGGACTCTTCTGATGTTGTATGCCACTCTCACCCCAGCCGTGAAACGGGCCACCTTTCGGGCCGCCCTCGCGAGCGGTCGGCTCCAGCTCGTGCCCGGCGCCTTCAATCCGCTGAGCGCAAAGCTCATCCAGGACAAGGGCTTCGACGGGGTGTATGTCTCCGGTGCCGTTATCGCCGCCGACCTCGGACTTCCGGATATCGGGCTCACGACGCTCACCGAAGTCGCCAACCGAGCGAAGCAGATCAGCCGAATGACGGACCTTCCGTCGCTGGTCGATGCGGACACCGGTTTCGGTGAGCCGATGAACGTCGCCCGCACGGTGCAGGAGCTCGAGGATGCCGGCGTAGCCGGCCTGCACATCGAAGACCAGGTCAATCCGAAACGCTGCGGCCACCTCGATGGCAAGGCCGTCGTCGACTCGGGTACCGCGACGAAGCGTATCCGTGCCGCGGTGGATGCTCGCCGCGACCCCAACCTGCTGATCATGGCGCGGACGGACATCCGCGCGGTCGACGGGCTCGCCGTGGCAATCGACCGCGCCAAGGCGCTGGTGGATGCCGGAGCCGATGCGATCTTCCCCGAGGCGATGAGAGACCTGGCCGAGTTCGAGGCGATCCGAGCGGCGGTGGACGTGCCGATCCTTGCCAACATGACCGAGTTCGGCAAGAGCGAACTCTTCACGAACGCGCAGCTTGCCGCTGTGGGCGTCAACTTGGTGATCTACCCGGTGAGCCTTCTGCGGCTGGCGATGGGGGCTGCCGAGCGCGGCCTCGATACGATTAACCGAGAGGGTTCACTGAACTCCGAAGTGCCGAACATGCAGACGCGTGCCCGGCTCTACGAGTTGCTCGACTATGAGGCGTACAACACCTTCGACACGAGTGTCTTCAATTTCACCCTGAACTAGGAGCAGAAACATGGCCGATTCAGCCAGCACCGAACAGACACCGAAAAAGGGTCTCGCGGGAGTCGTCGTCGATTACACCGCCGTCTCCAAGGTCAATCCCGAAACCAACTCGCTGCTCTATCGCGGATATCCCGTTCAGGAGCTCGCCGGGAACTGCTCCTTCGAAGAGGTGGCATACCTCCTCTGGCACGGCGAGCTTCCGGATGAGCGCCAGCTGGCGGATTTTGAGACGCTCGAGCGCTCGCTGCGCTCTCTGGACGACAACGTGAAGCGTGTAATTGACGACCTGCCCGTCACTGCGCATCCGATGGATGTCGTTCGCACGGCCGTCAGCGTGATCGGCGCCAACGACCCGGGCGCGGATGACGCGAGCCCCGAGTCGAATCTGGCCAAGTCCATTTCACTGCTCGCGAAGCTGCCCGCGATCGTCTCGTGGGACCAGCGTCGTCGTCGTGGTCAGGAGCTCGTCGAGCCGCGGGACGATCTCGGCTACTCGGCGAACTTCCTGCATATGAGCTTTGGCGACGTGCCGGATCTGGTGGTCGTGAATGCCTTCGACGTGTCGATGATCCTCTATGCGGAGCACTCCTTCAACGCCTCCACGTTCACCGCGCGGGTGATCACGTCGACCCTCGCCGACCTGTATTCGGCCGTCGTCGGGGCAATCGGAGCGCTCAAGGGCCCGCTCCATGGCGGAGCCAATGAGGCGGTCATGCACATCTTCGACGAGATTGGCACAGCAGATAAGACCCGGGCCTGGCTCGACACGGCTCTTGCCGAGAAGCGCAAGATCATGGGCTTCGGGCACCGGGTCTATAAGAACGGTGACTCGCGGGTGCCGACGATGAAGGCGGCTCTCGACACTCTCATCGTGGAGTATGACGCGCAGCCGCTCGCTGAGCTCTACGACACTCTCGAAGCGGTGATGAGCGAAGCGAAGAACATCAAGCCGAATCTCGACTACCCCTCGGGCCCGGCCTACAGCCTCATCGGCTACGACACCGAGATGTTCACACCGTTGTTCGTAGCGAGTCGAATCACCGGCTGGACCGCCCACATCATGGAGCAACTCGCCTCGAACGCGCTCATCCGGCCGCTCAGCCTGTATAACGGTCCGGACGAGCGCCATGTCCCCGCGTCGGAGAAGAACTGAGGAGAAGATCGTGCCGAAGAAGTCGGTCTATTTCTGGCTGAACATCGGCTTCGTGGTGGTGCTCGTCGGCCTCGTGCTAGGGGCATCCGCACAGCCGTGGTTCTTCGTGGTGGCCGTTATTTGGGCGGTGGCGGGCTTTGTGGTTACCGCGCGCAACCGGCGCAACCGGCCCGGCCCGCCGAACCTCTTTGACGACGAACCGCCGGTCAGGTAACGGCGCCGGTCCACTTCTCCCCGGCGCCGAAGCCCGGCGCGTCCGGAATCGTGGATGCCTCACGGAACGCGAGTTGCACGGAACGCAGCCCGTCCCGCAGCGCCCGCGCGTGCTGGTCACCAAGATCGGGGGCGCTCGCGGTGATCAGGCCGGCGAGCGCATTGATCAACTTACGGGCCTCATCGAGATCCAACTGGCTGTCCGAATCATCCGCAAGACCGCACTTGACGGCCGCGGCACTGAGCAGGTGCACGGCGACTGTGTTGATGACCTCGATAGCCGGAACGTCCGCGATATCCCGCGCCGCATCGTTCTCGTGGGTGTGGCCGGGTTCTGAGTGATCCTGCTGGCTCATCGGGCGTATCCTCTGTTATGCTGGTCGACGGCTCCGGGCTTCGCAAGAGGTCCCGGAACGAAAGTGGAGATTCTCCCACCCGCGCTTGACCGCTTAGCCATGTGTTAACTCCACATCGCTAATGACGAGGTTACCGGGTTGTTGCGGTCCACCTGTTCCCTCTCACCAGGGTTCGGGTAGTCAGGTCGCAGCGCCTAAGAGTCCGAAGAATATCGGATGCCGAGGGTGCGTGAATCTCTTCAGTCGTCGCGAGTCCGGCACATCGCCGAACACACTGGCCAACACGACCGACTAAGGAGTTACGCATCAGCGATCCCCGTACCAATGACCGAATCCGCGTGCCGGAGGTCCGACTTGTTGGCCCCAACGGTGAGCAGGTCGGTGTAGTGCGCATTGAAGACGCCATTCGTCTTGCCCAGGAGGCAGACCTGGATTTGGTTGAGGTTGCTCCCAATTCCAAGCCTCCCGTTGCCAAGATCATGGACTTCGGCAAGTTCAAGTACGAAACCGCGCAGAAGGCGAAAGAAGCCAAGCGCAACCAGTCGAACACCATCCTCAAAGAAGTGCGATTCCGCCTCAAGATCGACGTGCACGACTATGAGACCAAGCGAAAGCGCGCCGAAGGCTTCCTTCAGGGCGGCGACAAGGTCAAGGCGATGATCCTGTTCCGCGGTCGCGAGCAGTCGCGCCCCGAGCAGGGTGTGCGCCTTCTCCAGCGCTTCGCAGAGGACGTCTCCGAGTTCGGAAGTGTCGAGTCGACCCCGATGATCGATGGCCGCAACATGGTCATGGTGATCGGTCCGGTCAAGACCAAGGCCGAGGTCAAGGCAGAGCACGACGCCAAGAAGCCGGCGCCGAGGCCGCGCACCGAACGCCCCGAGGCACCCTTCGAGCCGATGGTTGCTCCAGTACGCACCGAGGTTCCGGTCTCCGTGGCATCGGTCTCTGCCGCATCGGTCTCTGCTGCACAGGTCTCCGCGGCACAGGTTGAAGCCGCTGCCGCCCCGGTAGCCGCTGCTGTCCCCGTTGCCGAAAAGACTGTTACTGCTGTGAAGGCCGCGCCTGCGGCGGCACCGAAGGTCGAGGCTCCCGTTGCGAAGGCGGCGCCCGCCGCGAAAGCCGCTGCGCCGGCTGCGAAGGCCGCTCCGGCTCCGCGTTCTCCGGCGACGGCGACCGCTGCAGCATCCAAGCCAACGCCGGCGACGGCGTCCAAGCCGGTCCCGCGACCGGCTCCCACCCCCGGAAATGCGCCGAAGCCGCGCGCTGTTCCGCCCAAAACTGCACCAGCAGATGTGACGTCGGACTAGATCCGACGAGTGCACCAATAAGGAGAGATATGCCCAAGCAGAAGACGCACTCCGGCACCAAGAAGCGATTCAAGGTCACCGGCAGCGGAAAGATCATGAAGCAGCAGGCTGGCATGCGCCACAACCTGGAAAGCAAGTCGGCACAGCGCAAGCGCCGACTCAACCAGGACCAGGTCATTGCTCCGGCAAACGTCAAGGCCATCAAAAAGCTTCTCGGCATCTAACGCCGACCCTCAGGACTAAGGACAAGAAATGGCAAGAGTAAAGAGGGCCGTCAACGCCCACAAAAAGCGCCGCGTAATTCTCGAGCGCGCTAAGGGCTACCGTGGGCAACGCTCGCGTCTATACCGCAAGGCCAAGGAGCAGGTCACTCACTCGTTCGTCTACGCCTACCGCGACCGTCGTGCCCGCAAGGGTGACTTCCGTCGCTTGTGGATCCAGCGCATCAACGCTGCGTCGCGTGCGAACGGCCTCACCTACAACCGCCTCATCCAGGGCCTGAACCTGGCCGGAGTGGGCGTTGATCGTCGTATCCTTGCCGATCTCGCGGTCACCGAGCCCGGAACGTTTGCGGCTCTCGTCGCCACCGCGAAGGCCGCTCTCCCGGCCGACACGTCGGCTCCGAGGGTGCTGGCGTAGCCTGTAGTTCTGAGTTAGCGAAGGGTCCGGTTGCCGCAGGGCACCCGGGCCCTTCGCACTTCGCAGCCGCATCTCCGCTGATTGTTCCCCTTCGTCAGGAATGGTCCCGATCGCGCGGGTCCATTCCTGACACAGGGGAACAGTCGTCGTGGGAAACATATACGCGCCGAGGAATCCAGCCTCCGTGGGGAACCCCGGTCGCCAGAATAGACTAAATGGGTGCTAGACAATCCCCGTTCGCCACGCGTCAGAGGTGTCGCCAAACTCGCCAAGCGTGAGGGGCGTGCCTCGAGCGGGCAGTTCCTGCTCGAGGGACCCCAGGTCGTCGCCGAAGCACTCGCCTTCAGACCTGAACTCATCGTCGAACTCTTCGCGACACCCACGGCTTTCGAACGTTATACAGACATCGCCCAGGGCGCGGCGGACACCGGCATCGACGTGGAATTCGTCACCGAGCAGGTGCTCGACACCATGGCCGACACTGTCACCCCCCAGGGCATCATCGCGGTATGCCGCCAGTTCCCCACCTCGCTGAAGGACATCCTGGCCGCCGAACCGAAGCTGATCGCGATTCTCGAGGAGGTGCGAGACCCGGGCAATGCCGGCACCATCATCCGGGCGGCGGATGCTGCGGGAGCGGATGCGGTCATCCTCACCGGTCGGAGCGTCGACCTCTACAACCCCAAGGTCGTGCGCGCGTCCACCGGCTCGATCTTCCACCTCCCGGTCGCCGTGGGAATCGAACTCGAGGCCGTGCTGCTCAAGGTGCAGCAGGCCGGACTCACCGTGCTGGCGGCTGATATCAAGGGCGGCGACCTCCTGGCCGCCCGAGTCGACGGCGTGCTCGCCAAGCCGACTGCCTGGCTCTTCGGCAACGAGGCGCGCGGCCTTTCCGACGAGCACTTCGCTCTGGCCGATCACGCGATCACCGTGCCGATCTACGGTCATGCCGAGTCGATGAATCTCGCGACCGCGGCCTCGGTCTGCCTGTACGAGAGTGCCTTCGCCCAGCGAAGCGCCGAAGCAGAGCGGTAGTCCACCCCGGGAGAATGTGTCCGGTGTGGGCTATGGTCCGAGCTGTCTAACCGCCCCGCTTCGATGGATTACGGTTCGCGTCGAACCCTAACGATCGGGCATCCCTTTGATGCTCGGAGAGTCTTGAGTGTCTCGTCCCCCCTATATTGGGGCCATGGAGACAAGCGCCAGCGAGCCCCCGACCTCGAATATCAGTGTGGTTCGAGGGCAACCGTTGGTGATCATCGATCGGGTCAATAAGCACTTCGGCGATCTTCATGTGCTCAATGACATCAACACCGTGGTGAATCGCGGCGAGGTCGTCGTGGTGATCGGACCGAGCGGATCGGGTAAGTCCACGCTCTGTCGGGCGATCAACCGGCTTGAGACGATCGACAGCGGTAGCATCACCATCGACGGTGAGCTTCTGCCAGAGGAGGGATCCGAACTCGCGCAGTTGCGAGCGGATGTCGGGATGGTGTTCCAGTCCTTCAACCTCTTCGCCCATAAGACGATTCTCGAGAACGTCACTCTTGCGCCGATCAAGGTGCGCAAAATGTCGAAGGCTAAAGCCGACACGCGCGGAATGGAGATGCTCGACCGGGTGGGGATCGCCGATCAGGCCGACAAGATGCCCGCGCAGCTCTCCGGCGGACAGCAGCAGCGCGTCGCAATCGCGCGCTCCCTCGCGATGACGCCGAAGCTGATCCTCCTTGACGAGCCGACGAGCGCGCTCGACCCCGAGATGATCAACGAGGTGCTCGACGTAATGGTCGGTCTCGCGACAGACGGCATGACCATGGTGGTCGTCACCCACGAGATGGGATTCGCCCGCAAGGCGGCCGACCGCGTGCTCTTCATGGCCGACGGGCGCATCGAAGAAGAAGCCACCCCGGAGCAGTTCTTCACCAATCCGCGCACTGAGCGAGCACAAGACTTCCTATCGAAGATCATCGACCACTAAAACCCCGCCCGCACCCCATCACAGTACGAGAGAGGTAAGAATCCATGAAGAAGCGAATGTTGTCCGCCATCGGACTAGCCGCAGCATCCATGCTCATCCTGGCCGGATGCTCCGGAACAGGTGCGCCCGCCGCGGACCCCAAGCCGGTTGCGAGCTTCGCCGCCGGCAGCACTATGGAGAAGTTGGCCAAGGCAGGCACGGTCACCATCGGAACCAAGTTCGACCAGCCACTGTTCGGTCTCAAGGGTCCAGATGGCCCGGTTGGCTTCGATGTGCAGATCGGCACGCTTATTGCGGCCAGCCTCGGCATCCCGGCCTCGAAAATCAAGTTCGTGGAGACCGTGTCAGCGAACCGTGAGCAGTTCATAGTCAACAATCAAGTCGACCTTGTCGTCGCGACCTACACCATCAATGACAAGCGGAAAGTGGCCGTCTCGTTCGCCGGGCCCTATTACGAGGCAGGCCAGTCCATCCTCGTGAAGGCCGACAATACGACCATCAAATCCGAAAAGGACATCGTGGGCCAGCCGGTGTGCTCTGTGACCGGTTCGACACCGGCGGCGAAACTGGCCGAGATCGGTGCCAAGCCGCTCCTCACCGACACGTACTCCAACTGCCTCGAGCCTCTGCGCTCGGGCGCCGTCGTGGCCGTCAGCACCGACAACGTCATTCTCGCCGGTCTCGCAGCCCAGAATGAAGGCGAGTTCAAGGTGGTGGGTAAGCCATTCACGAAGGAGCCCTATGGCATCGGGGTGAAGCACGATGACACCGAGTTCCGCACCTTCATCAACAGTGTGCTCACCAAGGCCTACAAGGATGGCAGCTACAAGAAGGCGTGGGAAGACACTGCAGGCAAGTTGCTTCCGTACGTGGAACCACCAGCTGTAGAGAACTACACGCTGTAACTGTTTCCGAACTCTAGGAGTGACGGGCCGCGCAGATGGCCCGTCACTCCTTCCCACCACACACCCGACGGGAACCATCCATGAATGCGGTGATCGACAACCTGCCGCAGTACCTGCAGGGATTCGGCCTGACCCTGTCGCTGTTCTTCATCGCTGGTATCTCGGCCATCCTCCTCGGCACCATCGTTGCCGCGATGCGCATTTCCCCTCTTGCCGGGCTCCGGGGAGCGGCTGCCATCTATACCGAGGTGCTCCGCAACACCCCCCTCACCCTGGTTCTGCTGTTCTTCGCGTACGTGCTTCCCCAACTCGCCCCGAGGTTGCCTTTTTTTGCGAGTGCGTGCGTCGGACTCACTCTCTACACCGCGCCCTTCGTGGCCGAAGCGCTGCGCTCCGGAGTTAACGGAGTCCCGATTGGGCAGGCAGAGGCCGCGCGAAGCCTGGGAATGGGCTTCGGTCAGTCGCTCACCCTCGTCATCTTGCCGCAGGCCTTTCGCATGGTCATCCCTCCGCTGGTCAACGTACTCGTCGCACTGGCCAAGAACACCTCGGTCGCAGGCGGATTCTTCGTCGCGGAACTCTTTACCGTGGGCAAGGGACTCGCCAATTCGAATGGCAACAACATCATCGCGATCTTGCTCGGCGTCGCCTTCTTTTATCTGGTGATCACGATCCCGCTCGGAATCGTCTCGTCACGACTCGAAAAAAGATGGCTGGTGGCTCGATGACCTCTTCGGTGCTCTTTGATACTCCTGGACCTAAGGCCCGGCGTCGATCGCGGATCTTCTCGGTTGTCTCCGTGGTCGTAGTAGTAGGCGTTGCCCTTTGGGCGGTCCTCACGCTCGCAGCTCCCCGACAATCGTCGGGTGTCACTCTCCCGGGTAGTTTCGACCCCAGCCGCTGGGACATTTTTACCGACCCGCGGGTCTGGCGAGACATCAGTCTCGGTGTGCTCGCCACCCTCGAGGCCGCTGCCGTGGCATCGGTGCTCGCCCTCGCCATCGGTGTCGCATTCTCGATCCTCCGGACCTCGGCCATGGCGCTGGTGCGCATACCAGCCACGGTAGTGCTCGAGTTCTTCCGTGGTATGCCGGTGTTGCTCCTGATGCTGTTCATCCTGCTGGCGAGCTCGTTCGGAGCATTTTGGGCCGTCGTGCTCGGCCTCGCCCTCTACAACGGCGCGATTATCGGCGAGATCCTGCGTGCTGGTATCGCGTCGCTTCCCAGAGGCCAGCGCGAAGCTGGCCTCAGCCTCGGCCTCACCCGCACGCAGACCAAAACTTTCGTCGAATACCCGCAGGCATTCCGGCAAATGTTGCCGGTGATCGTGGCGCAACTGGTCGTGCTGCTGAAAGATACAAGCCTCGGCTACATCGTGGCTTATAACGAGCTACTCCGCACGACCATGAACAATATGTCGAGCTTCTATGGCAACAGGTATCTATTGTCGTTATTCATCGTCACTCTCGTCATCTACTTGGGCATCAATTTCTCGGTGTCTGCCTTCGCGCGGCGGCTTGCTCGTCGGCGCCCGGTGCGATAGCGGGGACCCAGCCGATAAGCTTGGGACCCGTGTCAGACCCCATAGCGCAGCCCCTTCCCGTGATCTCCGAGGTGGCGGTATCCGCTGCGACGGACGCCGCTCTCGCTGCCATTTCGTCGGCGGCCGACCTGAGCGCCCTTAAGCGGGTCAAGACCGAGCACCTCGGGGAGTCATCCCCACTGGCGAAGCTCAACGCGACGCTGCGGGATGTCGCCCCTGCCGACAAGGCCGCATTCGGGAAGCTGGTCGGCCAGGCTCGGGGCCGTACCACCCAGACCTTCGCCGCGCGCGAGGCTGAGCTTTTCATCGCGGAGGAGACCGCACGGCTCGCCGAGGAGGCAGTGGATGTCACTGCCCTGCCATCCCGCTGGACACCGGGCGCGCGTCATCCGCTCAGCCTCCTGCAGGAGTACATCGCGGATGTTTTCGTCGGCATGGGCTGGGAGGTGGGGGAGGGGCCGGAGCTCGAGAACGAGTGGTTCAACTTCGACGCGCTCAACTTCGATGAGGACCACCCCGCCCGGGCGATGCAAGACACCTTCTTCGTCGAACCGGTCGACTCTCACCTTGTACTGCGCACCCAGACCAGTCCGGTGCAGATCCGAACGCTGCTGACTCGGGAACTGCCGGTTTACGTGATCTCGCCCGGCAAGGTATTCCGCACCGACGAGCTCGACGCGACCCACACCCCGGTATTCCACCAGGTCGAAGGAATCGCGATCGACAAGGGCCTGACCATGGCGCACCTGCGCGGCACCCTCGAGCATTTCGCCCGCATCATGTTCGGCGAGGAGGCGAAGATCCGCCTGCGTCCCAACTACTTCCCCTTCACCGAACCGAGTGCCGAAATGGACGTCTGGCAGCCCAACGCGAAGGGCGGCGCGCGATGGGTCGAATGGGGCGGCTGCGGCATGGTGAATCGCAATGTGCTGCGAGCCGCGGGAATCGATCCCGACGATTACCAGGGCTTCGCCTTCGGCATGGGGATCGAGCGCACCCTGCAGTTCCGCAACGATCTCAACGACATGCGCGACATGGTCGAGGGCGACATCCGCTTCTCCCAGCAATTCGGAATGGTGGTCTGATGCGCATCCCCATCTCGTGGCTCCGGGAGTTCGTCGATGTTCCGCTCGACGTCACCCCGGCAGAAGTGCATGCTGCACTCGTGAGCGTCGGTTTCGAGGAAGAGACCATTCACGACTTCGGCCTCAGTGGTCCGATAGTCGTTGGCCAGGTGCTCGAGTTCACGCCCGAGCCGCAGTCCAATGGCAAGACGATTAACTGGTGCCAAGTGGATGTGGGCCCTTCGACAGGCTCAGGAGAGGCGAGAGACATTCGAGGCATCGTCTGTGGCGCCCACAATTTCTTTCTCGGAGACAAGGTCGTCGTCTCCCTACCCGGCGCGATCCTGCCCGGCCCGTTCCCGATCGCGGCCCGCACCACCTACGGACATGTCTCCGACGGCATGATCGCCTCGGCCCGTGAGCTCGGTCTCGGTGAGGAGCACGACGGGATCCTGCGTCTGGCCTCGCTCGGTCTCGATCCCGAGGTGGGAGCGGATGCCACGGCCCTGCTCGGCCTCGATGACTGGGCCGTCGAGATCAATGTCACCCCTGATCGCGGTTATGCCTTCTCCATCCGCGGCGTGGCCCGCGAGTACGCCCACGCCACTGGTGCCGCCTTCCGCGACCCTGCCGACCGCGACCCTGCCGACCGCGCGGGTCGAGTAGCGAGCGACGAAGGTTCTGCGGGTCGAGTAGCGAGCGACGAAGGTTCTGCGGGTCGAGTAGCGAGCGACGAAGGAGCCCGCGTGTCGAGACCAGCCCCCGCAATCGACGACCGCGCCCCCATCCGCGGTCGCGTTGGCGCTTCCGTCTTCGTCACCCGCACGGTTCGCGCCATCGATGCCGCGCGCCCCACCCCGCCCTGGATGATCGCGAGACTGAGCCTCGCTGGCATCCGCTCGATCTCGCTTGTCGTGGATATCACCAACTACGTGATGCTGGAGCTCGGCCAGCCGATCCATGGTTACGACCTCGACACTCTGACCGGCGGGCTCGTTGTGCGCCGAGCCGTGGCTGGCGAGAAGATCGTGACCCTCGACGACCAGATCCGCGCCCTCGACCCGCAGGATCTCCTCATCGCCGACGACTCCGGACCGATTGGGATTGCCGGCGTGATGGGCGGAGCATCCACCGAGATCAGCGTTACCACGACCAACGTGCTCGTCGAAGCCGCCAACTTCGATCCTGTCTCGATCGCCCGCACCGCTCGCCGCCTCAAGCTACCGAGCGAGGCGTCTCGCCGCTTCGAGCGGGGCGTCGATCCAGAGGTCGCCGATGCGGCTGCCGCCCGTGTCGTCGAACTGCTCGTGCTGCTCGCCGACGGACAGGGCGACCCCGAGGGCACTCGCCTGTTCGAGGTCGCCCCGCGCGAGCCGATCGTGCTCCCGGACGGCTACATCGCCGGCCTCATGGGCGCCGACTACTCGGATGTCGAGATCCTGCGTTCGCTCACCGACATCGGCGGCTCGATCGAGCCGATCGACCATGCGCTGTCGGTGACGCCGCCGAGCTGGCGTCCCGACCTCACCGACAAGGCGACCCTCGCCGAGGAAGTAGCCCGCATCGTGGGCTACGACCGCATCCCCGCGGTGCTGCCGACGGCTCCTCCCGGGCGCGGTCTAACCCGCGCACAGCGCCTTCGTCGATCCGCGGCTACAGTGCTCGCCGCCACCGGACACACCGAAGTGTTGTCCTATCCCTTCGTCTCCAAGCGTGTCAACGAGCTCTTCGGTGCGTCCATCGCCGGCGACGTACCGGCCATCCGCCTAGCGAATCCGCTCGATGCTGAGACACCGTTTCTGCGCACTTCCCTCCTTCCTGGACTAATCGAGATCGCCCGCCGCAACCTCTCCCGCGGACTCGTCGATCTCGCGCTCTACGAGATCGGATCGGTGTTCCGCCCGGAGCCCGGTGCCCGCTACGCCAGCGGGGACCTTCCCTCCGGCGTCATCCGCCCGACGAGTGCAGAGCTCGCGGACCTGCTCGGCAGCATCCCACCGCAGCCCCTTCGCGTCGCGGCGTTGTTCACGGGCGCGGCCGCCTCAAAGCAGCCCGGCCAGCCTGCGATGCAGCACGGTATCGCGGATGCGCTCGATGCGGCCCGACAGGTCGGTCACGCTCTCTCCGCCACACTCACGGTCCGCCAGGGATCTCACCACTCGTTCCACCCGGGACGCACCGCCGAGCTGTTTTTCGGCGATCGCAGCGTGGGATTCGCCGCCGAGCTGTTGCCGTCCCTGGCCGACGAGCTCGACCTCCCGCGGGTGACCGCGGTGCTTGAACTCGAGCTCGGTCTGCTCATCGATCGTGCCCCGGTCGACGTCTCTCCCAGCGCCATCGCGGCCTACCCGGCGGCGACCCAGGACCTTTCGCTCGTGGTGGGGGCCGAGGTGCCAGCCGGCGTCGTGCTGTCGTCGATCGTTGAAGGGGCCGGGCCACTGCTGGAGGTCGCGCACCTCGTGGACGACTATCGCGGCCAGGGAATCGCCCCGGGGTCGAAGTCCCTCACCTTCGCCCTGCGTTTCCGCGCTACCGACCGCACCCTCACGGCGGTGGAGGCCACGGACGCGAAGCTCGCGGGCGCCGCCTGTGCGGCAGAGCGATTCAGCGCGACCATCCGCGAGTAGAGGGCACCGGGCTGATGTCCGCTAGGCTCGTGGAGTGGACATCCTCAGCATCACCGGTTCGACCGAGCGCCGCACGTCCGTGCGCCGTGGTCTCCGTGTGCGCTCGGACCGTCGCGGACAGCGACTGCAGGCGACGCTCTCCGTCTGATCGACTGCCGAAAACGGCAAGATGATCCGACACCAGCGCCGCCGCACCAGGCCCCGTCGATCCACTCTCAATAAGGTGTAACCATGTCCTACTCCGTTGCCGTGGCCGGTGCCAGCGGCTACGCGGGCGGGGAGTTGCTGAGGCTGCTGTCTCAGCATCCCGAGTTCCGGGTAGTCACCGTCACCGCGTTTCAGAACGCCGGACAGTCACTCGCCGAGGTGCAGCCTCACTTGCGTTCCTCTGGCGAACTGACTCTTCAGCCGACCACCGCCGAGGTGCTGTCCGGCCATGACCTGGTCTTCCTCGCGGTACCACATGGCAAGTCGGGGGAGCTCACGGCTCAGCTCGGCAACGATAGTCTCGTCGTCGATTGCGGTGCGGACCATCGGCTCTCGGATGCTGCGGACTGGGCTGCCTTCTACGGTGGCGATCACTTCGGCGCCTGGGCTTACGGTGTTCCCGAACTTGCGGTGGGATCGGGCAAGCAGCGCGCTGCTCTGGCCGGCGCAACCCGCATTGCGGCCCCTGGATGCAATGCAAGCGCCGTCGCCCTCGCCCTCGCCCCGGGAATCGCCGCGGGGGTGATCGACGAGAGTGACCTCGTCGCCGTTCTTGCGGTCGGACCCTCGGGAGCGGGAAAGAGCCTGACAGCCGAGAACCTGGCGAGCGAGATCCTCGGCTCGGCGAACCCCTACCGCGTCGGGGGCACCCATCGCCACATCCCGGAGATCCTGCAGGCGTTGCGCGCGGCCGGTGCTTCGGCCCCCACCATCTCGTTCACGCCGGTGATCGTGCCGATGGCGCGGGGCATCCTCGCTACCTCGACGGCCCGCATACTGCCGGGGGCGTCGCCTTCGGACATCCGCGCTGCCTGGGAGTCGGCCTACGCCGGTGAGCCTTTCGTGCACGTCCTCCCCGAGGGACGGATGCCCCGCACCGGCGACGTTCTCGGCTCAAATACCGCCCTCATCGGCCTCGCCGTCGACCAGGCGGCCGGTCGTGTCGTCACGATCACCGCGATCGATAATCTCGTCAAGGGCACCGCGGGTGCCGCCATCCAATCAGCGAACATCGCCCTCGGTCTCGACGAGACCAGCGGCCTTCCGATCGACGGAGTTGCACCATGAGCGTCACTCACCCCCAGGGCTTTGTTGCAGCCGGAGTCGAATCGGGCCTCAAGGGCAAGGGCGGCAAGGATGTCGCGCTCGTCGTCAACCAGGGCCCGAGCCGAGCGGCCGCGGCCGTCTTCACCAGCAACCGGGCCCAAGCGAATCCGGTTATCTGGTCGCAGCAGGTGATCGCCGATGGGATAGTCAGCGCCGTCGTGCTCAATTCCGGCGGGGCCAACTGCTATACGGGCGCTCGTGGCTTCCAGGTCACCCACGCCACCGCGGAGCATGCGGCATCCCTGCTCGGCGAATCTGCCGGCGATGTGCTGGTCTGCTCCACCGGTCTCATCGGTGACCAGCTCGACTTGCGGAAGGTGAGCTTCGGCGTCACCGCCGCCCATGCCTTCCTGCGCGACGATGGTGGGCTCGATGCCGCGACGGCGATCATGACCACCGACACGCATCCGAAGCAGGCGATCGCCCAGCGTGACGGCTGGTCGATCGGCGGCATGGCCAAGGGCGCCGGAATGCTCGCGCCGGGGCTTGCCACGATGCTCGTCGTCTTGACGACGGATGCCGCACTCGATGCTGGCCAGCTGGATGCTGCGCTGCGGCAGGCGACTCGGGTGACCTTCGATCGTCTCGATTCCGATGGCGCGATGTCCACCAACGACACGGTCGCGCTCCTCGCCTCGGCCGCGTCCGGTATTACGCCAGGGATTGAGGAGTTCACGGCGGCCCTCGCTTCGATTTGCAAAGACCTCGCGACCCAGCTTCAACGGGATGCGGAGGGCGCGGCCCACGACATCACGATCGAGGTGATCAACTCCGCTTCGGAAGACGAGGCCGTCGAGGTGGGCCGGGCTGTCGCACGAAACAATCTCTTCAAGGCCGCCGTCTTCGGCAACGATCCCAACTGGGGGCGGGTTCTCGCCGCCGTCGGCACTACCAAGGCTGCCTTCGATCCCTACGACATCGACGTCTCGATGAACGGTGTACGGGTCGCCCACAAGGGCGAGTCCGACCAGCCCCGCGAGAGCGTGGACCTGACCGGTCGCGCCGTGCACCTCCTGATCGACCTACATGCCGGGTCCTCGACCGCCACGATCTGGACCAACGACCTCACCCACGATTACGTACACGAGAACAGCGCGTACTCGAGCTGATGGGCGCACATTCGAGGGAAGCATCCGCGAAGGCATCCGCTCTCATTGAATCGCTGCCGTGGCTTCAGCGGTTCCACGGCAAGACCATCGTGGTCAAGTTCGGCGGCAACGCGATGGTCAACGACGAGCTCAAGCATGCCTTCGCGGAAGATATGGTCTTCCTGCGCCAGGTTGGGGTTCGTCCGGTGGTCGTGCACGGCGGCGGACCCCAGATCTCGGCCGAGCTTGCGGCCAGGGGTATCCCGAGCGAGTTCCGTGGGGGACTTCGGGTCACCTCTCTCGAGGCGCTCGCGGTGGTGCGCGAGGTGCTCACCACTCGGGTGGGACCGGAAATAGCGGCCCTCATCGACTCCCACGGCATTGATGCGCAGACGCTGTCGGGGGAGACCGACGGGCTATTCGGCGGAACCCGCCGCCCCGCCGTCGTGGACGGCGAAGAGGTCGACCTCGGATTCGTCGGCGACGTGACGGCGGTCGATCCGGCGGTCGTGCTCGCTATCCTCGACGCCGGCCAGATCCCGGTGATCTCGTCGATTGCTCCGGATGTCGAGATGCACGGGCAGTCCCTCAACGTCAACGCCGACTCGGCGGCGGCATCCCTCGCCATTGCCCTCGAGGCCGAAAAACTGGTGATTCTCACGGATGTCGCCGGTCTCTATCGGAACTGGCCGAACCGCGATTCCCTCATCTCCACTATCGATACCAGCGAGTTGCGAGTGCTGCTTCCGTCCCTCGAATCCGGCATGATTCCCAAAATGACCGCCTGCCTCGACGCGGTCGACGGCGGAGTTCCCAAGGCCGCGATCATCGATGGTCGCGTGCTGCATTCGATTTTGCTCGAGGCGTTTACCGCCGAAGGAATCGGAACCGAAGTGGTCTCCGGAAAGGACCTGTGATGAACACGGACAACTGGCGAGAACGCTTCGGCGACGCAATGATGGGCACCTTCGCCCCACCATTGGCGATGCTCGAACGCGGAGAGGGCGCCCACGTGTGGGATGTCGACGGTAACCGCTATCTCGACTTTCTCGCAGGCATCGCCGTCAATGCGCTCGGTCACGCGCATCCGGCACTGGTGGATGCAGTGAGTCGCCAGATCGCAACCCTCGCTCACGTCTCCAACTACTTTGCCTCTCCGCCCCAGCTCGAGCTTGCCGAACGCCTGAAGCGCATCACCGGAGCGGGCGATGCCGGGCGGGTGTTCTTCGCGAACTCGGGGGCCGAGGCGATCGAGGGGGCGATCAAGCTCGCGCGGCTCAACCGCGGTGACGGGCGTCGCAGACGCATCCTCTCCCTCATCAACTCCTTCCACGGGCGCACCATGGGCTCGCTCTCCCTTACCGGAAAGTCAGCGCTCCGCGAGGACTTCGAGCCCTTGCTGCCCGGCATCGAGCACATCGATACGACCATCGCGGCTCTCGAAGCGGCCATGGACGATACGGTCGCGGCGATCTTCATCGAGCCGATCAAGGGAGAGGCGGGTGTCCTCGACCTGCCGGAGGGCTTCCTACAGCGTGCGCGCGAGCTCGCTACCGAGAACGGCGCGCTGCTGATTCTCGACGAGATCCAGACCGGGGTCGGTCGCACGGGTAGCTGGTTCGCGTTCCAGCAGACCGGTGTGGTGCCGGATGCCCTCACGCTCGCGAAGGGTATAGCCGGGGGCGTGCCGATCGGGGCGCTCATCACCTTCGGTGCGGCATCCGCGCTGTTCCGGCCGGGGCAGCACGGCAGCACCTTCGGCGGAAATCCACTGGCGACCGCAGCCGGCAATGCCGTACTCGGCGAGATCGAGCGAGCCGGACTGATCGAGAACGCGGCCGCCATCGGCGCGAAGTTGCAGGCGATTGTCGAAGCGATCGACTCGCCCCTCATCACCGAGGTGCGCGGACAGGGGGCGCTCGTCGGGCTGGGTCTCGCGCAGCCCGTCGCCGGTGCTCTCACGGCTGCGGCGTTCTCGAACGGCCTCATTATCAACGCGCCGAACGACTCGAGCATCCGCATTGCCCCGCCGCTCATCATCGGTGATGCGGAACTCGAGGAATTCCGGCAGAAATTCACGCTCGCCCTTCGGTCGCTCACATTGGATGCAAAATGACCCGACACTTCCTGCGCGATGACGACCTCAGCCCGGCCGAGCAGACCGCGATTCTCGATCTCGCAGTCGAGCTGAAGAAGGATCGCTTCGGCACCCGTCCACTGGCTGGCCCGCAGACCGTCGCCGTGATCTTCGATAAGTCGTCGACCCGCACCCGTGTCTCCTTCGCGGTCGGGATCGCCGAGCTCGGCGGCATCCCCCTCATCATCTCCACGGCCAACAGCCAACTCGGTGGCAAGGAGACGGCCGCTGATACTGCCCGCGTGCTCGAGCGCCAGGTCGCGGCGATTGTCTGGCGAACCTTCGCCCAGTCTGGGCTCGAGGAGATGGCGCTCGGCACCACGGTCCCGGTGATCAACGGGCTGTCAGATGATTTCCACCCCTGCCAGTTGCTAGCGGATCTGCTCACCATCCGCGAACACCGCGGAACCCTCGCGGGCCTCACCGTCACCTTCCTCGGCGACGGAGCCTGCAATATGGCCCAGTCTTATCTCCTGGCAGGCGCGAGAGCGGGCATGCACGTGCGGGTTGCCTCGCCAGTGGACTACGCACCCACCGCCTCTGTGGTCGCGGATGCCGATATCGCGGCAGCGAAAACCGGCGGATCGGTGACCCTTTACACGGATCCGGCCGAGGCCGTAACCGGTGCCGACGTGGTGGTGACCGACACCTGGGTGTCGATGGGCAAGGAGGAGGAGAAGACAGAACGCCTCACGACATTGGGTTCCTATCGGGTCGACACCGAGCTCATGGCGCTCGCAAAGAGCGATGCCCTCTTCATGCACTGCCTTCCAGCCGATCGAGGCTATGAGGTCACGGCGGAGGTCATCGACGGACCGCAGAGCGTGGTCTGGGACCAGGCGGAGAACCGCCTGCACGCCCAAAAAGCACTGATGGTCTGGCTGCTGCAGCAATAGCCGACAGCGGTCGAGTGGCTGGCTTGCACTTTGCTGGTCGAGTAGCTCGCTCGCACTTTGCTGGTCGAGTGGCTGGCTTGCACTTTGCTGGTCGAGTAGCTCGCTCTAGCGAGCGCGTCGAGACCCGACCGTCGAGACCCGACCGTCGAGACCCGACCGTCGAGACCGAAGCAAACCAATAAACTGGCACACGAAAACAAGGAGCACCACACATGGCAGAACGCGTTGTCCTCGCCTACTCCGGCGGCCTCGACACCTCGGTGGGTATCGGTTGGCTGAAGGATGCCACCGGCAAGGAGGTCGTGGCCCTCGCTGTCGACGTCGGGCAGGGTGGCGAAGACATGGAGGATATCCGGCAGCGCGCTCTCGACTGCGGTGCCGTCGAAGCGATCGTGGTCGATGCGAAAGACGAGTTCGCCGACGACTTCCTCATGCCCGCACTCAAGGCCAATGCGCTCTACCAGAAACGTTACCCACTCGTTTCGGCGCTGAGTCGACCGGTCATCGCCAAGCACCTTGCGATCGTGGCGAAGCAGCTCGGTGCCGACAGCGTCGCCCACGGCTGCACCGGCAAGGGTAACGATCAGGTGCGCTTCGAGGCGGCCGTCGCCGCCCTTGCACCCGAGCTGACGAGCATCGCCCCGGTTCGCGACCTCGCGCTCACGCGCGACAAAGCCATCATCTATGCCAACGAGCACAACCTGCCGATCCGGCAGAGTGCGGCGAGCCCGTACTCGATCGACAAGAATGTCTGGGGTCGGGCGGTCGAGACTGGATTCCTCGAGGATCCGTGGAACGCGCCGATCGAGGAACTCTACGAATACACGATGGATCCGACTGTGGCGAAGGATGCTGACGAGGTCGTCATCACTTTCGCCTCCGGCATCCCCGTGGCGGTAGACGGAGTTTCCTACAGCGCCCTGCAGATCATCGAGAAGCTCAATGTTCTCGCCGGGAAGCATGGCGTCGGCCGCATCGACGTGGTCGAAGACCGTCTTGTCGGCATCAAGAGTCGTGAGGTGTACGAAGCGCCAGCGGCGATGGCTCTGATCGAGGCGCATGAGGCGCTCGAGAGTCTGACTCTGGAACGTGACCTGGGGCGCTACAAGCGCGGGGTCGAGGCAGAGTGGTCCAACCTCGTCTACGACGGGCTGTGGTTCTCGAGCCTCAAGCGCTCCCTCGATGTGTTCATCGACGACACCCAGCACTACGTGAGTGGAGACATCCGCCTCACGCTGCAGGGTGGCCGCGCCACCGTCACCGGCCAGCGCAGTGAGCAGAGTCTCTACGACTTCAACCTCGCGACCTATGACACCGGCGATACCTTCGACCAGTCGCTCTCCAAGGGCTTCATCGAGATATGGTCGCTGCCGAGCAAGATCTCGGCGCGCCGCGACCTGTCGGGCAAGTAGTCATGACCACGGGCTTGGGAGGCAGTGATATCGGAGCGACAGGAGAGGGAGCCCTCTGGGGTGCCCGGTTCGCCTCCGGCCCGTCCCCCGAGCTCGCCCGCCTCAGCAAATCGACCAAGTTCGACTGGCAGCTCGGCGGCTACGACATCCTCGGGTCTCGCGCACACGCCAAGGCCCTCGCGGCGGCCGGCTACCTCACAGCCGCTGAATTGGTCGAGATGGATGCTGCCCTCGAGAGCCTGTGCCAGGCCTGGTCAGACGGTTCCTTCTCCGAGCGCGAATCCGACGAAGACGTGCACGGGGCGCTCGAACGTGGTCTGATCGAGATCGCTGGACCCGCTCTCGGCGGCAAGCTCCGCGCCGGTCGTAGCCGCAACGACCAGATCGCCACCCTCGTGCGCCTCTACCTGCTGGATCACGGGCGGGCCATCGTGGAGCTCGTCACCCATCTCATCGATGCCATCGCCTCGCAGGCTGAGGCGCATCCGAATGCCGCGATGCCGGGTCGCACGCACCTCCAGCATGCCCAGCCGGTGCTGCTCGCCCATCATCTCCTCGCGCACGCGTGGCCTCTCGTGCGCGATCTCGAACGGCTGCGGGATTGGTCGGTACGGGCCTCCTTCTCTCCCTACGGATCTGGTGCGCTCGCCGGCAGTTCGCTCGGACTCGATGGCCAGCTGGTGGCGACCGAGCTCGGCTTGACCGGCCCGATGGAGAATTCGATCGATGCGACAGCGAGCCGTGACGTCGTGGCCGAGTTCGCCTTTGTCCTGTCCATGGTCGGCATCAACCTCTCCCGTTTCGCGGAAGAGATCATTCTCTGGAACACCCGCGAGTTCGGCTTCGTCACCCTCCATGACTCGTATTCGACCGGATCCTCGATCATGCCGCAGAAGAAGAATCCCGATATCGCCGAGCTCGCCCGGGGTAAGTCAGGCCGGCTGATCGGCAATCTCACCGGACTTCTTGCCACGCTCAAGAGCCTGCCGCTCGCCTATAACCGCGACCTCCAGGAAGACAAGGAACCGGTGTTCGACTCGGTCGAGACCCTCGAGGTGCTGCTTCCCGCGTTCACCGGAATGGTCGCGACCCTCGTCTTCCATACGGATCGTATGGCCGAGCTCGCCCCGCAGGGCTACTCCCTCGCGACGGATGTTGCCGAGTGGCTGGTGACCCAGCGCGTGCCGTTTCGCGAGGCCCATGAGATCAGCGGTGCGCTTGTGAGCTTCTGCGAACAGCGCGGGCTGGAATTGGACGAGCCGACGGATTCCGACTACCTGTCGATCTCGCCGCATCTCCGCCCCGCCGTACGGAGTGTGCTCACCGTCACCGGCTCCATCGGCAGCCGCACCGGTGCCGGCGGCACCGCACCGGAACGGGTCGCCGAACAACTCGCAGCGCTCACCCGTCGCGTCCGAACTCTCACGGACGCCTCGCAATGACCCTCGACAAGGACAACCGGCCGCAGAAGCCGGAGCAGAATCGCACCCAGAAGATCGTGATGTGGAGTGTCTACGGCGTGGCCGCAGTGTTATTCGTGATCGCCGCGATCCTTTTCGTCACCAGCGGCGCGAAGCTCTTCTGACCAGCCCGGTGATGTTCGACCGGCAGTTCTTCGAAGCGCCATCCGTCGAGATCGCGCCGTTGATGCTCGGAGCCGTGCTCCGCCACACCACCCCCGACGGTTCTGTCGTGGTTAGTCTCACCGAAGTGGAGGCGTATCTGGGGGAGGCGGATCCCGGATCGCATGCCTTCCGCGGACCGGGTAAGCGCAATGCCGTCATGTACGGCGATCCGGGCCACCTGTACACCTACTTCACCTACGGTATGCACGTCTGCGCGAACGTAACCTGCTCACCCGCCGGTACGGCATCCGCGGTGCTGATGCGTGGTGGAGAGGTGATCGACGGCATCGAGCTGGCTCGTGCCCGACGCCCCAGCTCCCGGACCGATGCCGACCTGGCGCGTGGGCCCGCCCGCCTCGTCGTGGCGCTCGGCATCACGCTGACCGAGGGTGGTGCGGATCTCGCCGCGACTCCTTTCGAGTTGACGCTCCCCGATCGACCGCTGCCGTTCGCAGCGGGACCACGCACCGGGGTATCCGGTGTGGGAGGTTCCGACGACTACCCGTGGCGATTCTGGCTGCCGGGGGAGCGCAGTGTTTCGCCGTACAAGGCTCACGTGCCGAAGCGCCCGGCCCACCCCGCCCACCCGGCCTGAGTCGCCCGTCCCCCGGGTGTCATCTTCGCATCCTGGGGCAGCCCGGGATCCTGCGAAGTTGACCCTCGAGGCAATAGTCGCTCGGGCCGACCGACCGTCGAGGGTCGAGTCACGCTCTAGAGCACGATGAGCAGAGCGCAGGCGCCCGCCCAAACCAGGCTCACCAGAGTGCCGATGATGAACCGCTCGCGGATCTCGGGGCTGTCAAGCTCCGAGAATCGGCCGAGTCCCTTGACTGCGATGAGTACCGCAACGATTTCGAGGTGCCCAAGAATGATGGCGGCTATGAGGGCGAGTCGCTCGAGGTAACCGATGATCGTGCCGCCCCGCAACACTTCGGCGCGATGGATCTCTGGAGCGACACCCTCGTTCACAACGATTCCCCCGTGTGCCCCATCCACCGTCGGCACCGACCCACGGCTGGAGAGACCGAGAACGGCGATGGTGATCGGGCTCCCGCCGATGATGCCGAGCAGTGCGAGCAGTATCCCGGCGACCACTGCAACGGCATTGCTCGGCGAAGGCACGCCCGAGCGGAAAGCGAGCCCCACGAGTCCGGTGATCACCGGGATTGCGGCGAGAAGAGCAAGCGATGGCTTTCGGAACCGGATGGCGGTGATGCAGATCGCGAGTGCGGCGGCGATCACGACGATGGCCAGAATCCACAGCACTACCTGCATGATCACGATCGGCTCCCTTCGACCCTGGACACGTCCGCGGACATGTCCACGGCGGCGAGCCTACGTTCGAGGGGTGACCGTGCCGCGAAGTCGACGCGGAGAGCCGCCGTCCGGGCGCGTTTGCTTGCCGCCTGCGGGGTGATCCCCAGCAGTTTCGCGGCCTCGGCCTGGCTGTTGCCGGCGCTGAGAAGATCCCACATCTCCCAGCCCTCGACGCTGCGCCGCGCCCGCAATTGCAGTAACAGGTCCACGAAGGCCTCGGCATCGGCGGCGGCTGTAACCGCCCTGCTCCGTAAGGCGAAGCGCGTATCCCGCTTTTTTGCGTCATTCACTGCTGCTCTTGCGGAGACGAAAGCGTCCCCTCCGGCTTCGCGGGCATTCGCGGGGAGCGGGCGGTTTACGCTGCCGATTCCGCATCCCACGCTCCACTGCCCATTTCGGGTGAGTGTGAGAATCGCTGTAAGAGCCGTGGTCGGTGCGGCGACCAGCAGTTGGATCTCATCGCCGGCCGTCCGATCCACCGGCAGCACCAGTTCGTCGCCGAGAGTAATCCCGAGTGCCCGTATCGTGTCGGCCGCGATATCCGGCCGATGTCGGCTGTCGACCTGGTCCGCAGTGATGGCGAACATCCTTCTCCCATCATCCCCTCGGCATTGTTCCGAGCGGATCAACCCTAAATGGTTGATATCTAAGAATCAATCCCAGAGGCATGATATTGAAGCTCTTCATGCCCGGACCTGAGTCGCACGTCGCTGGTATTCTTGGCCGGTGCCAGCATCCGAAGTCCTGTCCACCCAGCACAACGACGACTCATTCGACACGGTCTGGGATGAGGTGGTCTGGCGAGGACTCGTGCACGTCTCCACCGATGAGGCCGATTTGAAGGCGCTCCTCTCGGGGGAACCGATCACCTACTACTGTGGTTTCGACCCGACGGCAGCGAGCCTGCACCTCGGCAACCTGGTGCAACTGCTGCTGATGCGCCGCTTCCAGCTGGCCGGGCACAGACCGCTCGGGCTCGTCGGCGGCTCCACCGGGCTCATCGGGGATCCACGACCGACCGCAGAGCGCACCCTCAATTCGAAGGAGACGGTGGCCGAGTTCGTGGGTTACCTCGAGGCGCAGGTCGCTAAGTTCCTCAGTTTCGAGGGCGACAACGCGGCTCGCCTCGTCAATAATCTCGACTGGACGGCGCCCCTCAGCGCGATCGACTTTCTGAGGGATGTGGGCAAGCACTTCCGCGTTGGCACGATGATCAAGAAGGATGCGGTGAGCGCGCGCCTCAACAGCGATGCAGGCATCAGTTACACCGAGTTCAGCTACCAGGTATTGCAGGGGATGGACTTCCTCGAGCTCTACCGCAGCTACGGGTGTGTGCTCCAGACCGGGGGGAGTGACCAATGGGGCAACCTCACTAGTGGCACCGACCTCATCCGCAAGGCCGAGGGGGTGTCTGCGCATGCCATCGGAACTCCCCTGATCACTAACTCTGACGGCACGAAGTTCGGAAAGAGCGAGGGCAATGCCGTGTGGCTCGATCCGGCGCTCACCAGTCCTTACGCGTTTTACCAGTTCTGGCTCAACACCGATGATGCCGATGTGATCGAGCGACTGAAGATCTTCACGTTTCTCACCCGACTTGAGCTCGACCGGCTCGGTGGGTTGGTTGCCGCTGAGCCGTTCCGAAGGGAGGCGCAACGAGCGCTCGCTCTCGAAGTGACGACGCTGGTGCATGGAACGGATGCCACGCTGGCCGCCATCGCCGCATCCGCGGCCCTCTTCGGTCAGGGTGAGCTCGATCGACTTGATGCTTCGACTCTCGAGGCAGCTCTCCGAGAGCTCCCAAATACCACGACTACCGAGACCACGCCAATAGCGCAGCTGCTCGTCGACACCGGCTTGGCCAGCAGTCTCAGCGAATCGCGCAGAGCCGTCGAGCAGGGTGGGGTCTACCTCAACAACATCAAAGTCGAGGATGCCGCTCTTACGCTGATTGGCCATGCGCTGCCGGGGCGGATGGCGGTACTGCGCCGCGGCAAGAAGACCCTTGCCGGCATATTCATCGAGTAGACGGGTACCGCGCCGGATTGCGGCAAAACAGGTACTTGCGGGCGACACGCCCGGGTTGCAGTCACAATTTGACCGCCCCGCGAATGGCACGTAATCTTCTTTCTTGTCACCCCAAAGGTTTGAAAAGCGGAAGAGCTTATCGGCTTCAAGAGGGACAGAATCTAAGTCAAACAGCGATTCACCTCTTGCAGGAAATCGTCTTCAGATCTTATGATGGAAGACCCACCCCGTGAGGATGTCAGGCCGGACCAGCTCGTTTATGAAGCTGAGACATTCGGTTTGACAAGAACCGCGAAGGTGCTAAGTTAGATAAGTTGTCCGGCGCGAGAGCGGGGATAACGAAAGAATTGCAATGGCACGGTGAATCCCTTCGGAGATAAGTCTGCCAAAGATAGGCAAGGCCCTGGGTAGAAGCCGCGAGGTGAAAACCAGGAGCATCCGATCCTTGAGAACTCAACAGCGTGCACAATGTCAAATGCCAAAAACCTCGTCTGTAGGGGCTGCCTTTTCGGCAGGCACCGCAGAGGAGATTCCTTTGGAATAGATATAAACAAAACAAGCAAGTCAGTCCGGATTTATTCGGTTTGGTTTGTTCTTGTCAGTTTCAAACTTGCAACTTGTCCGCCCATTCCGGTGGCTGGTTGCACTAGATGTGCCGGCGCCCTAGTGGTGTCGTGCAATCAAACATTTACGGAGAGTTTGATCCTGGCTCAGGATGAACGCTGGCGGCGTGCTTAACACATGCAAGTCGAACGATGAAAGGGAGCTTGCTCCCTGGATTAGTGGCGAACGGGTGAGTAACACGTGAGTAACCTGCCCTTGACTCTGGGATAAGCACTGGAAACGGTGTCTAATACCGGATACGAACTTCAGCCGCATGGCTAGGAGTTGGAAA
>JBKJLH010000116.1:0-3017 GCA_046597035.1 Lacisediminihabitans sp.
TCTGCTCACCGAAATTCCCCACCCCGGGTCGCTTCCGCACATAGAAGCGGGCCTCCCTCGATGCTGATGGTCTTCGACCACACACCAGCTCGAGAAAGGCCCTGCTCCTATGCTTTCGCCAGGAGGACGACGTGGACATCCACGCGCTCAAACGACAAGGGATGACGATCAGTGAGATTGCCCGCCGCACCGACCACGACCGCAAAACCATCCGGGCTTATCTGGCCCGACAGACCGCTCCGGGGCAACGCAAACGTGCCACTCCGGACTTGTTCGACAAGTTCATCGCCTATGTTGCGGCGAGGCTTACCGAAGATCCGCACCTTTGGGCGGTGACACTGCTCGACGAGTTACGACCGCTGGGCTTTACCGGCTCCTACCCGACGCTGACTCGCCAGGTTCGGGATCGCGGGTTGCGGCCTACATGCACGGCCTGCGCGCATGTGACGAAACGACCGAACGCGATCATCGAGCACCCGCCCGGGGAAGAGACCCAGTTCGACTGGGTCGAGTTGCCCGACGCGCCGACCGGGTGGGTGTTTCCCACGAAACGCGCCTACGTCCTCGTGGGGTCGCTGGCGCACTCCGGTGTTTGGCGGGCGGTGATCTCACCATCGATGGACCAGCCGCACCTGCTGGCCGCGATGACGGTGCTGCTGGGCCTGCTGGGCGGTGTGACGAAGACCTGGCGGTTCGACCGGATGAGCACGGTCCTGAAGGCCGGGACGAGTGATCTAACGCCGATGTTTGCCGCGTTCTCCAAACATCATGCCGTCAGCGTGGTCGCATGCCGGCCCCGCTCCGGGAACCGAAAAGGGGTGGTGGAGAAGAACAACCACACCGCGGCGCAGCGGTGGTGGCGAAACTTGGCCGATGAGCTCACACCCGAGCAGGCGCAGCACAGCCTCACCACTTTCGCCTCCCGCCAGGACGGGCGGCGCCGCGAGGGCCGGGATGGGTCCACGACCGCGGCGGTCATGTTCGCCGCGGAACGCCTCGCCCCGCTGCCCCCGACGTTGTTCCCCGTCGTCGTGACGGAAGAGCGCACTGCGACCCGGCAGGCGCTGATCGACTGGCGTGGCAACCGGTACTCGGTCCCGCCCGAGCTGGCCGCGACGAAGGTTGTCGTCTATCAACGGCTCGGCGCGAACACCATCGATATCGCCACAGTCTCTGGTGTGGTCCTCGCCCGCCACCAAGTTGCTGAGCCGGGGCTCGGGGTGACGATCCGCGACAGCGGACACGTCACCGCACTCGAAGCGATCGCCTTGGCGTCGGCGCCTCCCGGGCGCCCGCACCGGAAGAAGGAACGCATCCCACCGGGGACCGGCGCCCGCGCCGCCGCCGCTGAACTTGCCGGCACCCCAGCCCCCACCACAACCGTGATCAACCTGGCCGCCTACGAGCAGGCCGCGAAGAACAGGAACACACTCCAATGACAACACCGACGAGACCCCAGACCGCCTCGACCACGATGACCACCGCGACGTCGGCGAGTATCTATCAGCAGCTGAAGGGCCACCTGGCCGAACTGAAGCTTGCCGACGCAGCCGAGGCGTTGCCGCGCATCCTCGACCAGGCGCAGGCCGAGGGCTGGTCGCTGACCCAGACGCTCGAGCACCTGCTCGCCGTCGAGGTCACCGCCACCGACGCCCGCCGCCTGGCTGGCCGGTTCCGGTTCGCCAACCTCCCCACCGGCGCCACCCTCGACGACTTCGACCTCGACGCCGCCTCCGGCATCGACCGGTCCCTGCTCGCCGAGCTCGGCACCTGCCGGTTTCTGGACACCGCGACGAACGTGCTCCTCATCGGCCCGCCCGGCGTCGGGAAAACACACCTCGCCACCGGCCTCGGACACGCAGCAGTGCAGGCCGGCTACCGCACCTACTTCACCTCCGCCGCCGACCTCGCCGCCCGCTGCCATAGGGCTGCGATCGAGGGCAAGTGGGGCACGATGATGCGCTTCTTCGCCGGTCCCACCCTCCTCGTCATCGACGAACTGGGCTACCTTCCGCTGCCAGCCGAGGCAGCGTCAGCCCTGTTCCAGGTCATCAACCAGCGCTACCTGAAAACGTCGATCGTGATCACCACGAACCGGCCCGTCGGAGCCTGGGGCGAGATCCTCGGCGACACCACCGTCGCCGCCGCGATGCTCGACCGAATCCTCCACCGCTCCGTCGTCATCACCCTCGACGGAGCCTCCTACCGGCTCCGCAACCACACCGCAGCATCCGACGAACTACGCCGCATCACCACCGGCACAAACCTGCGCTAACCTAACCCCGCGACCTGGGGAGTTTCACCGATCAAGACTGGGGAAATTCGCTGAGCGCCGTCAGCGTCTCGGAAAGTCGTCTCATCAGTTGTCGTGTCTCATCGCTCTACATGGGGTTTTCGAAGCGGAACAGGAAAGAGGGATCGGGTTGTCGTTGTGGCTGCCAAGCACTCGGCGACAGCCCCACCGTTACCTGCCCGCTCCGCAAGCTTTCCAAAGGGGCAGCGAACCAGGAACGACCCGCGGTCGAACAAGCGGACATTCCCGAATTGCTTGACCGCATCTGCAAGCAGCACTCCGTCTCCTTCACCAAGGAGGACACCCTGCGGCAGAAGCAAGCGTTCCCGTTCATGAGTCCGGAGTGGGACGAGTTCCACGACCACGCCCGCCAGTCGATCGAGTCCCTGCACAGCGGCTTCAAGGACGACGGCAAGGAGCTTGTCGCGTCCTCTGGACGTCGACGGGTGCGAGGCTTCGCCGCCGGCCAGATCCTCGTCACCATCATGATCCTCAACTTCAACCTCCGCACCATCGCGAAGTTCCTCCGCGACGAAGTCGAAGCCGAAGCCGAACCGGACCGCGTTCGCGCAGACGCTATCGTCAGGCGCCGAGACCGCGTCTGGGACAACCTGTACACGAAGACCACCGCACGCGATTCGATCCTCGACATCGCGGCCCGAGGCGAACTAGAATCCCCGCTGCGAACCTAGGAAGCCCGCTCCCTCTGACACCGCCGCAAGGC
>JBKJLH010000128.1:0-3457 GCA_046597035.1 Lacisediminihabitans sp.
GTGTGAGTAGAAGTTACTCTCGGCCTCGGCGGGTGGGATCAGTCCGATCTCGCCGTGGAGTCGTCGTTGGTTGAACCAGTCGATGTATTCGGCGACAGCGATCTCGAGGTCGTCGATACCTTTCCAGGGGCCGCGGTTCCGGATCAGCTCGGCCTTGAACAGTGAGTTGAATGCCTCGGCCATTGCGTTGATGCTCCTATGAAGCTTCGATATCTCGTCAACCCCCAGTTTTGCTGTTGATGTCGCGTTGAGGTGTCGGTAGATGGAGCGCGCGAGGTAGCGCTTGAGGATGCGGCGTATCTCGCGGTCGGTTTTGCCTTCGGCGCGTCGACGTTCAACATAGGCGTGGGTGCCGGGGTCGTGGACCATGCGGACCATTGCGATGACGTTCAACGCGCGGTTGAGTTGCCGGTCGCCGCCGCGGTTCAGTCGATGCCGTGTGGTGTTGCCAGAGGAGGCGGGGATCGGGTTCACGCCCGCGATCGCGGCGAAGGCGGCTTCGCTTCTGACCCGGCCTGGGTGGGACCATGCAACGAATGTTCTCGCGGCGGTGACGGGGCCGATGCCGGTCTTCTTGAGCAGCTCGGCCGCGGGGCTCGATTCGACGAGGTCGCTGATACGGGTCATGTTCTGGCCGAGAGCATCGTCCAGTTCGAGGATGCGTTTGGCTAGTCGGATCGCTTCTGTGCGTGCGGTGAAAGCGGCGAGGGGTTCCTCTCGGGTCCGCCAACGTGCGGCCTCGGTGATCTTGCGGGCGCCGAGGGGTCTGCGGGCATCAATGCCAAGGTCAGTGATGCGCAGGAGCGCGGTGAGGGCATTCACCGCGCGGGTGCGTTCTCCGGCGAGTTCGTCGCGGGCGGTCAGGAGAATCTGTGTTGCCGCGCGGATGCCGTCGTCCTGCCGTGGGGTGCGGAGTTGATCGATCGGGAGGGGCAGTACGGCGGCGGCGATCCGACGTGAGTCGAGGGGGTCGGACTTCCCAATTCCGCGTCGGCCGGTGCGGCCCATGCGGGCGGCCTCGACGACCCGGTAGCCGGTGTGTGCGACGTCACCTGCCAGTTGTGCGCCGTAACTGCCTGCTCCCTCGATCACCCAGAGAACGTCGAGATCACCGCTAGTGCGGCGCCCGCTCCAGGCGATCGCACGAGATCTCCCGGCAGGAGTGTTCGGGAACGTTTCTGTCCCAAGGTGCTGACCGGCCGCCGTGAGGACGGCGTAGGTGTGAGTTCTGGCGTGAGTATCCACGCCGATGACGAACGGATGAGTGTGCGCAACAATGGTGTCCACAGTGTCCGGATTCCTTTCCTTCAGATGGATGATGACCCGGTCGCTGACGACCGGCGCCGATCCGGAGAGGAATCACTTCGGGGCATACCTGTGATGAGCCACGATCCGTACGGGTCGGGCATGCTTCTTATCAAGCCACTGAAATGGGCCGGGAAGGCGCCGGTCACCCGCCGCGGCTGGACAGTTCATAGGCAAGGCACCGCGAACGGGCCAGTTTTGTCATGAGTCACAACTACGGCGGAGCGACCAACACCAACCCTGCCAGCCAGTCCCGGACCAGCCGATCCAAGACTCACAGTTTGTCAAGCGGTCGGAGAAGTTGTTGCTGCTGTTAGGGTTCGGTGGATCTGTCTGGTGATGTAGCGCTTGAGGCAGCGGGTGATTTCTCTCTTCCTGCGACCTTCGGCGAGACGTCGAGCGACGTAGTCGCGGGTCGCGGCGTCGCATCTCATCCTCGTCAACGCGATTGTGTTAATGGCCCGGTTCAGCTGCCGGTCGCCGCCTCTATTTAGGCGGTGTCGGACGGTGTTTCCTGAGGATGCCGGGATCGGACATGTTCCGGCGATTTGGGCGAGAGCAGCCTCAGAGCGGACGCGACCTGGGTGAGACCACACGGTCATGATCATCGCCGCCGTCACAGCTCCGATACCGGTCATCGCGATCAGCGCGGGGGCGTGTTCGTCAACGAGATCGGTGATCTGCGCCCGGTTGGTCTTGAGGTCGGCGTCGAGGATATGAATCCGTTTGGCGAGCCGGACGGCTTCGCTTCGGGCGATGGTCGCGCCGAGTTGCTCGTCTCGCTGCCGCCAGGAAGAAATCGTCACGATCTGGTGAGATGTTAGGGGGCGACGGGCGTCGACGCCCAAGTCATGGGCCCGAACCAGGGCGGTCACGGCGTTCAAGACGCGGAGCCGCTCGGCGTTCATCTGTTCCCGGCCAACTGTGAGGAGCTTTAGGGCTGTCTGGACCTCGCCGGCACGGCGATCACGGAGCCGTCCGATGTCCATGATCAGGGTCGAGCGGGCCGCTACGATCGCGTCGAGAGTGTCGGTCTTACCCCTCCCACGCAACCGTTTCGTGGACGGAGTCGGAGCTTCGACGACCCGGTAGCCGACCTCGGACAAACGCTCGGCCATGACCGTGCTATAGGAGCCGGTGCCCTCGGCCGAGACCAACACGCGCCCGACATCGGGCCCAGCTCTCCGACCGATCCAGGCGATCGCTCGCCTCAACCCGGCGGGCGTGGTGGGAAACGTCTTCTGGTCGATCAGCTTCCCCGAGGGGGATTCGATGAGGGCATAGGTGTGAGTCGCGGCGTGGGTATCGACCCCAACGACGGACGTGTAGTGATCTGCAACGATGGACATGCGGTGTCTCCTTCTAATGGGCGGACGTCGTAGCCGGCGTCAGCCCGGGAGAAGATCACTGCGAGACATGCCTGTAAGGGGCCACAACCCCAAGGGGTTGGGCAAGCTTCTAATCAAGTCATCGTGGTGGGCCAGGAAGACGCCGGCCCTCCCGACCGAGCGGACAGATCCCGGGAAAGACACCCCGAAAGGGTCAGACGGTTCACGAGTCACGCCCGGTCAGAAGAACCAGCATCAACCCTGCCAGCCAGCCCCAGGCCAGCCAAGGAAAAGACTTACAGACGGTTCACAGTCCCAGACCAACCAAGAAAACAATTACAAGCGATTCAGTGTCGTCTGAAAAATACGATTGCGCCCCCTACTGCCAACACGAGTCCAACAACCACCCCAGACATCGGGATGATGAGGCCACTTCGTGGGGGCAAGAATAAGAAGAACGCGAAAAGAACTATGAGGGCGATCCCGCCTGCGATGCAGATCTGGGGCCTGTGGTTTGCAGGTCTTTCGGGTGAATCAGGCACTCGACCACCTTGTCAACATCCGAACACCCCTGCAATACCAACGACCGCGCCAACGCCGATAGACACGAGCGTGCCGGCGTCCGCAAGCACGGCGGCTGCTGCGGGGGCCGCTACCGCCGCCAATCCTGCGAAGACCGCGGCAGTTAGCACTCCAGCCAAGATTCCAAGGCCCACAAAGGCTATGGCGCATTTTTGGGCCGTAGTAATGAGACCGCCAGGATCTGTCCCGTTGATGGGGTCGTCTCCGGCGTAGGCGTATCGGTTGGCGTTGGCGGGGTCGAG
>JBKJLH010000137.1:0-9244 GCA_046597035.1 Lacisediminihabitans sp.
CTCAGGTGTCACCTTCGCAGGTTCTCCGGCGCGCCGGGCCTGCGAAGTTGACACTTCGGGTGGCGGCTTGTCGAAGGCGAGCAGTCGCGCCTGGCCGGTGTCGAATTGCCCCGAGGGTAGGATTTGGCCAGGTTGCGCGCATGGTCCCCATGCGCCGTCGCCATCTCGAAGAGGATGCCATGCTCTCACCGCCCGAGGATCACCCCTCGATCACCCGCAAAGATGTGGCGCTCCATGCGGGAGTGAGCACCGCTGTGGTGAGCTACGTCGTCAACGAGGGACCGCGCAACGTAGCTCCCGCCACTCGCGCCCGCGTGCTCGAGTCGATCAGCAGCCTCGGGTATCGACCGAACGCGGCGGCCCGAGCCCTCAAGCTCGGCGTCAGCGAACTCGTTGGTCTGGTCCTCTCGGACAACGCGAATCCCTACTTCGCGGAATTCTCGCGAGCAATCGAGAAGGCCGCGACCGACAAGGGGCTGTCGGTGATCTTCACGAACTCCGCGCTGGTGCAAGGCCAGGAGCATATGCAGGTGCAGAAGCTGGTCTCGCGGCAGGTCGATGGACTCCTTCTCGCAAGCACGCAGGATGACCCCAACCTCACCAGCGCTAAGGAGGCGAACGTGCGGGTTGTCATGCTCGACCGTTCCGAGCCGCTGCCGGGGTTCTTCAGCATCGGAGTGAACTTCCGCGAGGCATCTCGCGTGGCGGTAGAGCACCTGATCGGACATGGACATCGTCGCATCGGTCTGGTGTCGGGAGTACCGGGAGGACTCACCACTTCAGCCAGGGAGCAGGGCTGGGAGGATGCCCTCCGGTCAGCCGGGCTGCCCCTCGGGCCCGTCGTGCGCGGGGACTGGGGACGCAACGGCGGATACCTTTCCGGGATGGAACTGCTTACCGATCCGAACCGCCCGACAGCGGTATACGCGATCTCCGACCTCCAGGCGATCGGTCTCCTCCGCGCTCTCCACGAGGCACATATTGAAATTCCGCGGACTATGGCCGTGGTTTCTTTCGACGGCTCCTCCGAGTCGGAATTCAGCTGGCCGCCGCTCACCGTGATGCGCCAGCCGGTCGACGAGATGGCACGAGCGGCAATCGCCGCCCTCGGCCGCCCCGCAGACGCGCAGCCGGAGCATCGCTCGTTTGCCGCCGAGTTGATCGTTCGCCAATCCTGCGGCTGTGTTCCTCTCTGAGCGATCGTTATACGACTGGAATACGTCTCCTCGCGTGTTGAATCTACTGCTGTAGACGGGGTGGCGATCCGGGCGTACAGTAGACCCACTGACCAGATCTTTGGCGTGCGATAGAAAGATCATCCCTGGTGAAACTCGCATAACGAGGGTCAGTCTGTACCCGTCCAGACATTCACAACACGGCACATTACAAAGGAGTAATAACGATGACCTCAGACAAGTTGAGCGTTCTCGGAGACATTAGCAAAAGTCACCTCAACCGGCGCGCACTGCTCTCCGGTGGAGTAGGCGTGGCAGCTATCAGCATGTTGGCCGCCTGCAGCCCGGGTGGCAGCACCCCCGCGAGCGTCTCCAAGACCACGACCCTCGGATCCGGTTCTTCGGATGACGTACCCAAGCGGGCGTACGCGGCAGTTGTCACCGCCTTCCAGAAGAAGTCCGGCGACACGGTCAAAGTCAACACCGTGGCGCACAATGACTTCCAGAACAACATCAACACCTACCTGCAGGGCAGCCCGGATGACTCGTTCACCTGGTTCGCCGGCTACCGCATGCGCTACTACGCGGGCAAAGGTCTCGCGGCTCCGATCGACGACGTGTGGGAAAAGATCGGCGGCAACTTCAGCGCGGGCCTCACGAAGGCATCCACCGCTGACGACGGCAAGAAGTACTTCGTGCCGAACTACAACTACCCTTGGGGTTTCTTCTACCGCAAGAGCGTCTGGGAGGCAAAGGGTTATACCGTGCCAGCCAAGTTCGATGACCTGATCACCCTCGCCAAGAAGATGCAGGCCGACGGGCTTGTACCGATCGCGTTCGCTGATAAGGACGGCTGGCCCGCGATGGGCACGTTCGACTACATCAACATGCGCACCAACGGCTACAAGTTCCACATGGACTTGACGGCCCACAAAGAGTCCTGGGACCAGAAGAAAGTGAAGGACGTCTTCGACAACTGGAAGCAGATGTTGCCCTACCAGTCGCCGAACGCCCTCGGACTCACCTGGCAGGAAGGCGCTCAACTGCTCGGCGAAGGCAAGGCCGGCATGTACCTGCTCGGTTCCTTTGTTACGCAGCAGTTCACCGATGCCACGGTTCTTGCCGACATCGACTTCTTCCCGTTCCCGGAGATCGCCATGGAGGGCACGACCGCGGTCGAGGCCCCGATCGACGGTCTGATGCTCTCGAAGAAGGGGGGAAGCAACCCGGCAGCGAAGGCGTTCCTGCAGTTCCTGGGAACTCCGGCCGGCCAGGAGGCGTACTTCTCGGTCGACAAGTCCAACCTCATGACGGCAAAGGGCGCCGACACCTCCGGCTACAGCGACTTCAACAAGAAGCTCGCGGATGTCATCGGCAAGGCTAAGTCGATCAGCCAGTTCTTCGACCGGGATGCGCTGCCGGCAATGGCGAACAATGTCATGATCCCCGCGCTCCAGGGCTTCCTGAAGGACGGCACGATCGACACTGCCAACCTCGAGGCGCAGGCAAAAGCGCTGTACGCCGCCCAATAAAAGAAAGCATCATGGCCGACACCACACTCGGCGCGATTGCACCGGCCAGGGGAGTCAAATCGCCTGGCCGGCTCCGCCGCCGCTACAGCATGCTCACCCGCCGCGACAAGATGGTGCTCGCTGTCATGGTGGCGATTCCCACGCTGATCCAGCTGATCTTCATCTGGATTCCGACGGTGCTGTCGATTTTGCTGTCGTTCGTGCGGTGGAACGGACTCGCGTTCTCCGACATCCGTCCGGCCGGTACAGCCAACTACGCGTTTGTCTTCAGGGACTACCCACCGTTTATCCCGGCACTCCAGCACAACATCCTGTGGCTGCTGTTCCTGGCAGTAATTGCGACGCCGATCGGGTTACTGCTCGCCATCCTGCTCGACCAGAACATTCGCGGCTCTCGCATCTACCAGAGCATCTTCTTCGCTCCGGTGATGTTGTCGCTGGTGCTGATCGGTGTCATCTGGCAGTTGTTCTACTCCCAGAACAACGGTCTTCTCAACTTCCTTCTCGGCACGTCCGGCACCCCCCGGGCGATCGACTGGTTCGGTGACCCGCACATCAACATCTGGGCGGCGCTCATCGCGGCGACCTGGCGTCATGCCGGTTACGTGATGATTCTTTATCTGGCGGGACTCAAGGGGGTGGATCCGGCGCTTCGCGAGGCGGCATCCCTCGACGGAGCGAACGCAGTGCAGACCTTTTTCCGGATCGTCTTCCCGGTGATGCGTCCCATCAACATCGTGATCGTGGTCATCACCATCATCGAATCACTGCGGGCATTCGACATCGTCTACATCATCAACGGCGGCCGTAACGGCTTGGAACTCATCAGCGCCCTGGTGATCCAGAACCTTGTCGGTGAGGGCCAGGTCATCGGCATCGGTTCGGCGCTCGCGGTGGTCCTGCTTGTTGTCTCCCTCGTGCCGATCGTCATCTACCTCAGTCGTACCTTCAAGAAAGAGGTCTGAATGTCCTCGACAATCGTGCGCCCGCGAAAGTCCGGTGCCGCGTTGCGGCCGACAAAGGTCGGCTCCGTCCAGCGTCCGCATTACGGCACTCACATCTTTTTGATCATCATGGCGGTGGTCTGGCTCATTCCCCTCGGGTGGGCCATGTTCACTGCATTGCGTCCGAAGGCCGACACCGATAAATTCGGCTATTTCAGTTTTGGGGGATCATTCAACTTCGAGAATTTCGTGGCGGCGTGGAACCAGGGCGGCTTCAGCAAGCTGCTCTTCAATTCCGCGATCATCGTCGTTCCGACGGTTATCCTCACCCTGTTCTTCGCGTCGATGATGGCGTTCGCAGTGAGCCGTTTCAATTGGAAGTTCAACATCACGCTGCTCATCATGTTCACGGCTGGCAATCTCCTGCCACCGCAGGTGCTGGCCGCCCCACTGTTCGAGATGTTCAAGCACTTCGAGTTGCCCTACAGCGTGAGCGGATCCGGCAGTCTGCTCAACACGTACTTTGCAGTGATTGCGGTGAATACAGCGTTTCAGGTCGGGTTCTGCACCTTCGTGCTGTCCAACTACATGAAGGCGCTGCCGGCAGACATGACCGAAGCCGCCTTTGTGGATGGCGCGGGAATCTGGCGGCAATACTGGTCCATCATTATGCCGTTGACCCGGCCAGCGCTTGCGGCGCTCGGCACCCTGGAGGTCATCTTCATCTACAACGACTTCTTCTGGCCGCTGCTGTTCATCCAGAGTGGTGACATGCTGCCGCTCACCACCGGCCTGAACAATTTGAAGGGCCAGTTCCTGTCGAACTACAACCTGCTCTCCGCGGGGGCGATCATCACGGTGATCCCCACGTTGATCATCTATCTGGCGCTCCAGCGCCAGTTCGTCGCCGGGCTGACGCTCGGGGCAAGCAAGGGGTAAAGAATGCTCTCACTCTCGCTCAGGCGTACTGCAGACGGCACCATCGCGTGAGCGGCATCATCGACCAGCGCGGAATCGTCTACCTGCGCGGTGGGGGTTCGGCATTCATACTCGACCTGTCTGGTGCGACCCCCGTCATCGTGCACTGGGGAGCCGACCTCGGGGACGCGATCCCTGCTGCGTTCGCGACGGGACCGGTGGCGCACTCGGCACTTGACCAGCCGGAGGTCCAGCACTTGGTGCCGCAGGCATCCAGCGGATGGCGCGGGCGCCCGGCTCTCGAGGGCCATCGTGTCGGCGGCCGGGCATTCTCGCCCGCACTCGTGACCACGGGCGCGCGCGCGCTCGTGCCGGACGGCCAAGAGATTACGATGTCGGATTCCGCCGCCGGGCTGGTTGTCACGGTGCAGGTACACCTGAGCGACGAGGGGATGCTGAGGATTCGTAGTGCCGTGACGAACTCCGGCGAGGACGATTTCGTCCTCCAATCGCTCAGCACGACTCTGCCGACCGGATTCGGAGCTTCGGAGGTTCTCGACCTGACCGGTCGGTGGTGTCGGGAGCAGCATCCGCAGCGCCAGTCGGTTCGCCAGGGTACCTGGCTGCGCGAGTACCGTCACGGTCGTACCGGACACGACTCGTCGCTCTTCACCGCCGTGGGTACCGCCGGATTCGGCAACCGTTCCGGCTCGATCTGGGCCACCCATTTCGGCTTCAGCGGCAACCGGGTCACCGCTGTGGAGAAGACTCCCGCCGGACCGGCCGTGATCGGTAACGCCGAGTTACTCGGCTCCGGTGAGATCGTGCTCGGTGTTGGAGAATCGTATGAGGCACCCTGGACCTATGCCTCCTTCTCGGACCGCGGGCTCGACGGTGTCACCGATACCTTTCACCGCTGGCTGCGGTCGCGATCGCAGCATCCCTCCACCGTGCGTCCCGTGGTACTCAACACCTGGGAAGCGGTCTATTTCGATCACAACCTCGACGGCCTGATCGAGCTCGCGGATCGCGCCGAACTTCTCGGCGTCGAACGCTTCGTGCTCGACGACGGTTGGTTCCGTCACCGGCGCGACGACACGGCCGGACTCGGGGACTGGTATGTCGACGAGGGTGTCTGGCCCGGAGGCCTCACGCCACTTATCGATGCCGTACGCGCCCGGGGAATGGAGTTCGGCCTGTGGGTCGAACCCGAGATGGTGAATGAGGATTCCGATGTGATCCGCGCACATCCCGACTGGATCAGCGGGGCCGGTATCGGTCGCACCCCGGTCGACTGGCGCCACCAACAGGTACTCGACCTGGTGAACCCGGATGCCTTCGCCTATATCTTCGATCGTCTCGATGCCCTGCTCACAGAGAATGCGATCTCCTACCTCAAGTGGGACCAGAATCGTGACCTCACCGAAATGGGGCACAGCGGCGTTCCCTCTGCCCACGACCAGACGCTCGCGGCCTACCGCCTGATCGACGATCTGAGACGAGCGCATCCCGGGGTGGAGATCGAGAGCTGCTCCTCCGGTGGCGCGCGGGTGGACCTCGGCATCCTCGAGCGCACCGATCGGGTTTGGGCCTCCGATTGCAATGACGCACTGGAGCGGCAGACGATCCAACGCTGGACCGAGGCGATCTTGCCACCGGAACTCGTGGGAACCCATGTGGGTCCGACCACCTCGCACACGACGGCCCGCACGCATTCGCTCTCGTTCCGGGCGATCACCGCCATGTTCGGACACTTCGGCATCGAATGGGATGTGCGTACCCTCGACGAATCCGATCTGCTGGAGCTGAGTGAGGCGGTCGCCCTGTACAAGAGGCACCGCGCACTGATCCACTCCGGAGTGGCGGTGCATGGCGATGTCGTCGACCCGGCCTACCTCCTGGGCGGGTCTGTCGCCCAGGACGGCTCCGAAGCGCTCTACTCCTTCGTCAGCGTCGCTAGCTCGTTTGACGAGACCCCGGGCCGGGTGAGCTTTCCGGGCCTGAATGCCGACACCAGCTACGCGGTCCGGGTGGTCTTTCCCACCGCGACCTCTCCGTATGGTGACCGGGCCAATGTCAGCTGGATCCCGGGCGGATTCACTGCAACCGGTCGCTTCCTCGGTGAAGTGGGGCTACCCATGCCGATCCTCAACCCTGAGCAGGGAGTGCTGATCCACCTGGCGCAGACCCCGGGCGCCTAGCCGTTTGAGAAATACCCGGCGGTTAAAACTGCCAGGGGAAGGGCGACCAGTCAGGGTCGCGCTTCTCGAGGAAAGAATCGCGTCCTTCGACGGCCTCGTCGGTGCCGTAGGCGAGCCGGGTGGCTTCTCCGGCGAAGAGCTGTTGGCCGACCATGCCGTCATCGACGGCATTGAAGGCGTACTTGAGCATACGGATGGCCGTCGGCGACTTGCCGAGGATCTCGTTCGCCCACTCGAGGGCGGTCGTTTCGAGCTCGGCGTGCGGCACGACCGCGTTGATCGCGCCGGTATCGAGTGCGCGCTGGGCGTCATACTCCCGGGCGAGGAAGAACACCTCGCGGGCGAATTTCTGGCCGACCTGGCGGGCGAAATAGGCGCTTCCGTATCCGCCATCAAAGGAGCCGACGTCGGCATCCGTCTGCTTGAATCGGCCGTGCTCGGCGCTCGCGATCGAAAGGTCGCAGACGACGTGGAGGGAGTGCCCGCCGCCGGCGGCCCAGCCGGGGATGACCGCGATCACGACCTTCGGCATGAAGCGGATGAGCCGCTGCACCTCGAGAATGTGCAGGCGTCCCGTACTCGCAGTACCGTCGGCATACTGGTAGCCATCGCGGCCGCGAATACGCTGGTCTCCGCCGGAGCAGAATGCCCAGCCTCCGTCCTTCTTGCTCGGACCGTTCCCGGTGAGCAGGACGACACCGATTCGCGGGTTCTGCCTGGCGTCGTCCAGGGCACGGTACAACTCGTCGACGGTCTGGGGGCGGAAGGCGTTGCGCACCTCCGGTCGGTTGAAGGCGATCCGGGCGACACGTCCGGCGGTGTCGTGGTGGTACGTGAGATCCGTGAGCTCAGAAAACCCATCGACGTCTCGCCAGGCGGTGGGATCGAACAGTTCTGAGACGACGGTCATTGCCTCAGTTTAGGGATGCCGCGTTGCCCGCAGGCCGAAATCTCGACTTGGCGAGCACCCGCAACCGGACGTCGATCTGGCCGGATCGCCGCGTACATCGGCGTCAGTCGCGAGAGCCGCGAGCCTGCGGTCGTCGGAGCCGCTATCGCGGTCGCGAGAGGTTGCACAAATGTGCACAGTCCGATTTCGTAAGATATTTCCTACCCAGCACGATTTCACAGAGACCATGCACGAATGTGCGAGATCGGGAGCCATGCCTCACCCCGAAGAGCTTGACGAAAGATCCGAGATCGCCTTGCAAGCTGCTCAGATGTATTACCTCCAAGACCTCACAATGGATGCGATTGCGAGCGAGCTGCACACCTCGCGGTCCTCGGTCTCCCGGCTCCTCGGTCACGCTCGAGCGTCTGGACTTGTGGACATACAGATCCGCTCGCCGCTCGGTCGCGCCTCTCAGCTGGAGGAGGCTCTCCGCAAGAAGTTCGGGCTGACGGCGCACATCGTGCCCGTCCCGGATAACACGAGCAGTATCGATCGTCTCGACCGGGTGGCGATGTCGGCCGCGCGGATCCTCAACCGGTTCTTCGATTCGAACATGACCCTCGGCATAGCGTGGGGCTCGACTATGAGCGCGGTGAGCCACCAGCTGATCCCCAAAGAGACACATAACTCTCGTATCGTGCAACTCAACGGTGCAGGAAACAACGAGACCACGGGTATTCTCTACGCGAGCGAGATCCTGCGGCATTTCGGCGAGGCCTTCTCTGCTCAGGTACAGCAGTTTCCGGTGCCGGCATTCTTCGATGACCCTCGCACCAAGGAGGCGCTGTGGCGTGAGCGGAGCACTAAGCGTGTACTAGATATCCAGGCCCGAATGGACGTCGTCCTCTTCGGTCTCGGATCACCCTTCGCGGAGGTGCCGAGCCATGTCTACATCGGCGGATACCTCGACGCGGAGGACTACCGCAGCCTCACCGAGGCGCGAGTCGTCGGCGATGTCGCCACCGTCTTCTATCGCGTCGATGGATCGTTTCGCGACATCGCGCTCAACTCGCGGGCGACTGGCCCGGACCTCGACTCCCTTCGCAGGGTTCCGCGGCGAGTGTGTGTTGCGTCCGGCCGCGCCAAGCTCCCCAGCCTGCAGGGTGCGATCGCGGCGGGTCTCATCACGGACCTGATCATCGACGAAGGGCTTGCCCGTCGGCTCGCCGAGCTCGGTTCCGTACTTCCCTGACGGAACGTCGCACCGAACTTTTCACAGGAATTGCACATTTGTGCATTGACCCCTGGAGAACGACCGTCGTGCCATAAATTAGGGCTCGTTGGTTGGAGAGCAACACCGATTCGGTGTCGGCTCGCCAGCACGCCTGATGGAAAACCCGTTCGATGACGAATTCGTCGATAACAGATAACAAGGGAGTTATTGCTTATGCATAATCTTGGTCTCATTTTTCTTTCGGAGATTGTGGGGACTTTTCTTCTGCTGTTGCTGGGTGGGGGTGTTGTTGCCAATGTGGCTCTTGCGAAGAGTAAGGGGTTCAATGGTGGGTTTCTTATGGTCACG
>JBKJLH010000139.1:0-4567 GCA_046597035.1 Lacisediminihabitans sp.
CGTGACCATAAGAAACCCACCATTGAACCCCTTACTCTTCGCAAGAGCCACATTGGCAACAACACCCCCACCCAGCAACAGCAGAAGAAAAGTCCCCACAATCTCCGAAAGAAAAATAAGACCAAGATTATGCATAAGCAATAACTCCCTTGTTATCGAATGAGCCACCAGCTGGGCGTTGCGGGCTGGGTGTGCTCTTCGAACACCATATCGGCTCTTTCGCTTGCCGTAACGGCGATGCCACAATTATTTTCGACGTTTTTTCGGTCGCGATCGATACGATTTAGTTTGGTTTTTAGCGTGCTGGAGAAGGGTGTCCTTCCGGGCCGGAATGGGAGTGGTCGATGGTGCCTCCACGTCTGGATGAGCGACGCGTCGAATCGATATTGAGAGTCGAGCGGGCCGAGCTGGAGCGAGCCATCGACCGCACTGGATCGGAGCTCAACGGAGTGCGCGAGGCCCGAGTCGATGCTTCGGCGGACGACGAGCACGATCCCGAGGGCTCGACGCTCGCCTCAGACTGGTCGCGCATTGAAGGCATCCGCAGCGGCCTCCTCGCGCGCCTGGGGGACAACGGGAATGCCTTTGCCCGGCTCACTGATGGAATCTACGGTATCTGTGCACGGTGTGGTCGCACGATCGGCACTGAGCGTCTCGAGGCCAGACCGAGTGCGGCACTCTGTATCGACTGTGCCCGCGAGCTGCGGCGCTAAAAAGCTGCAACGCTCGGGGGCGTACGAATTCCCCCGCGCCAGACGGCGACCGTGAGCGGCACCCCCGGCCGATACGCCAAGTGAACCACGGATGGTGCGTCGAGAACCTGGAGATCGGCTCGGCCGCCCACACGGATCGAGCCGACCGCATCCGCTCCCGTATCGCGCCGGAGCGCTCGCGCTCCTCCCCGGGTGGCTGCCCAGATAGCCTCGTCGATCGTGAGCCCCATCTGGAGCACGGCGACGGTAATGCAGAAGGGCATCGACGTCGTGTGCGAGCTGCCCGGGTTGCAGTTGCTCGCGAGCGCGATTTCGACTCCCGCATCGATCAGTTGCCGCGCGGGCGCAAGCGGCTCGCGGGTGGACAGGTCGCAAGCGGGCAAAAGGGTGGCGACGGTCGAGGACGACGCGAGCGCATCGAAATCGCGGGTGGTCAGATGGTTGCAGTGGTCGACGCTCGCGCAACCGAGCTCGGCCGCGAGTTCGACTCCGCCGCTATAGCCGAGCTGGTTACCGTGAAGTCGCAGTCCGAGGCCGGCCGCCCGGCCAGCGAGCAGTACTTCGCGGGACTCCTCCACGTCGAAGGCTCCGACCTCGCAGAAGGCATCGATCCACTGAACGAGTGGTGCGACCGCCGCAAGCATCGGGCCGGTGACCTGGTCGAGGTACTGGCGGCGATCGATGCCGACCGGCACGACGTGCGCCCCGAGAAAGCTGACCGTGTCGGCGACGGATGCCGCAACACGCGCCGAGCGCAACTCACTGTCGACGTCGAGTCCGTAGCCGGTCTTGGTCTCGAGGAAGGTGGTTCCCTGCAGCTCGGCCTCGCGCCGGAGGGCTGTCGCGGCCTCGAGGAGTAGGCCCTCGGATGCTGCGCGTGTTGCGGCCACTGTCGTTGCAATTCCGCCGGCTTCATAGCGCCGACCGGCCATCCGTGCTTCGAATTCCTCGTCACGGGATCCCGCGAAGACGAGGTGACTGTGTGAGTCGACCCAACCGGGGAGCACTGCCCGGCCGGCGACGGAGGTGCGGACATCGACGGCCGGGGCGTCCGCTGCCGCTCCGATCCACGCAATACGCCCGCTGTCGATCACGAGTGCGGCGTCGTGCAGTCGCCCCCGTTCACCGTCCTGTGTGGTGAGTTCACCGATATCGGTGATGAGCTCAGACATCAGGCGTCCGCCAGCGCGGCAAAAGCCTCGGCCAGGAGGTCCTCCGGGCGAGAGGCCGCGCGCCCGCGGAGCCGTCCGCTGTCGGCGAGCAGCTCACCCCCGACGATCACTCGCCGCACGTCGGAGGCAGTGGCGCTGAGGACCAGCTGGTTCACGGTCGATCCGATCGTTCGCGGGGAGGATGGATCGATCTCGACGAGGTCACAGGGATCACCGGGCGTGAGCAGGTGGCGCCCGATGCCGAGGCTGGCATATCCGGCGGTGCTGCCCGCGACGAGGAGGGCGCCGGGTGAGAACCGGCCGCGGCGACCGGAGGAAAGGCGTTCACCGGCTTCCAAACCCCGCAGCTCGAGCAGGGGATCGATGACGGCATTCTGGTCGGATCCGATCGCGATCGGCGTCCCTCCTGCCGAGAGCTCGAAGGCAGGGCCGATGCCGTCGCCGAGGTCCGCCTCCGTGGTCGGGCAGATCACGACAGCGCAGCCGGAGGCGCTGACCATGACGCGATCGGCGGGGCTGAGGTGGGTGGCGTGCACGATGCTCAATCGTGGCTGCAGCATCCCGAGCCCGGCGAGCACTCCGACCGGTGTGTCTCCGTAGGCGGCGAAGCAGTCGGTGTTCTCTTGCGGTTGCTCGGAGACGTGGATGTGCAACGGGGTCTCGGCATCGAGCCCGTCCCGAATCTCCGCCATCGCGGTGGGTGACACCGCGCGCACCGAGTGGATGGCGGCACCGAGCGTCACCCGGTCGCTCTCGATCAGGTCGCCAAGGGCGCGCCAGCGGGCGAGCCAGGCGGTGGCCGATTCGTCCCCGAAACGCCGCTGCGCCAGCGAGAGGGGTTGCCCGATCGCTCCATCGAGATAACAGGTGTCGAGCAGTACCAGGCGGATGCCGACCTGGCGGGCCGCAGCGGCGATCGCCAGCTCCATCGCGTGGGCCGGTACGTGAGGCGAACCGTCGCTGCGGTGATGCAGGTAGTGGAACTCACCCACCGCGGTGTAACCGCAAACCAGCATCTCGGCGAAAACCGCGCGGGCGACGAGGAACATCAGTGCCGGATCGAGTAGCCCGGCGACCCGGTACATGGAGTCACGCCAGTGCCAGAAATCGCCGCCGTCGGCATGGGTGGTGCCCCGCAGGAGCCGGTGGAACGCATGAGAGTGTGCGGTGGCGAAGCCGGGGAAAACGGTTCCGAGTCGGAGATCGCCGGCGACAGCTGCGATACCGGTGCGGATGTTCGAGATGCGGCCTGAGGCATCCGACTCGATTCGCACGTCCCGGTGCACGGAGCCGGGTCGCACGAGCGTCTCGCAGTGGAAGGCGACCACTCAGTATTCCCAGAGCGGCACCCGCAGGCCGCGTTCGCGGGCGACTTCGGCGGCCCGTTCGTAGCCGGCGTCGACATGGCGCATGACTCCGGTGCCCGGGTCGTTGACCAGCACCCGTTCGATCTTCTGGCGCGCGAGATCGGTGCCGTCGGCCACCACCACCTGCCCGGCATGGATACTTCGGCCGATGCCGACACCGCCTCCGTGATGGATCGAAACCCAGGTGGCGCCGGAGGCCGTGTTGAGCAGTGCATTGAGCAACGGCCAGTCGGCGATGGCGTCCGAGCCATCCGCCATGCCCTCGGTTTCCCGGTACGGGGACGCGACAGAGCCGGCGTCGAGGTGGTCACGCCCGATCACGATGGGCGCGCTGAGTTCGCCGGAGGCGACCATCTCGTTGAACTTCAGGCCGGCAAGGTGACGTTCCTGATAGCCGAGCCAGCAGATACGGGCCGGCAGTCCTTCGAAATGTACCTTCTTGCCCGCTTCGGTGATCCAGCGCCGCAGTTTCGCGTCGTTCGGGAAAAGCTCGAGGATGGCGCGATCCGTAGCCGCGATGTCTGCCGGGTCCCCGGATAGGGCCACCCAGCGGAACGGACCCTTACCCTCGGCGAAGAGCGGGCGGATGTAGGCGGGCACGAAGCCCGGGAAGTCGAAGGCGCGATCGTAGCCCCCGAGTTTCGCTTCTGCCCGTAGGGAGTTTCCATAGTCGAACACCTCGGCCCCGGCGTTTTGGAAGCCGACCATGGCTCGAACCTGCTTCGCCATGCTCGCACGAGAAAGCTCGGTGAATCCCTGTGGATCATCGGCGGCGCGCCGTTTCCAGTCCTCGGGGTCGACGCCCTCCGGCAGATAGGCGAGAGGGTCGTGGGCCGAGGTCTGGTCGGTGACGATGTCGATGGGTGCACGTCGCTCGAGTAGCTCGGTGAACACGGTAGCGGCGTTGCCGACGAGACCGACCGACATGGGGATGCGGAGCTCCTTGGCTGCGATCACCCGGCGAAGTGCATCGTCGAGGTTATGGGCGAGTTCGTCGAGGTAGCGATGCTCCACGCGACGCTGGAGGCGTGTCTCATCCACGTCCACAAGCAGGCAGACGCCCTCGTTCATCGTCACGGCGAGCGGCTGGGCCCCGCCCATCCCACCTGCCCCACCGGTGAGGGTGAGCGTCCCGGCGAGCGTGCCGCTAAAACGCTTTGCGGCCACGGCAGCGAAGGTCTCGTAGGTGCCCTGGAGGATGCCCTGGGTGCCGATGTAGATCCACGAACCGGCCGTCATCTGGCCGTACATCGTCAAGCCGAGGTGCTCGAGCCGGCGGAACTCCGGCCAGGTCGCCCAGTCGCCAACAAGGTTG
>JBKJLH010000209.1:0-8835 GCA_046597035.1 Lacisediminihabitans sp.
GCCGCCAGTGCAGGGGGCGCCAGGCTCGGGCGCAGTTTTCGCCAACTTGTACTTCTTGATGAACTGAGCGATTCGCGGATCAGTCACGCTGGTGACTTTCAGCTGCGCTCCCCACGCTGATGCGACAACCGGGGCGGGGAGCCCTGGGTAGGGGGAGAGAATTGCGTAGGTTATGGGGATCAGCTTCCGCAGCGTGTCAAGGTTGGCCCCGTTGATGGTTGTGGGGTCGTAGGTCACCCAGACGGAACCGTGCTCGAGCGAATGGACAGCATTCACGTTGCTCACCGTGTCGGCGTATATCGCGCAATTCAACGGCAAGGCAGAGTGGTCACCACCAACCGGAGGTGTTTGTTGGTAGTTCACCGCCCCGTCCACATGTTTGGCAGTGACATTGCTGAAGCTTTGAACACCCGTGATCGAGGCAGTGCTGGTCGGTCCTGCTGCGTTGCCGCCGAGGACCACGAACGCAATCACGGCGACAACGGCCGCAACAGCGACCGTTCCGCCCAAAACGATTGCGACACGGCGATTGCGGTCGGCTTTGGCCTGCTGCCGTTTCAGCGCCGCGACCTTCACCGCCCTTCTAATCTCGCGCTGCTGTTTAACCGTCGGCTTGACCGTTGGCTTGATCGTTGGCCGGGCAGCCGCTGAGGAACCGGCCTGTGGGTCCATGTCCCGTGTCCGAGGTCGCCCCGGGCGGGTGCCGTCTGCTCGTGCCATTCGGATCCTTCTTCTCGTGATGTCAGGACCGAAATGGGTCATTGTTGCTGACGTAACAATACACCTAACTTACTTAGGGGATTAGGTGTGAGCCCTGTTTGATGGCTTATCCTTGCCTTGCGAACAGGATCGATCGTGCGAAGGAGGAGACATGCCGAAGTTCGGTGATCTGGAAAACGCGATCATGACGACCGTCTGGCAAGCGGATGGTTCCCTTCTAGTGCGAGAGGTACTCGAGCGAGTCGACCGGGGCGCCGCCTACAACACCATCCAGACCGTGACTGAGATCCTGCACCGCAAAGGTTGGCTGACCAAGGAACGCGATGGACGAGCGTTCCGATACAGTCCTGCCGCCAGCCGCGAAGACTACATTGCTGGGCTAGTTCGCGAGGCCCTGTCGTCCACCGACGACCGCGCTGCTGCTCTGATCGGCTTCGTCGAGGGAATGCAACCAGAGGAAGCCGACGAACTTCATCGTCTGCTCAGCGCCGCGAGGCAACGGGACGCCGACGCATGATCGTGGCGCTTGTGCTAATTGGGTATTCAGTTCTGCTGGCTGTCGTCGGGCCACGCCTGCTAATGCGCGCAGTGTGGGTGGATCGGGCACCTCGGCTTGGCATCGCCGCCTGGCAAGCGCTCACAGTAACGGTGCTGGCCTCGGTCGTGATGGCGGGGCTGGCGTTGACGGTGCCGACGGGGCAGGTCAGTGGGGACCTGGCGGCACTTTTGCGGTCCTGTGTCATGGCCCTCCAGGAGCAATACGCCTCCCCCTGGGGTGCGGCTGCCGGAGCGACCGGAGCAGTGCTCGCCTTGTCGATCATCGGCCGTTGCCTCTGGTGCCTGGGAGTTGCGCTTGCTCGCATGATGCGCGAGCGTACCCGGCACGGCAACGTTTTAGACGTGGTTGGCCGACGTGACGCTGGCCGTGGAATCATCATTTTGGAGAGCGATGATCCGGCCGTATATTGCCTCCCGGGACGGAAGCGGCGCATCATTGTCACCACCGCTGCCCTCCGCGCACTCGACAACGACCAGCTCGACGCTGTCTTGGCGCACGAACGCGCCCACCTGAGTGAGCGTCACGACCTGGTGTTGGCATTCGCGACCGCGTTGGCGACAGCATTTTCTGGCCTGAGACTGTTGCGGCAGGCTGCCGCCGAGACATCACGACTGGTAGAACTGCGCGCAGACGACGTCGCGGCTAAACGCACCGACCGACTGACGGTCGCCGCCGCGCTCCTTGCCGTCTCGGCGACGGGAAGCCCGCATCTGGTGCCAGCGGTCGCTCTAGCAGCCGGAGGCAGCGGGGCTGCTGCCCGGGTGCGCCGGCTCCTTCCGCCGCACAACCCGCTAAGCCGAGTTCGAGCTGCCACGGGATCCTTGGCAGTTGCTTTACTGCTGGCTCTTCCCGTGCTCGTCTTGGGTGGGCCAGCCGCCGCGGTGACGCAACACAGCTTGTGCCCAGACCCAACCATGTCCTCCCAGATGTGAGAACCCCCCCTCTTGGCCCATTCGACATACCCCCAGTTTTAACCTAATCTACTTAGGAGATTAGTTTTTGGGAATTCGCGGTAGCCGCGGGGTAACGAATAGCGAAAGGACACATGGGGAATCTGTTGTTCGGCGGGATTGCACGGGCCGCGTTCCTACGCAACCTGGTGCCGCTGCTTACCCCGTGCTGCGTCTCGGTGATGGGAAAGAAGTTTTCGGCGACAGAGTTTCGGCGTCGCACCGCCAATTTTGCCACCACACGGGTGATCTCCCTCGGGGTTGCAGCAATCATCGTCCTGGGCGGGCTTGGCACCGCGGCCATCGTCGCTCTGGTCTCCGGCCAACACTCCCTATCATTCTCAATTGCCGCTACGGCGATGCTGGTTGGAGTAGCGGCGATCCTGTCTGGCTGGAATCTGGGCCTACCGATGATCGGTCGTACTCCGACCGGTCACGGCTCCGGTGTCGTGAATGGGTTGGGCGTATTTTCCGGATCTGCCAGTTCCCGCTGTGCACCGGTCCTTGTCGAGGAAAACCATGCGACGTTAGCGTCCGGCCTCATCATCGAGATTCGTCTGAACAATTATGGCCGACTGTCAAAATATGCCCTCGGCCGCAACCGTGCTCGTTTCACTGATACGAACTGACTTCCGAGAGAAACATCGCGATGCAACAACTTTTCTACGTCCTGCCTGTCTTGGTCTGCCCCATCGTGATGGGTCTGGTGATGTGGTTCATCATGCGCGGAATGGGGCGCGACAAGGAACATAAACCGACGCCTGAACAGGAACAAGATTTGGCCCAGCTGCGCGCGGAAGTCAACGCGCTGCGCCCGAGTACAGCGCCGTTCGACGAACGGCGCCCGGCGCCGGTCGCTGAGGCGGCTGAGTCGGTATGAGTGACTCACTGATCGTTCTAACACCAGCAGCAGATGCGCTGACTGGGTTCTCCGCCGTTTATTCGGTCGTAGGTGACGTCATCGCCGGTCAACCGGTAAGTGACCTTCATAGTCCTAGGCTGCGCGCGTCACTCAAGGTTTCTTTCTGTGAACGCATAAAAGAGCGCCAGATCATCGGCAATGTCGGGAGCGCCCTCGTAAGCTCCGGCCCATACCGGCGCTTCAGGATCTTCCTCGGCGGGACCATCCCCATCGATCCGTTCCTCCATCAAAGAGTTGCGGTCGGCTCGTGAGCGCGCCTATTTTCAAGCGTGCCGGCCTCCACGGTGCGGCTCTGGTCGCAAGTCTTCTGGCAGTGACGCTTCTCGCTGGCTGTGCCGCCAGTGTTCCCCCCACTGTTTCGACACCCTCTGCGTCCACGTCCTCCTTCGGCCACGTTCATGGCCTCGGAATTGACGGAACCACGGGCATTATCTACGTGGCTACCCACCGGGGACTTTTCTTAGTTCCCGGCTCGACCACTTCGCCGCTGCGGCCAGAATCCTTGGGCGGACCGATCGCGGGTCTGCGCCAGGACACTATGGGTTTCACGATGGATGGTGGTCGGATGTACGCCTCCGGACATCCTGATCCCACAGCGTCTTCTGACCAGAATCTTGGACTCATATCGAGCACAGATGGTGGAAAGAATTGGCCGGTCCTTTCACTGAAAGGGACCGCTGACTTTCATGACGTTGAAGTCAGTCACATCAGTCCTGGCGAACCAACGATCTACGGATTCGCCAGTGCGGATAATTCCATTCAGGTCAGCCGTGATGGCGGGGCAACCTGGACTTCGGGTGCCACATTAGAGCTCCGCGATTTGGCGGCAGATCGAGCGCTCCCAGGGACAATTTACGCAACTACAAGCGGTGGGTTGAAAGTCAGCCATGATTTCGCCGCAACGTTTAGTGCGATCCCCGACGCGCCATCGCTCTATCTCATCGCCTCCGCGGGCACCGTCGGACAGACCAAACTTGTCGGCGTTGACGTGTCTGGAGCGGTATGGGTGAAATCTAACGACCTGCCGTGGAAATCTACCGGAACAGTCGACGGGGCAGCCGACGCGATCACCATTTCGCTCGCACCTGTTCCAACGATCGTGGTGGCGGATCAGCGCGGAATTGTCGCCAGCTCCGATCTCGGGTCGACGTGGCAAACCCTGGTGACCAAATGACGGGGCGCCTGATCGGTGTCGGCATCCTGTCGACGGCAATCGTCCTGCTCCTTGCGCTGTCGGGATGTACCTCCACCGGTGCTTCTGTTACTGAACCGTCGCCGAGCGACCCACGGTACGTCACGAACGGTGCCGTGACCGAAATCGCTCCGGCAGATCGGGGGAAGGCAGTGACGTTGGCCGGGACCCTCGACACAGGGGAGCAGATCACGGCAGGCGAATGGACGGGCAAGGTCGTGGTCGCTAACTTCTGGTACGCCGGTTGCGGTCCCTGCCGGGCAGAAGCACGCGATCTGGAAGCGGTGTACACGAAATATCAGAGCCAAGGGGTCATCTTCGTCGGGGTGAATGTTCGAGATCAGGCGGCAACGGCGAAGACATTCGCCAAGGAATTCGGCATCACTTATCCCACATTTCTCGACGTTGACAGTGGCGCCCAGCAGCTCGCGTTCGCCGGGAAGGTCGCGCCGAATGCCGTGCCAACCACCGTGGTCATCGACAAGAAGGGACGGGTCGCATCTCGTGTTCTCGGCCAATTGGAGTCCCAGTCAATCCTTCAAACCCTCATCGGTGATGCTCTCGCGGAGGGATCATGAAAATAATCTCGGTTAGCGCCGGCATGCCCAGGCGCCGTGCCGCTAGTGGGGGTGCACTCTGATGGGGAAAGTTGATCTCACGCCCAACCCGGCGACAAGTTCACGTCCCGAGGGCCACCTCGAGAGTGCGGACCCCTCATCCAGTGCGGCGTCGATGCCTCGGCTTGGGCCACTCGAATGGGCGCGATGGGGATGGCGGCAACTGACCAGCATGCGAACTGCGTTGCTGTTGTTGCTGTTGCTTGCCCTTGGTGCAATTCCCGGCTCCTTGGTGCCGCAACGGACTGCAGATCCAAACGGAGTTGCCCAGTATTTCAGCGCGAACCCGGCGACAGCGAAAATTCTGGACACGTTCCAATTCTTTGATGTTTACACCTCAGTGTGGTTTTCAGCGATATACCTACTCCTGTTTGTGTCGCTCATCGGGTGCGTGATTCCTCGAACCCGACATCATTGGCGTGCTTTACGTCAACCGCCGCCGCACACGCCCAGTCGACTATCGCGGTTACCGGCCTACGAAAAATATGACATCGCCGCTGAGGACGGGAACACAACACGCTCCACCCTGCTGGTCGACGTGGAACGACTGCTGAAAAAGCTCCGGTATCGGGTGCAACGATGCGACGATCCGGCAACATCGGGCATATCGTCGTCGATCGCTGCGGAAAAAGGGTACCTGCGCGAAACCGGCAACCTAATTTTTCATATGTCGCTGATCGGAGTTTTAGCAACGATCCTCATCGGAGGCAGCTTCCAATACACCGGCCAACGGGTTGTTGTTGAAGGCCAAACATTCGTCAACACGCGCGCAGCATACGACTCCTTCAACGCGGGGCGGCTCTTCAGCGACGGGATGCTCGACCCCTACGCCCTCACCCTCAATAAGTTCGCTGTCACTTATTCCCAATCCGGGACAAAGGCTTTGGGGATGGTCACCGATTACAACGCGACCGTCACCACCGATCAGGCGAACCAAAAAACACAATCCACCATCAAGGTCAACGACCCTCTCTCGGTGGGAGGGGAGACCGTCTATCTGCTCGGGAACGGTTACGCACCACAGATCACTGTTCGAAATCCGCAAGGCGCGGTGGTCTTCAACGACACGATCCCATTCCTCCCCCAGGACGCGAACCTGACCAGCCTGGGAGTGGTCAAGATCCCCGATGGACTCTCCCGACAGGTAGGAATGATCGGCTTCTTCTATCCCACCCAGAACAAGCAATCAACCGGACTGCCAGCCTCGGTCTACCCGGACCTGATAAATCCCGTCCTCAGCTTGAACATCTTCACTGGGGATCTTGGTCTCAATTCCGGGGCCGCAAAATCGGTCTATGTTCTCGACACGTCGCGGATGACACCAATCGCTGGCCGTGGAACCAACGAAAAAGCCCTCCAACTCACGCCCGGGACACGGGTGCCGCTGCCCAACGGGCTCGGCAGCGTGGAAATGACGGGAGTGAAGAGATTCGCTTCCCTCCAAGTCACCCACGACCCCACCCAACTGTGGATGCTCATCTTCTCTCTGCTCATTCTGGGCGGGCTGTCCGCGGGTCTGTTCATCCCGCGACGCCGAGTGTGGGTACGAATCACCGACGACGGAAACGCTGGATGGATCGTCGAATATGCAGGCCTCGCCCGCGGCGATGACCCACGACTCCACTCGATCATCGGGGCCTTAGCGCGACAGCACCGCACCGCCTCAAATACCGCCAGGAATCAGGAACCAAAATGAACTTCTCTGCCTCAACCCTCTCCATCGTGCTGATCTACTCGGCGATGGCCATATACGCGATCGCACTCGTGGCCTACACCCTCGATCTCGCCCGACGGGCCGCTCCCTTAAACCGAACCGCTCCCTTAAAAGCCGCGGTTTCGGCCCAGGCTTCGTCTAGTTCCCGCACGGCGGCGGGTAGAGATGTGGTCAGTTCATCATCGGGAACCGTGGATGTCCTGGTCGCCACCAAGCCTCCAGCTTTGACTATGCGTCAGTCAAGTGGTTCCCGGGCCGGACGAATAGCCCAAGCCCTCACCGTGCTGGCCTGGCTGATCCACCTCTCTGGTGTTGTGCTTCGCGGAGTGGCAGCTCACCGAGTCCCATGGGCAAACATGTACGAGTTCTCGATCACATCGACCCTCATCATCGTGGGCGTTTTTTTAGTAATGCAAATCCGACTCAACATCCGGTACCTGGGCACGTTCGTTGTGGGACTTATGCTCGTGTTGCTCGGGGTCGGCTCCGTCGGCTTCTACGTGGACGTTGTGCCCTTGCCCCCTGCACTGCAGTCGGCCTGGCTCGTGATTCATGTTCTCGTCGCCATGACCGCTACCGCGTTCTTCGCCCTGAGCTTTGCCGTTTCAGCACTCCAGATCGCGCAAGCCCGTCCCGCTGTAAGTTCCCGACCTAGAGGAACCAGGGCCCGGGCGCAATTGAACCGACTGTTGAAGACCGTACCGAACGCGGAAACGCTTGACACTATGGCCTACCGAATTATCATCGTCGGCTTTCTTCTATGGACCTTCACCCTTATGGCGGGTGCGATCTGGGCAAACCGGGCGTGGGGGCGCTACTGGGGGTGGGATGTCAAGGAAGTCTGGACCTTCATCATCTGGGTGATCTACGCGGCTTACATTCACGCCAAAGCGACCCGGGGGTGGAACGGCACTCGTGCCGCGTGGCTTGCCATCGTCGGCTTTGCTGCGGTGATGTTCAACTTCGGCGTGGTGAATGTCTTCTTCAAAGGCTTGCACTCCTATTCCGGACTGTGACGCCCTCCACGACCGCACAATGACAGGAGAGAGTAATGGCCCCGACAGGTTCCCTCGCCGCGCGCGATTCACCCGACGATAAGGCGCAAAAATGGCGCCGACACCAACGGTTCTTACGCGCCGGCCAAGTACTGATGATCGTCGGCGCTTTGGTGGCGATTGTGCATTGGCTGGCACACCTTGAAGCCTTCGGCCCCACGCCACCCCCGGGCTGGGTAGATTTGGCGGCCGGGTATCCGATGGGGGGAGTGTTGGTGATTGTCGGGGCAATAATCGCCGGAAAGAAGTGACCATGCCAGTGACGCGGGTGCACGCGGACCCCGGTCCGGGGTGTAGTTCGCATGGGCAGTGATTTCGGTAACATCATCGCCAATGGCCAATTTCTTATCGCCATCCCCATCGCCATCCTTGCTGGCCTCGTTTCTTTTGCGTCGCCCTGCATCCTTCCTCTGGTACCGGGCTACCTCGCCTACGTCGGAGGGATGGCGGGCTCCGACGGAAAGCGGTCCCAAAAGCGCGTTATTGTCGGGGTCAGCCTATTCATCCTCGGGTTCGCGGTCGTTTTTATCGCTTACGGAGCAGCTTTTGGTTCGCTCGGATCTTGGCTGATCAGGTGGCAGGACCCGATCACCAGAATTATGGGGATTCTGCTTGTGGCAATGGGCCTGGTTTTTATCGGCGCGCTACCCCGATTCCAGCGGACAATTCGACTACCTTTCCGGCCGAACGTCGGACTTGCCGGCGCTCCGCTTCTTGGCCTCGTATTTGGATTGGGTTGGACCCCATGCCTCGGCCCGACACTGGCCGCGATCTCGGCCCTCAGCCTCGGGTCCGCGACCGTTGGCAGAGGAACAGCGCTGGCGGCGTTTTACTGCCTCGGCCTCGGTATCCCTTTCCTGCTCGTCGCCCTCGGATTCGAATGGGCATCCGGCGGGATCGGCTGGCTGAAGAAGCATGTCCGCGCCATTAACATTGCCGGTGGCGCCGCGCTCATCCTCATCGGTGTGCTCATGGTCAGCGGATTGTGGACCATGTGGCTTTATCAGCTGCAGGCACTCATCGGTGGCGTTGTCCTGCCAATCTAAGAACCGTTACGCCAGCATGGGGAATATTATGAGGAATGCTTTAGGAGAGGCACGTCAGAT
>JBKJLH010000076.1:0-6050 GCA_046597035.1 Lacisediminihabitans sp.
GGATGCAGCAGCCAAGGAGAGCGCCTGACTCACGGTCGGCGCGATCGGCTTCTCACACAGCACGGGAAGGCCGGCGAACATGGCCTCGACGTTGACCGGATGATGGGCGACCGGCACCGTCACGTTCACCACGGCCTGCGCGCGGGACGCCCCGGCGATCTCGGAGAGGCTCGCAGCCACCGTGATACCGGCAGTGATATCCGGCCGGCCGAGCTCGGCGAGAGCCCTCCGCGCGGCGTCGACATCCAGGTCGACGAGTCCGACGAGTTCGACCTCCGGCGTGTCGATCAGCAGCTGCAGCCAGACTCGCCCCATGCCTCCGGCACCGACCTGGATGATGCGAACAGGAGAAACCGTATCGGTGAGGGTGGCGAAGGAGCTCACTGTGCCACCGATCCTTTGATCGCGTTGCCGTCGGCTCCATATTCCGGGAAGAACTCACCGCTGTAGACACGACTGAGTCGTGGTGGCTCGCGATCGGGCCGGTCGGTCCTCGCCCACTCGACGCCATTGGCGATCACTCGACGAACGTCTCTCTGGAAGTACACGGGGTACTCCTGGTCGCCAGGGCTGAAGAAGAAGATCCTTCCGTGGCCGCGCTTCCAGGTGCATCCGCTCCGAAATACTTCGCCGCCGCTGAACGACGAGATGAAGATCAGTTCGTCGGGAGTCGGGATGTCGAAGAACTCTCCGTACATCTCCTGCTGCTCGATGATGATCGGGTGGGAGATTCCCTTGGCGATCGGATGTGTCGGGTCGACGGTCCAGACCAGCTCACGATCGATCTCCCCCCGCCAGCGAAGGGAGCAGGATGTGCCCATGAGCTTCTGGAAGATCTTGGAGAAGTGGCCAGAGTGCAGCACGATCAGGCCGAGCCCGGCCAGAACATGGCGATGGACCCGGTCGACGACCTCGTCAGAGACCTCCCCGTGCGCCGCGTGACCCCACCACACCAGTACGTCGGCGGCAGCGAGACGTTCCTCGGTGAGCCCGTGCTCGGGGTCGTCGAGGGTGACCGTCGTGACTTCTGCGCGCGAACCGAGGTGTTCTTCGATCCCTTGGCGGATCGCGCCGTGCATGCCGTGCGGATAGCGCGCGGCGATCGACGGGTCGGTCTGCTCATGGCGGTTCTCACCCCACACGATCACGGAGATGGGCGCCTGTTCCGGGGGGATCGACATACTGAAATTGTCCTTTCCGCGCTGTTCAGCCCGTAATTGTTGAGTCAGTGGCTGTTGACTCAGTAAATTTTGAGCCAGTAGATGAGGGGCGAGCGGTCAGTCTGGCGAAACGGCGAGCTCACCCGAACCCCGCCGGATGAGGCGGGTGGGGATCTCGATCTGCTGGGGTGGGCCGATCGGGTCATCAAGGCGCGCAACTACGAGCCGGGCGGCTTGGCGCCCGAGTTCGGCGGGGTCGTAGGCGATCACGCTGATACCCGCGGCATCAGCGAGTTCGAAGTCGTCGAAGCCGATGAACGCGACCGTATCGAAACGGTTTCCGAGGGCACGAACCACGCCGGAACTGGCGCGGTTGTTGCCGGCAACGATAGCGGTGGGCGGATCGGGGAGGGCGAGCAACTCGCGCACCGATTGCTCTGCGGTTGGCCCGTCGGCATCCTCGAGCCGCTCCCAGCGGGACGAGTCGAGGATTCCGGCCTCGCGCAGCGCCTGACGGTACCCGCGGATACGCTCCTGATGCGTGTACAGGGCGGCCGGACTGCAGACGAATGCGATGCGACGATGTCCGGCGCGGATCAGGCCGCGAACCGCCTCGGCAGTGCCCTCGAAGTTCTCGAGCACTACGGAATCAGCGATGAGATTGTGAGCCGGCCGGTCAATGCACACCACCGGTGTGCCGAGTTGGCGCTCCCCTTCGAGGTAGGCCTGGTCAAGAGCGATCGGCACCATCAAGAGCGCGCGCACCCGCTGCTTCAGCAGAGTCTCGACGACTCGCTCTTCGCTCGCCGGATCATCATCCGTCGCGGCAAGGATCATCATGAGGCCGTGACGGGCGAGTTCCCGTTCGATACCGGCGGCGACCAGAAAATAGAACGGGTTCGTGAGGTCGCCGATAACGAACGCGACCGTGTTGGTCACGCTCCCGTGGCGGAGGTTCCGGGCCAGGTGGTTCGGCCGGAAGCGCAGTGAGCGAGCCGCTGTCAGCACACGCTCCCGGGTCTGTTGCGATACGTTGCTGCTGCCGAGGACCACTCGCGACACGGTTTTGGGGCTCACTCCCGCGAGTCTCCCGACGTCGGCGAGGGTCGCCCGAGCTTGGGCCGGCACGGTCGGGGCCGGGACGCTGTCAAAGCCGGACCCGGAAGCCACTTCACTACTCACCGTCGGGTCGATCATGCAGTAACAATAGCATCGCGATGGTCTGAGACCGCAATATGACATCGTGGACATGTATAGGCCACAGCGATATTCGCAACCCAGGGATCTGTCGATCCAACTTCCCCAAGAATCCTGCGAGAACAGCCATGATTCCGACTGTGACTCGGATAACGAGTTCGTGGTCAATTTATGTCAACGCTGACATTAAGACTTGACGGGCGAGCAATCCTGGCTTAGCGTCATCCCAGACGGCGTGCACGAGAGAACCACAGCGCGACTTGGCGACGGCGCTGTCTTGTCAAGGGCGATAAAGATCTGGAGACCAAGAGATGGCAAAGAAGCACATCGTGATTGCGGCAGTGGCGGCATCCGCCTTACTGCTCGCCGGATGCTCGAGCGCGGGCGGTGGATCGACCGGCGGTACACCTTCCGGTGATATCACCGTTCTCACCAACCGTACCGACCTCATCAAGGACAAGACCTTCGCCGGATACACGGCGGCCTTCGAAAAGCTCTACCCGAAGGTGAACGTCAAGGTGCAGGGCATCACCGACTACGAGGGCCAAGTCACCACGCGCTTGAGCACAAAGAACTACGGCGACGTGCTCGGTATCCCGTCGTCCGTCACTCCTAATCAGCTCCCGCAGTTCTTCGAACCGCTTGGCGACACGGCGAAGCTCAAAGAGAAGTACCGTTTCCTTAACGACAAGTCGTACAAGGGCAAGCAGTACGGTATGCCGACCTTCGGAAACGCGAACGGCATCGTGTACAACAAGCGAGTCTGGAAAGAGGCCGGCGTCACCAGTCTGCCGAAGACACCGGATGAGTTCATCACCGACCTCAAGCTGATCAAGAGCAAGACCTCGGCGATCCCGTACTACACCAACTACAAGGACGGTTGGCCGCTGTCAAGCTGGCAGGGCCAGCAGGGCTTCTCCGGCAACCAGGATGTCGTCGCGGACCGCGATAAGAATAAGGCCCCCTGGACCTCGGGTACCGAGCAATACACCACTGACGCTCTGCTCTACACCGTCGTCCACGATGGCCTGAGTGAACCCGACCCGACCACGACCGCGTGGGAAGGGTCCAAGGGCATGCTCGCCACGGGCAAGGTGGCAACGGCCGTCCTCGGCTCCTGGGCAATCGTGCAATTTCAGCAGGCGGCCAAGGACGCGGGAGCGGATCCCGCCGATATTGGCTTCATGCCAATGCCGTACCAGACGGATGGCAAGTTCCACTCGAACATCGGGGGGGATGTCAATGTGGCGGTAAACGTGAACTCCAAGAACAAGCCGGCCGCACTGGCCTGGGTCGACTGGTTCACCTCCAAGTCCACCTTCGCTGCGGACTCCGGAGCTCTCTCGACGCTGGTCGGAAGCAAGAACCCCGCCACGCTGCAGGACTTCACCGATGCCAACGTGCAGTATGTCGAGTTGAACAAGGCCAAGAATCCGACACTCGACTCGGATATCTACAACAAGGCACAGATCGACCTGTTCGGAATGCTCTACCGCCAGAAGCTGGTCGACATCGCCCGTGGTGCTGCCCCGGGGGACATGAAGTCGTACTTCGGGGACCTCAACAAGCAGTGGGCGGATGCGCTCTCCAGCGTGAAGTCGTAACGATCGAGTACCCGCAGTAACGAATTCGACCAACCAACAGAGCAGTTGTGGGGGATTCCCCGGGAAGGACAGGCACGATGTCCCAAGTGACTGGCACCACCGGGGGGATCCTCCCCACTGTCGGCGCACCCCTGGACGCGGTGGAGCAGAAGAGTGCTCCACCACGCCGGGGAGTGCGGCAGAGCAGGATCACGCCATACCTCTTCCTGATCATCCCCCTCGCCTTCCTGCTCGTCTTCACCTACGTGCCAGCGGTGAATCTGTTCTGGTACAGCGCTACGGACTGGGATGGCATCGACCTCAACAAGAACTTCATCGGGCTGCAGAACTACATCGACATCTTCACCAAGCCGGCATTTCTCAGAGTGTTCGTCGTCAGCCTGTACTACATCGTGGCGTCTTTTCTCCAGATGGGACTCGCTCTCTATTTCGCGACGGTGCTGAGTTTCAGCACACGCTTCCGAAACCTGTTCAAGGGCATTCTGTTCTTCCCAACGCTCCTCAACGGCGTCGCAATCGGGCTTATGTTCCTCTACTTCTTTCAGCCGCACGGCACGCTCGACAGTGTGCTGAAGCTCGTCGGACTCCAACAGCTCACCGTGCAATGGCTCGGCAACCCCGACGTGGTGAACATCTCGCTGGCGTCCACGTCGATCTGGCGCTACACCGGACTCAGCTTCATCCTGTTCCTCGGCGCAATCCAGTCGATTCCCGCCTCGCTGTACGAGGCCGCCGATCTCGACGGCGCGAACCGGTTCCAGCAATTCCGCTTCATCATCCTGCCCGGTATCAAACGCATCATCAGTCTTTCGTTCATCCTCGCGATCTCCGGTAGTCTCGCCGTTTTCGAGATCCCCTTCATCATGACCGGAGGCACGAACGGCAGTACCACGTTCGTCATCCAAACCATCCAACGCGCCTTTATCTTCCGCCAGGTCGGACTCGCGTCGGCCATGGCAGTCGTGTTGTTGATCATCGTGCTGATCGTGACCTTCATCCAACGAAAACTGGTACCGGACGACGAGGTGAACCTCACATGACGTCAACGACGACACGCTCGGCGTCCCATGAACGGACCGGGGTTCCCCCGCGATCCCGGCAGGGCCGCGCCGGCAGAATCGGTGCTGCGACGTCCAAGTACGTCATCCTCACCGTCGCAAGCGTCATCACCCTGCTTCCTCTTGTGGTGCTGGTGATTACCGCGTTCAAGACCAAACGTGAATTCGCGACGACCGGCCCGCTGCAGTTGCCGAAGGACTGGTTCAATTTCGCCAATTTCGTTACCGCCTTCACTGACGGCAATATGGCGGTCGGCTTTCGGAACACCAGCGTCGTGCTGGTGGTTTCGCTCGCTGGTACGATCCTCATCGGCTCGATGACCGCCTACGCGATCGATCGATTCGAGTTTCGGATGAAGAAGCTGGTGATTGCGCTCTTCCTCGTGGCGACCCTGGTGCCCGGGGTCACCACCCAGGTGGCGACCTTCCAGATCGTCAACGGTCTCGGTCTCTACGACTCGCTGTGGGCCCTGATCGCCTTGAACCTCGGCACCGACATCATCTCGATTTACATCTTTTTACAGTTCATGCAGTCGATCCCGAAAGACGTGGACGAGGCCGCGATGCTGGACGGCGCGAACAAGTTCACGATCTACTGGCGGGTGATTCTCCCGCTGCTGAAGCCTGCGATCGCGACCGTGGTCATCATCAAAGGCATCGCCATTTACAACGAGTTCTACCAGGCATTCTTGTATACCCCGTCTCCGGAGAACGCGATGATCTCGACCGCGCTGTTCGCATTCAAGGGGCCGTACGGCTCGCAGTGGCAGATCATCTCGGCCGGGGCACTGCTCGTGATCATCCCGACCCTGATCATCTTTCTCGTACTCCAGCGATTCATCTACAACGGCTTCACCCAGGGGGCAACCAAATGAGCACTGCGACCACGTCTACCGTCGACACCCATTCGAAGACCACGCGCCACATCCATGATGGCTGGAGCGTGCGGGTCGTCGACGGCCCGGCACCGGAGCAGATTGCGGGGCGTACCTTCGCGGCGACTGTGCCGGGCAGCATCCACACCGACCTCC
>JBKJLH010000085.1:0-3419 GCA_046597035.1 Lacisediminihabitans sp.
CATTGGTCGGTCTTGTGGGTGCTTTGGCGTTTGCGGTCGAGAATGCGCATCAAAGTTGGGGCGCGGTGTTCCTCCAACAGGAAATCGGAGCAACGGTCGGTCTGACTGCACTTGCGCCGGCCACATTTGCGGCCTTCTCCTCAGTTACCCGTTTTGTGACCAGCTACGCACGAGGACTACCACCCGCCGGCCTCCTGATTGGTGGAGCAGTCATTGCGTGCGGTGGGACTGTCCTGGTTGCCGCATCACACACGGTCATCGTGGCTCTGGCGGGTTTGGCTGTTGCCGCGGTCGGAACCTCAGTGCTGTTCCCCACACTTCTGAGTAGTGCGACCAAGGACGTATCGGCGGGCAGACGTGGACGGGCAACCTCCGCCATTGGAACGGTCGCGTATCTCGGATTCCTTGCCGGACCCGCTTATGTTGGCTTCCTGGCCGGTACGTTCGGACTTCGCGTAGCAATGATCGGCGTTGCCGCCCTCTCCCTCGCCTTCGCAATCCTGTGCATACCTCTCCGCCGAGTCTGGATACAACGAACCAACCCCACGATTACGACGACAAACTCGTAGCCCAGGTCGTTATAGGAAACCGCAGAAGGTTCCGCTAGCGGGGCACTCTCGCCGTCAGTTCGCCCATGACGGGTCGGCGAGGAGTGCCTGTAATTCGTTCAGCAGCCGACTGGTGTGAAATCCATCGGCAACCGCGTGGTGCACCTGCACCGCGACAGGCATATAGGTATTGCCGTTCCTTTCGATATAACGACCGAGGGTAAAGATCGGGAGCAGGTGATCCCAGCCATTACGAATCTGCAAAGTGAAACCCGTAAAAGATAGCCAGGGGAGGCTCGATACGTCGAAAGTATTAGCCGGCTGCTCACCCTGAGGAGAGAACACCGTCGCTGTCCGATGCTGTGCCAGTAGTGCCGCCGCAGCCTCATGGAAGACGCCGAAGTCGGGCGTGTACGGGGTCCACACGACAGCGAATGTTTCCCGCTCTTCGTTGAACACGGTGAACGCAGGATCCAGTCGCGGCCAAACGGCAGGGGTACCCGAGTCGGTAAGACACGTCCGGAACTCGGCGTGACGATTCACGATCGATGCGAGAGCCCAAATTTGCGCGAGATACGTTTTATGGGCAGAACCGCGCAACGCCGCCGCGAATGCGGTCACATCGAGTTCGACGGTCAAAGCGTAAGTGCAGGGAACCGCTTCCAGGTAGTGGGAGAAGTGCTCGCGACGTGGCCACGAGTCGAGATCGATTGATTCCGGACCATCCATAAACCCCATCCTTGCAGGGGGGTGCAGCTGCGCCCGCTGAAGGTTCCTTAGCAACATCGTTGTGCCCTCTGGAAGGATGATCGGATGCGAATCGATCCTGAGACCACCGGGGATGAGCTTTTGATGCTCTCGCAGTATCTCGATTACCAGCGCGAGACGCTGCTATCGAAGGTCGACGGGCTCACTAGCGAGCAGCTGGCCCAGACGCACGCTCCGTCAATGCTCACCCTCGCGGGCCTGCTCTTTCATCTGTCGCTGGTGGAAGAGAACTGGATGGAGGTTCGCTTTGCTGGGCTGCCTGATCGAGAGCCATGGGCCAGCATCGACTGGGAGGCTGACCCGAACTGGGAATTCCGCACTGCAGCAGATCTCGGGCCGGTGCAGTTGCAGAGTCGCTACCGCGTAGCCTGTGGTCGAAGCGGGGATGTCGTGGCGAAATCGACAGGCTTGGATCAATTGGCGGCAAAGGCGCTGCGCGACGGGCGCCATTTCTCGCTCCGATGGGTGCTGCTCCATCTCATCGAGGAAACCGCCCGGCATGCGGGCCATGCCGACTTTCTGCGCGAAGCGATCGATGGCACGGTCGGTGAGTAAGGAACCGGGATGCCGTCGCGCGGATCGTTCCGCTGTGAAAAAGCCTTCATGCTCAGCGGCCGGGCGGATTGGCTCCAGAATTGTCGAGTCAGCTTTCTGGCTTTCACTCTTCCGCACTTATCTCCATTGACACCGTCGCGAGGTATGCCTCGATGTACCGGTCCGCGAGGGTAACGGCGATCGCGTCCTCTCGTAGCGGTAACAGAAACACTCATTCCATTTACTTGTTGATTACAGCGGTGTCGCGTGATTGGATGATCAAGACCCCCACACGGGTGCCGTTCACTGTCATGAAGGGGTTGAAGTGCCCAAAGTTGCGCGTTGCCTGGCCATTGCAAGTCTTGCTACCTGTGCAGTAGTTGTAGCTGCATCTCTCACAGCAGGAGCATCGGTCGCCGGTCCCGGACCGGGTCGGACCTTACTCTCCGGCAGTCAACCGGCCTGGGCCAACTCTCAAGCCCTCCGGTCGCCTGCATCAGGTTCCGACTATGTGAACATTCGGGTGTACCTCGGGTGGCGTGACGAAGCAGCAGCCCAGCGGGCAGCTCAGGCGGTGTCCACCCCGGGATCAAGCAGCTATCGCCATTTCCTGACCCCGGCGCAATTCCGCCAGCAGTTCGCCCCGACCCAGTCGAGCGTCCTGGCCGTTCAGAAATTTCTTCGGGATGCTGGGTTCTCCCTCGTGAACACGCCAGGAAACAATCGGTTTGTCGCCGCCGAGGGAACGGTAGCCCAAGCGCAGGCCGCTTTCAGTGTTGAGCTCGGCGAGTTCGCGACGTCCGGAAAGACTCTGCGAGCCCCTGAGTCTGCCGTCTCAGTTCCCTCCAGTTTGGCTGGGATCGTGCAGGGCGTGACCGGGCTGGATCAGAGTTCTGAGCTGATGGCCCCAACCAATACCAACGGAAACGGACCGAGCCAGAGCCATGGAGCTCCCGGTGTCGGGTTTCGTGCCGGGCAGCCGTGCTCGCTTTGGTACGGCGAGAAAACTGTGGCCACGCCTAATTCTCCCGCGTACGGCACTTCGAGCAAACCGTTGGCACCCTGCGGGTATACCCCATCGCAGGTTCGTGGCTTGTACGGCCTCGACGCGGTCGCGGCAGACGGCAGCGGGCAAACCGTCGCGTTCGTCGGAGCGAATGCCAGCCCCACCCTCCAAAGTGACGTGGCCACGTATAGCTCGATGCATAGCCTCTCGATTCCCTCGATCACCGAGCTAGTCGCGCCCGGTATTTACCGGCATCCCGACACTCCGAAACAGATTCCCGGCGATTTTTACGGAGAGGAAACACTCGACGCCGAAGCAATCCACACCACCGCTCCTGGGGCGCACCTCCTGTTCGTCGGTTCCTCCAACGCTAATCAGGATTTCGACGCGAGTATCAACCACATCGTTGACAAGCACCTGTCAAACATAATCTCGATCAGTTACGGCTTCTCAGGCGAAAATGTGCCCCAGGGCTTCATCAACAGCCTCAACGGCACATTCATTCAGGCAGTCGCTACCGGCATTGGTGTGTACGTGTCCAGCGGTGACAATGGCGACGAGAC
>JBKJLH010000007.1:0-17095 GCA_046597035.1 Lacisediminihabitans sp.
GAGGAACGCGACCGCCAAATCCGCCTCTGGAAAAAAGCCGTCACCAAAACCTTCGACTGGGTCGACGACGACGTCAAATAACCACCACCCACACCACCAGCACCAGCACCAGCACCAGCACCACAAGCATTACAAGAACGCCCCGCGGCCCACACCCGCGGGGCGTTCCCACACTCACCCCACCGACGCCGAAACCGGGCGAAATGACCGGCCAGCAGCAGGTGACATCAGGGTTTGTCTGACAACGGGGATGCTGCACGCCCCCTCGGGCACACCTGTAGTTCGGTAGTGAACGACCTGTGCTGGTACGCGGGCCTCAGATCAGCTGGTCTGTGAGGTGGTTCGGCGTGCCGAACCGGTGGGCGGTGATGCTGACCGCTTGTTCACGGAGGAATGGCAGCAATTCCAGTCGGCCGGCCGGTGTCACCGGGCCGCTGTAGATCGCAATATCCGGCCTCCCGCCGATCGCGGCGGCCAGTGCTGCCGGGTCTCCGCCGATGAGGCGGATGCGGCGGATGCGGTTGATCGGCACTGAGGAAACGCGCGAGAGCCAGGACGCGTCATCCTCGACCACGACGGAGAGATGGGCGATCGCATCGCTCGCCACCGCGGTGGAGATGGTGAGCGGTGAACCGGCGAGCAGTCCCGCGCCGACGACACGCAGTAGTTCGCTGACGGGGGCGCCCTCGGACAGCCGAATCGTTACGGGCAACGAGAGGTAGCGGAACACGTTGCGCTCGGCTGTCAGGGCAGAGACATCTTCGGTCCGGCCGAAGGTGTTGTTCCATGCCGCGGCATCGCTTCCGAAGGCTCCGGACAGCGAGTCATCCGCGGTGAGCAATGCCCTCACACCGGGATGGGTGATCGCGTCACCCGCCGCCGAATGGTGGGCGGAAACCCAGGAGCCGAGCCCGAAAAGGTAGTTCGGCCCCCCGGCCTTGGTCCCGGCACCAACGGAGGATTTCTTCCAGCCGCCGAACGGCTGGCGCTGCACGATGGCCCCGGTGATGCCACGATTCACATAGAGGTTTCCGGCCTGGACGGTATCGAGCCAGCGGGCAAGCTCGGTCGAGTCGAGGGAGTGGATGCCAGCGGTGAGCCCGAAGTCGGTCTCGTTCTGCAGAGCGATGGCATCGTCGAGCGTTTCCGCGGTCATCACGCCGAGCACCGGACCGAAGTATTCGGTCTGGTGGAAGGCAGATCCGCGACGCACTCCGGCGCGCACCCCAGGCGACCAGAGCTGGCCATCGAGATCGAGCTTTCGGGGGCTGACCATCCAGGTCTCACCCTCGTCGAGGGTGCTGAGTGCGTCGAGCAGTTTGCCATGGGCCGGCTCGATGAGCGGCCCCATCTGGGTCGCTGCGTCGGTGGGGTAGCCCACCTTGAGGGAGGCGACCGCATCCCGCAACTGGTTGGTGAAGCGGGCGGACTCGGCGACCGATCCGACCAGGATCACCAGCGATGCCGCCGAGCACTTCTGCCCGGCATGCCCGAAGGCGGAGGAGACGACGTCCTTGACGGCCAGGTCCAGGTCGGCGCTGGGGGTGACGATGATCGCGTTCTTTCCACTGGTTTCGGCGAGCAACGGCAGGTCAGTACGGAAGGAGCGGAATAGCTGCGCAGTCTCGTAGCCACCGGTGAGGATCACACGATCCACCGCCGGGTCCGAAATCAGCTGCGTACCGAGGTCGCGCTCGCTCAGTTGCACAAGCTGAAGCACGTCGCGCGGCACACCGCCTTGCCAGAGAGCTTCGGCCAGCACGGCCCCGCAGCGAGCCGAGAGGGCGGCGGGTTTCAGGATCACGGCACTGCCGGCCGCAAGGGCGGCCAGCGTGGAGCCCGCCGGGATCGCGACCGGGAAGTTCCACGGCGGCGTCACGACCGTGAGTCTGGAGGGAACGAAAGTCGCGCCGTCGATGTTCTCGAGGGTGCGGGCGAGCTCGGCGTAGTAGTGGGCGAAGTCGATGGCCTCGCTCACCTCCGGGTCGCCCTGGTCGATGGTCTTGCCGGCTTCGCTGGCCATCACCTCGAGCAGGTCTGCGCGACGGGCGCTGAGCACGTCTCCGGCGCGATGCAGGATAGCGGCACGTTCGGCTGCCGGGCGGGCACCCCATGACGCTCCGGCGCTGGAGGTTGCGGCGATTACCCGGCCTAGAACATCCGGTTCGGTGATCAACGACGACGCGACGGCCGTGACGCCGAGGGTCGATGTCGCGACACGCTCGAGGATGCCGGCACTCCAGGCGCGGTTGATCGGCAGCGAAGGATCGGTGTCGATCGTGTTGACGAACCGGTCGTTCGGTGCCGTCTCGACAACAGTGCGATCCTGGCTGCGGCGAGGCAGCGGGACGCCCCGGTCGAGCGGGGTGAGCGACGCGAAGAACCGCGCCTTCTCGCGCTCGAAGAGTGCTTCATTGCTGGACAGTTCGAAAACGGCAGACATGAAGTTGTCCTGGCTCGCGCCCTCCTCGAGCCGACGGATCAGGTAGGCGATCGCGACGTCGAACTCCTTCGGGTGCACCACCGGGGTGTACAGGAGGAGCCCGCCGACATCGTTCTTCACAGCTTCGGCCTGGCCGGTGGCCATGCCGAGCAGCATCTCGAAATCGATGCCGTGTTGTACGTCTCGCTCGCCCGCGAGGAGCCAGGCGTAGGCGATGTCGAAGAGGTTATGACCGGCGACGCCCAAGCGAAGCGCATCGATGCGCTCTGGCCGCAGCGCGTAGTCGAGAATGCGCTTGTAGTTGGTGTCGGTGTCCTGCTTGGTCGACCAGGTGGCAAGCGGCCAGCCGCGGAGGGACGACTCCACCTGCTCCATCGGTAGGTTGGCGCCCTTCACCAAGCGCACTTTGATCGCCGAGCCGCCGGCGACTCGGCGACGGGCGGCCCAGTCTGCCAGCGTCATCATTGCAGAGAGGGCGTCGGGAAGGTAGGCCTGAAGCACGATGCCCGCTTCGAGCTGTGCAAAGCGCTCCTGGTCGAGGATGCGGGTGAAGACAGCGACCGTGAGATCGAGGTCCTTGTATTCCTCCATATCGAGGTTGATGAACTTGGCCGGCGTCGCGGAGGCCGCGCGTTCGAACAGCGGGGCGAGGCTCGCGACGACGTGCTCGACATCCTGCTCGAACGCCCACGGCGAGTGCGGGGCCACGGTAGAGGAGACCTTGATCGACACGTAGTCGACGTCATCCCGGGCCAAAAGGGCGTGGGTACCGGCGAGGCGGCGGGCGGCTTCGTGCTTGCCGAGCACCGCTTCACCGAGCAGATTGACGTTGAGCTTGGCGCCGTGCGCCCGCAGCGACCCGATCGCGGTGCCCAGCTTGGCTGGCGTGGCATCCACGATCAGATGCCCGACCATCCCCCGCAACACACGCCGGGCGATCGGCACGACGATACCCGGCAGAAGTGGAGCGAAGACGCCACCGAGACGCACCGCGGCGCGGAGGTAGGCGGGCAGGAACGCGGGTACCTGTGGCGCGAGGGAAGCCAGGTTTCTCGCCGCAACCCTCAGGTCTTCCGGACGGATGACGCCATCGACGAAACCGACAGTGAAGTCGAGCCCCTTCGGGTCCTTCAGCACTCCCGCAAGGCGTTGGGCAGAGGCGTTCACCGGCACCCGGGAGGCCTCTTCGAGCCAACGGCGCACCAGCGCGACGGTGCGCTCGGCGAGCTCGGGGGAGAGGGCGTCTTCTTTGGACGTGGTGGCGGCGGTGTCAGTCACGGGGATCCTTTCGCGGCAATCTGATTCCAGTATCGATTCAGGCATCCGGTTAGGTAAAGCGACCGTTTCTGATGAGTATTGTTAAGCACAACTGACCGATTGGATGACCCGATGCTCGACGTGCGCCGCCTTCGCCTTCTGCGCGAACTCCAGATTCGGGGAACCCTCGCGGGCGTGGCCGAGGCCCTGAGTTTCAGCCCCTCCGCGGTGTCGCAACAGCTGACCCAGCTGGAGAAAGAGGTGGGTGTCGAGCTTCTGCGAACCTCGGGCCGACGGGTGGTGCTCACTCCCCAGGCGGAGATCCTCGTCAGCCATACCGCGGAGGTGCTGCGCACGCTCGAGCGCGCCGAAGCCGAGCTCGCCTCCTCGCTCACGACCGTTACCGGCACTGTCCGGGTGGCCGTCTTTCAGTCGGCGGCACTCGCGCTCATGCCCGAGGCGCTCTCGATCATGGAGACCGAGTATCCGGAGGTGCGGGTGGAGATGGTTCAACGCGAGCCGGAGTCCGCACTCCGGGAGACCTGGGCGCGGGACTTCGATCTCGTGGTGGCCGAGCAATACCCGGGGCATGCGGCCCAGCGGCATCCAGAGCTCGATCGGCGCACGCTGACCACCGACGCGATCCGCCTCGCCATACCGTCAGACGATCGCGGCAGATCGCACCCGGTGTCGATCGAGGAGGCAGCGGATGCCGCGTGGGTGATGGAACCGCGGGGTACCGCCTCCCGCCACTGGGCCGAGCAGGCCTGCCGCCGTGCCGGGTTCGAACCCGACGTGCGTTTCGAGACGGCGGACCTCCAGTCCCATATGCGCCTGGTCGAATCGGGCAACGCCGTCGCATTACTTCCCGACCTGGTCTGGATCGGTCGGGGTACCACGGCACGATTGCTGCTGCTGCCGGAGCATCCGCAGCGCACGATCTTCACCTCGGTGCGCGAAGCAAGCAGCACTCGGCCGGCGATCGTCGCCGTGCGCGAGGTGCTCGACCGTGCCGTACGCCTCGTGGCCGGTCGGCCTACGCCGTGAATCCTGCCACTAACGAATTCCCGGGGCTGTGGAGCGAGCCGACCGACCGACGGACCGAGTCGCCGCCATCAGCCGACCGATGCCGCGGCCAGCGAACCCGATTTCGCTGACTGCAACAGCAGGTCGGCAGCCTTTTCGCCGATGACCATCGACGCAGCCTGGGTATGTCCGCGGATGATGTCGGGCATCACCGACGCGTCGGCGACGCGAAGCCCTTGGACTCCGCGCACCCGTAGTTGCTCGTCGACGACGGAGGCGGAATCCATGCCCATACGGGCGGTGCCCACCGGGTGATAGAGCGTGTGGGCTGCCGTTTCGAGCGCCAGGGTGTCTCGCTTGATCCGGGTGAGCGTGTCGGCACCCTCCGGGGCCAGGAAGTGCGGCCCGGTCGTCGTCTGCAGCGCCGGTGCCTCCAGAATGTCCTCGCAGATGCCGAGGCCCGCCATCAGTCGGGCGCGATCCGTGCCCGCGGTATCGCTGAGGTAGCGAGGATCGATGAGGGGTGCAGCGAGGGGATCGGCCGATGCGAGCGTGATCGTGCCGGTGCTCTCAGGCTTCAGCAGGATGGCTCCGACGGTGACCGCGTGAGCTGGCGCTGGGATGAGCCCCTCTCCGATGAACGCCACCGGCGCGAAGATGATTTCTATATCGGGAAGCTCAAGTGACGGATCCGAGCGCACAAAGCCGTAGGCCTCCGCGATGTTCGAAGTGAGCATGCCTCGACCGCGGGCGAGGAAGTTCACGAGCTCAGGCATCTTCTTCGCGGAGAACAGGGTGTCGCCCGCAGTCTCGATGATGAGCCCGGAGAGCAGGTGGTCGCGCAGGTTCTCGCCGACCTCGGGTGAGTCGACCCGTACCGGAATGCCGAACTTCTCCAGCTGTGCCCTGGGGCCGATGCCGGACAGCATCAGGAGCTGCGGCGTATTCACGGCCCCACCGCTGAGCACAACCTCCCGCCGGGCGGTTGCCCGGGTCGTCATCCCGTCGAGCAGATATTCCACGCCGATCGCGCGGGTGCCGTCGAACAGCACCCGTGTGGCCTGGGCTCCCGTGCGCACCGTGAGATTGGCGCGGGCCTTCGATGGCACGAGGTAGCCGTCCGCGCTGGAGAATCGCTTGCCCTTCCTCTGGCTGACCATGGTCTGGCTGAAGCCGTCCGGCCGGGCCGAGTTCGGCGCGACGACCGCGTACCCCGCCTGCACGACTGCCTTCAGGAAGGTCGCGGTGTGCGATCGGGGGCTGCGCTGGTGCTCGATGCTGATCGCGCCTCCGGAGCCTTGGTCGGGATCGGTGTTGCCCTCCACTCGCTCAACACTGCGGAAGTACGGCAGCAGCGCCGAGTACGACCAGCCCGAGCCGGCGGTCTCTGCCCAGCGGTCGTAGTCGGCCGCGAATCCGCGCACCCACATCATGGCGTTGATCGACGAGGAGCCACCGAGCATCCTTCCTCTCGGCCAGTAGATCGTGCGGCCGGCAAGCTCCGGCTGGGGCGTGGTGTCGTAGTTCCAATCCAGTTCGGAGCGGAATAAAGCGGAGAACGCCGCCGGGATGTGCACCTCGTTTTTCGTATCGACGGGTCCGGCCTCGAGCAGCAGCACCGTCGTGGTACCGTCTTCGCTGAGCTTCGCCGCGACGGCAGCGCCGGATGCCCCGGCCCCGACGATCACGTAATCGACGCTGTCAGTGATCATGCCCGCACCTCGAGCCCTCGGAGATCCTTGCGCAGGATCTTGCCGGACGAGGACTTCGGAATGGCCTCGATGAATGCCACCTGGCGGATCTTCTTATGCGGTGCCACACGCTCGGCGACGAAGGTCATGATCTCCTCGGCCGAGATCCCGGCTCCCGGTTGCACGACGACGAAAGCCTTCGGTATCTCCTCGCCGTCGGCGTCGTGAGCGCCGACCACCGCGGCATCCGCGATACTCGAGTGCGTGAGCAGTAGGGCTTCGAGTTCGGCGGGAGCCACCTGGTATCCCTTGTACTTGATGAGCTCTTTCAGACGGTCGACTATCGACACGATTCCCTCCGACGTCACGGTCGCGATGTCTCCCGTGTGAAGGAACCCCTCTTCGTCGATGGTGGCGCGCGTGGCCTCGTCATTGCCGAGGTAGCCGAGCATGATGTTCGGGCCGCGACAGAGTAGTTCGCCGGGCGCGCTGGTGCCCTCCTCCGGCAGGTGAATCTCTTCGCCGGTCGCGGTATCGATGAGCTTGCACTCGATGTTGGGCAGGGTGATGCCCACCGACCCGAGGGGGATGTCATCGCGGTCTGCGGGAATCGTATGCGAGACCGGACTCATCTCGCTCATTCCAAAGCCCTGGCGCACGCGGCATCCGATGCGATCGGCGACGGCCCGGCCGAGCGCGCCGTCGAAGGGGGCGGCTCCCGAAACAATGAATTCCATGCTCGAGAGGTCGTACTGGTCGACGAGCGGATGTTTCGCGAGCGCCACCGCGATCGGCGGAGCGATGAATGCCCAGGTGATCCGAAAATCCTGGATGATGCGCAGGAACTCCGCCAGGTCGAATCGTGGCATCGTGACCAGCCGCGCCCGGGATCGGAACGCCAGATTGAGAAGCACGGTCATTCCGTAGATATGGAAGAACGGCAGGATCGCGAGGATGCGGGCCTCCGCTCCCGCTGAGAGCAGAGGCATCGACTGCGCAACATTGGCCACGAGATTGCGATGCGTCAAGATCACTCCCTTTGGGCGCCCGGTGGTGCCGGACGAGTACGGAAGCACCGCGATGTGTTCGGCCGGATCGAAACTCACCTCCGGCGCGGGATTGTTCTCCATCAACAGGTCCCGAAGCGAGGCGAACCCTTCGGCGCCGTCGAGCACGATCACCTGGTCATCCGCGATTCCGGCGCGGGATGCCGCATCCTTCCCGGCGGCGAGAAGGGGCGATACCGTGAAGAGCAACCGTGCCTTCGAATCGATGAGTTGTGTTCCCATCTCCTCCCCGGTGTAGAGAGCGTTGACCGTGGTGGCGGTGGCGCCCGACCGCAGGATGCCGTGGAACACCGCCGCAAACGCGGGCACATTGGGAGAATGGAGTGCCACCACGTCGCCGATCCCGATGCCGCGGGCTGCGAGCGCACCAGATACCAGGGCAATCTGGCCGACCAGCTGGCGATAGGTTGTTTCCGCACCGGAGGCCCCATCCACGATCGCGACGCGATCCAGATCGGCGTCGTCGATGCCTCCGAAGAGGAAGTCATAGACGCTCTGGTTCGGGATCTCGACATCGGGCAGGGGTCCTCGAAAAACCACGTGAATCTCCTTTGATTGTGTGGTGAGTGGTGCTGTTAGTTCTCTTGGTTGGACAACCTACCGGGGTCAGGCGCGGAATGCCGAGATGAAGATGGCGGGCATCTTCAGCCACGAAGGAGCAGCAGCGAAGCCGGAGAGCAGTCTCCCGGTCTTTTTCGCGCTCCGGGCCGTCACAAACCACGGTGGCTTGGGGAAGAGTGCGAACTCTCCGTGGAGCGCCGATCGAGGGAACGGGCGGAACGGACCGCGCGCGATCGTCTTCTCGGTGCCGTCGAGCAGGAAGGAGTTGTGCACCACTCCAATGCCGCTCTGCACATTATCGAGGGTGTGGCCGGGGAAGGCCCCCCAGGGCGCTCCCGGTGTGAGGAAGCCGAGGGCGGTCCAGGTGTTCACGGCGATGGTGCCGTAGTCGAGTCGCGCGAGCGCGTTCTCGAAAGCCGCTCCCATTTGCTTGATGGTGCTCGGCATCCCGAGGATATTTGCGCCGAGAGTTCCCACGAATTCGTGGTTGACGGTGTCGACCGCGGTGTCGAGGAAGGTCTGTCCGGTGCCGGGGAGTTCGATCACGCCGAGCACTGGCGAGAAGTATTCCGTCGTCAGGATCGTCGATGCGTCATCCTTCGCGTGGATGTCGACGAGCAGCCGACCTCCGCTCGAACCGAATCGTTCTGCTCCCGGGTAGGAAGTGCAGGCCTGGCCGACCCGGTCATCACTGCCGGGATACCAGGGGGCGCGGTCGGGAGTGCGGGAAAGAGCGCTGCGAAGCTCGGCGAGGAACGCTTCGCGCTGCGGCCACTCGGAACTCAACACCACGATCTGGCCGGCGATGCAGTTGTAGCCGCCGTTGTGCAAGCGTTGGGTCACCACGTGTTCGGCCTGGTACTTCAGGTCGGCCTTGGACCACGCGCCCGGAATTACGATGATCGGGGCGACTCCGCCGAGTTCGCTCGTGATCGGCTTCTGAAGCAGCGGGGTGCCCGTCCTTTTACGATCGATGGCTCCGGGCCCGGCTCCCCAGACGATCAGGTCGTGGGTGGCGGCGCTTCCGGTGATGTGAACATGTGAGATTCCGGGGTGGTTGGCGAGGTAACTTCCCACGTCTCCCGCACCGGTCACGACGCGCAACAGGCCGAGATCGATGAGCGGTTTGAAGGCGGCGGTGTAGGGCGCGAGCATCCGGTCCATCACCGGGTTGAGTTTGAGTAGCGCTACCCGATTGTGGGCGATGAGCTCATAGATCACATCGAGCGGCGGGATGGAGGTGATGTTGCCGGCGCCGAGCACCAGGCCGACGCCGTCGGTTTCGGTCGGGGTCAGGGCACCGAGTCCAGCGGATGCCCGCACCGATGCCTGGGATTCGCCCGGCTTCATCCAGACCTCGGCGCTGAATCCGTGCAGCAGCAGGGCCTCATAGGGGTTGGCGGGCAACACCGGCACGCTTACTCGGCCGCCAGGAGCTTTGCCCAGCTTCCGCTCATCAAGGGGACTCTTGCCGGCGGCGATCGAGCCGAGCGTGTGCTGGAGCGAGAGGAGAGTCGAGAGCACGACGTACGGTCCCGAGATCCACTCCTCGCCGACATAGGCAGAGTCGGGGTCGAGGTTCTTTGCACGGGTCGCCGCGTCGACCCACTGAGTGGCGGCAGCGGCAACAGAGGAGTGCACCTTACCGAGCAGCGCGATCCTGGCCGGGATCGGCATTTTCGCCCAGCGCGACTCACCCTCGGCGAGCTGGTTGATCGCGGTATCCAAATCGGCTCGGATCCCCGCGTCGAGGGTTGGAGTGGCGGGTACGGCCGCGGCGGGTACGGTCGGATCTGTGGTGGTCATCAATCTCCTTTGATCGCTGCCTTCTTGGTCAACGGCATAATCGAGACGACCACACCTCACCAGAGGACTCTCAGTATCGCCCACGAACCTGAAGAGCACGATAGGCGGAGGCCATCTGTTCCCGGAATACTATTGTGCGGCCGCACAACACCGCGGTACAGTCCCGTCATGTCCATCGTCAAGCAATTCAGCCGTACTGCAGGGGGATCGGTCACTACCCCGCGGAATGCCGATTCCGCCGATCTCTTTCTCGAACTCGTGGACTCGGTGGAGGCGCTCGCCGCGGGGGTCGTCGACCAGATACTCGCGGGTGAGAACGAGTACGCCGTGAATCCGCTGTCGCGCGAGCTGCTCTATTCGATCGTGAGCGAGAACATCTCCGCGCTGCTTTCCACCCTCGCCGGCACTACCGACTCGCTCGCCGCCCCGCGCCGCGCCGGTCGTATCAAGGCCGAGCACGGTATCCCGATGGCGAGCCTGCTTCACGCGTATCGACTCGCGGGCCTGCAACTGTGGGACGAGATGATGGCCCGATCCGTCGGTACCCAGCGCACCGAGACGCTACTCCACCTGTCCTCGGATGTCTGGGGCATCATCGACCGATTTTCAGGCGCCGCCGCGGAGTCCTACCGGGCGTTCGTTGACGAGCGGGATCGCCGCGACGAGCAGGCGCGAAGTGTCATGTTGCTCAGCCTCCTCGACGGAAGTGCCGCTCCCGGTGAGATCGGCAGACTGCTTCGCGCACTCGAACTTCCCGAGCACGCCAGCTATCTCGTGATCGCCGCTGAGCGCAGCAGCAGTGGTGCCGATCCGGTATCCGAGGTGCACGGACGCCTGCGGGCGTCCGGTATCCCGTCGGCCTGGACCGCTTGGAAAGGCGAGTACGTGGGTCTCATCGGGCTATACCACCGCGCCGATATCGACCGCGCTATCGCAGTAGTCTCGGCGGCAGCGACGTCACGGGTCGGGATCAGCCGCCCATTCACCCAGTTCTCCGCATCCCCGGATGCCGTCGGCCAGGCCCGCATGTCAGTTGAGTGCATCGCGCCACCGGCAGTCGGCATCCACCGTTACGGATCGGCGCCGCTCGACCTGCTCCTGGTGGCCCAGCCGGGCTTTGGAGCCGAGCTCGTGGACGGCATCTTCGGGCCGCTCCTCGGGCCGGACTCCGTCGATGGAACAGTGTTGCTCGACACTCTCGAGGCGTGGTTCGATGCCGACGGATCGACCGCTGAGGCCGGCACGCGCATGCACTGCCACCGAAACACAGTGCTCTACCGGCTCGGGCGGATCGCCGAGATCACCGGTCGCTCTGTCTCTCGTCCGGCCGAAGCATCCGAACTGTATGCCGCCCTGCGGGCGGTACGGCTGGGTGGCACGCGGGTCTAGAGGCGCTCGATGATGGTGGCGTTGGCCATGCCGCCGCCCTCACACATCACCTGCAGGCCGTAGCGTCCGCCGGTGGCCTCGAGGTGGTTCACCATCGTGGCGAGAAGGCGCGCTCCGGATGCCCCGAGCGCATGCCCGAGGGCGATCGCGCCGCCGCGGGGGTTGAGCTTCGCGACATCCGCTCCCGTCTCGGCGAGCCAGGCCAGCGGCACCGGGGCGAACGCCTCATTCACCTCGAAGGCGTCGATGTCGTCGATGGTGAGCCCGGCTTTAGCGAGTACTTTCGCTGTGGCGGGGATAACACCGGTCAGCATGAAGAGGGGGTCGCTGCCGGTCACGGCGAAGCTGTGGAAGCGCGCGCGGGGCGTCAGCCTGAGCTCGGCGGCCTTCGACTCGCTCATGATGAGGGTTGCGGCCGCGGCATCCGTGAGGGGAGAGGAGTTACCCGGGGTGATCTTCCAGCCGATCTCGGGGAACCGCTCGGCGAAGCGCTCGGTGTAGAAGGCCGGCGCGAGACCCGCGAGGCCCTCGGCCGTGGTGGAGGGGCGCACCGTCTCGTCGGTCGTCACATCGCCGATGGCGATGAGTTCGTTGGCGAAGAGGCCATCGGCGGTCGCTTTTGCGGCCAGCTGATGCGAGCGAGCGGAAAAATCGTCGAGCTGGGCGCGGGAGAAGCCCCACTTGCTGGCGATGAGCTCGGCGGAGATCCCCTGCCCGACCAGGCCGTCGGGATAGCGTGTGGCCATCTGTTCACCGTAAATATCTTCGCCCATGATCGAGTAGCCGATGGGGTTGCTGCTCATCGATTCAACGCCGCAGGCGATCGCGATGTCGTAGTTGCCGGTCATGATGCCCTGGGCGGCGAAGACGGCGGCTTGCTGACTCGATCCGCATTGGCGGTCGATGGTGACGGCGGGAACGTGATCCGGGAAGCCCGCGCCCAGCACGGCGTTGCGCGTGACGTTGTAGGTCTGCTTTCCGGCTTGCGCGACGCATCCGCCGATCACGTCGTCGACGGTGGCCGGATCGACGCCATTGCGCTCGACGAGTGCGCGGAGAGTGGTAGCGAGCAGGTCGACCGGATGCACTCCGCTCAGCGAGCCGCCGGGCTTGCCGCGGCCCGAGGGGGTGCGGATGACATCGACGATAACGGCGGAGCTGTTCATGGCGGACTTCCTTGTCTTTGGTGACTCCAGCTTAGACACGGGCGGGTGAGGCGGCGGTATGCGCGGGTGTTGCCCGCCGCGCGACTGTGCGGCCGAAGGTTGCCCGCCGCGCGACTGTGCGGCCGTTTGTCGGCCGCGCCCCGATTCGTTTGACCGCACGGCTGACAAACGGGCGCATGCTCGCGCTGCGGCTCCAGCGAGGACGCCTCCTCCGCTCCTTCCCTCGCGCGATCGAGCCGCACAAGTTGACAAATGAGGGTCGGCGAGTAATCCCGTACGGCCCAGAAAGACATTGTGATCGGATGCAAACACTCGCGGTCGATTGGATCGACCACATCCGTCTCGCCCGTCAGCTGATGAGTCCTGGGGAACGATATTCATTTTTCGCGTCGATTGCCCGGGGCGAATTGATCGCCCTCTTTCGGGGTGTCTACATTCGAGCATCGCTCTGGAATACCCTGAGTTCGGAGCGGAGGTATCGGGCGCGCGTGACGGCGGCCGGTCGAGCAAGATGTTCGAGCGACACACGGTCGGGCTCCCTCGCGAATGGGCCTCGATCGACCAGCTCACCCTCACAACGCTCGCGCGGACGGTTGCGGACATGGCGGCGTGCACGCCTTTTGCGACCGGTGTCACGCTTGCGGACGCTGCTCTTCGCCGAACGGCGCATCCGCCGGCCTCGATGCCGCGTACTTCGATCATGCGGGAAGACCTCCTTCGTGAACTCGACGGGTGGCTTTGACACACGGCACAGCGAAGGCGAGAAGGGTGATCGAGTTTGCCGACGCGAAATCAGATCGACCGGGCGAGTCGGTGCGCCGCGCGAATATGGAGTGTTCGGGAATCTCGATGCCGCAATTACAGGTCGCTTTAAGGGGGGCGAGCGGTCGGGTGTATGTCGTCGACTTCTGGTGGCCAGAATTCAACATGATCGGCGAGTTTGACGGGAATATTAAATACGCCGATCTCGAGTTCTAAAGGGGAAGAACCCCCGAGCACGCCCTCATCGATGAAAAGCGTCGCGAGGATGACCTTCGGGCCGCGGGCCATGGAATGACCCGCTGGCACTGGGCGATCGCCAATTCGCTCAATCGACTGCGGGCGCACCGTCACGCAGCGGGCATCCGTTAGCCACCTTCGCGCAGACGGACGGCTCGGTGGCGCGGCCATGCGCACCTTCGCGCAGCGAGCATCCTGTCAATAGCCCCGGCGTTGTACCGCGTAGCTTTTACTGGAATCATCGGGTTCGGACGGCATAATCGGGAAGAAATTCGCCAAAGCGGCGTTGCATTCCCTAGACCCGAAACCGTCGCCGACAGGCAACTGCCGACTCTCTTGAAAAAGGAAGCGCACCCCAATGCCGCAACGCATCTACAACGACATCACCGAGATCTTCGGAAACACTCCCCTTGTGCGGCTGAACACGGTTACCGCCGGCCTTGGTGCAACGGTTCTCGCCAAGCTGGAGTTCTACAATCCCTCCGCAAGCGTCAAGGACCGCCTCGGAGTCGCCATCATAGACGCGGCCGAGGCTTCCGGAGAGCTGAAGCCCGGCGGCACGATAGTGGAGAGCACGAGCGGGAACACCGGTATCGCACTCGCGATGGTCGGAGCGGCCAGAGGCTACAAGGTGATCCTCACGATGCCGGCGACCATGAGTATGGAGCGTCGAATCATCCTCCGCGCCTACGGCGCCGAACTCATTCTCACGCCGGGACCCGGAGGCATGCAGGGCGCTGTCGACCGCGCGGCTGAAATTGTCGCCAGCACGCCCGGTGCCGTTTATGCCAAACAGTTCGCCAACGCCGCGAACCCGGCCATCCACCGCGCCACCACCGGTCCGGAGATCTGGAACGACACCGAGGGCACGGTCGACATCTTCGTGGCGGGCATCGGTACCGGCGGCACCATCACCGGCACTGGTGGTTACCTCAAGGAGCAGAACCCCGACATCGTCGTCATCGGTGTCGAGCCGGCCGAGTCGCCGATCCTCAACGGGGGAGCGCCCGGACCGCACAAGATCCAGGGCCTCGGGGCGAACTTCATCCCGGAGGTCCTCGACCGTGACGTCTATGACGAGGTCATCGACATCGACATCGCTCAGTCCGTCTCGATGGCTCGCCGTCTCGCGGCAGAAGAAGGCATTCTTGCCGGAATCTCTTCCGGTGCCAGCGTTCAGGCTGCCCTCGATGTGGCAGCACGCCCCGAAAATGCTGGCAAGACCATCGTCGTCATCGTTGCCAGCTTCGGCGAGCGGTACCTCTCGACGGTGCTGTACGAAGACCTCGCGGACTGAGCGAATGCCTTTCAGAGGCGTGCGAGAAGACATCCGGATGGCGCGGCAAAAGGATCCCGCGGCTCGGTCGAACGTGGAGGTCTTCCTCGCCTACTCCGGGCTCCACGCGGTGTGGGGCTACCGCGTCGCGCATCGTCTCTGGATCTGGCGTTGGTATCTCGTGGCGCGCATCTACTCGCAACTCGTGCGTTCGCTGACCGGGGTGGAGATTCACCCGGGCGCGACCGTCGGGCGTCGTCTTTTCATCGACCACGGCATGGGGGTGGTGATCGGCGAGACGGCGGTGGTCGGCGACGATGTGTTGCTCTACCACGGCGTCACCCTCGGCGGTACGAGCTCGGTACCGGAGCGCCGACATCCCACGATCGGCGATCGGGTGACGATCGGGGCTGGCGCCAGCGTGCTCGGCCCGGTCACCATCGGCAACGATTCAATTGTCGGGGCAAACGCGGTCGTGGTGCGGGATGCTCCGGAGAACTCTGTCCTCACCGGCATTCCGGCACGCGTACGACAGCGCACGGCGCCATTGATCGCAGATACCTTTACCGACCCCGCGATCTATATCTAACGCTGCTTACACGTCGAGCGTGTCTCCGGGTTCCAGGGCGACGTACTCGCCACCACCCTGCTCTACCGCCCACTTGAGGCGATCTCCACTTATACCCTTGCCCGCGGTGGACAGCACCATCTCGTGGGTGGCGAAGGCCCGGCGCGGCCGAACGGCGAGCACGAAGTCTATGGCCTCGCCAATCTTGAGCCAGGGCGCTCCGACGGGAGCCGCAAGAGTATCCACCTCCACACCCTCCGGCACGGTGAAGGAATCGCCCGGATAATAAAGCGAGTCGTTGACGAGAACGCCGACGTTATCGACGGTCGGGATCGAGGAGTGGATCACCGCGTGCTTCTCGCCGAAGAATTTCAGTGAGAACGGCGCGGCGTCGATCACGTCGCCATCCTCCACTACGGTGATGTCGAAGTCGGTGGCGGCGATCGCCACCCCTTCCGGGCCGTAGAGCCTCGCCCCGGGATTACGGTCCAGGATGCGGGTGAGCTGTTCCGCGGTCCAATGGTCGCCGTGCTCGTGGGTGATCACTATGGCCACGACATCGTTCAGCCCGATGAGGGCGGTCGTGAAGAACCCCGGATCGATCACGAGCGTCTTACCCGCGGACTCGAGGATGAGGCAGGCATGTTCTTGTTTCGTGAGGCGCATTTTTCCGACTGTACTCGAACAACCACGCCTCGGGTGGTTCCCCACGGGCATCCGACATACTGGCCTGATGACGACACCGATGCCGCTCTCGTGACTGCGACGCGCGTCGTCGTCGCCATCAATCCCTCCGCTTCGTTCGGCAAGGGCCGCTCAGTTGGTCCCGCCGTCGTGCAGGCGCTGCGGGGTGCGGGTTACCGGGTGACCGCCCTCAGCGAGCCGACTTTCGTCGACCTGCATCGGGAGGCCGAGAAGGCGATCACACTGGCCCCGGATGCCCTCGTGGTCGTGGGCGGGGACGGCATGGTCAGTCTCGGTACCAATCTCGTCGCCGGCACCGGCATCCCGCTCGGAATCGTCCCCTCCGGCACCGGCAATGACGTCTCGCGCGGCCTCCGCATCCCGATCGGAGACACCGATGCCGCCATCGACCTGCTGCTCGCCGCCCTCACCCGGGAACCTCGCGCGATCGATGCGGCGCTCATCCGTAGCGCGGGGCGGCCGGATCGCTGGTATGCCGGCGTCCTCTCTGCCGGCTTTGATGCGCTCGTGAATGAGCGGGCGAATGTATGGCGCTGGCCGAGAGGAAAGCTCCGCTACAACCTCGCTCTGCTGCGGGAACTCGCCACCCTGAAGCCCACCACCTACCGTCTCGTGCTCGACGGGGTGGAGTGGAACACCGCCGGCACCCTGGTGTCGATCGCCAACAACACCTCGTTCGGCGGCGGGATGCTGATCACCCCGGATGCACTTCTCGATGACGGGCTCATCGACGTGTGCGTTGTCCAACCGCTGTCACGCATGGCTTTTCTCGGCATCTTTCCGCGAGTCTTCACAGGCACGCACACCACGGATCCGCGGGTCTCGATCCGCCGCGCCACGCGCGTATCCATCGAGGCGGATGGCGTGGTTGCCTACGCCGATGGAGAGCGTGTCGGTGCGCTACCGCTTGAGATTGAAATCATGCCGGGAGCCCTGCGGATCCTGGCACCCTGATCGGGGCATCCGCACCGTTTTGCAGGGCCCTGCTCACGTGTGGCATACTCGTGGAGTTGTCCACTTGCGGCCCCATCGTATAGCGGCCTAGTACGCTGCCCTCTCACGGCGGTAACACCGGTTCGAATCCGGTTGGGGTCACAATCGCCCGTATTCCAGCTCTAACTGGAATCCGGGCCTACCAATC
>JBKJLH010000032.1:0-33897 GCA_046597035.1 Lacisediminihabitans sp.
GCGTTGCCGCCGGGGAATCCACTGCTGTGGCCATGCAAAAAGTTGCGGTCGCCGCGCGATCTGCAGCCGATGCAACCAGTGTGCTCAAAGCGATGCGCGGTCGTGCGAGCTACAGCGGTGACCGCAGCATCGGATCCCCGGACGCGGGCGCAGTGGCTGTCGCTGTCCTTGCCGAAGAACTTGCACGCACCTGGAATACCTGAGTAACCCGTCACAACTATTGAAGTCCAAGGAGACCCCATGAAGAAGTTCATCAACGATCCGCAGCAGTTCGTACCCGAAATGCTCAAAGGAATCGCCCTAGCGAATCCCGACACTCTTCGCTATGTGCCGGAGTACAACCTGATCCATCGCGCAGACTCACCACGGCCCGACAAAGTCACCATCATCCAGGGGTCCGGATCCGGTCACGAGCCGGCACACGTGATGACGGTCGGCAGGGGAATGCTGGATGGCGCATGCCCCGGCGACGTGTTCGCAGCGCCGCCGATGGACTACGTCTACGAGACGACGAAACTGCTCGCCTCTCCAATGGGGGTTTTGTTGCTTGTGAACAACTACACCGGCGACCGTATGGCGTTCGATATGGCACAGGAGATGAGTGAGGCCGATGGCGTCAAGGTGCGCACACTGTTCATCGACGATGACGTCTCGGTAAAAGATTCCACCTACACTGTCGGTCGACGGGGCGTTGCCGGAAACTTCTTTGTGATGAAAGCGGTTGGAGCTGCCGCGGAAGACGGCGCTGACCTGGAGGAACTCATCCGCATCGGGGAGAAGGTGAACTCGGTGACGAGAACAATGGGTATCGCGCTCACGGCCTGCACACCTCCGTCGAAAGGGTCACCGCTGTTCGATCTCGCAGATGACGAGATCGAGATCGGGGTGGGCATTCACGGTGAGCCCGGCCGTGAGCGCGCGAAGTGGTCTCCGGCCAATGACCTCGTGGAGGTACTACTCGAGGCTGTCGTATCCGACCTGCCTTTCACAGAGGGAGACCGGGTCGCCCTCATGATCAATGGTCTGGGCGGCACCCCGATCAGTGAGCTCTACCTGCTCTACGGGATCGCCCACGAGAAGCTTGCCGCGAGAGGGATCACTGTCGGTCGCAACTATGTCGGAGAATATTGCACCTCGCTGGATATGGCTGGGGCGTCACTCACCCTGGTGAGGCTCGACGATGAGATCGAGCACTTGCTGGCCGCACCGGCAGAGATCGCCGTTCGGATCTTCTAGGCGAGAATTCCACGCTCCCGAAGCAGGTTTTCCTCGGGCGAATCAGTTGTCGAGTTCGGGTTGCTCGTCATCCACGTCCGAGGCCACCGCGGCACTCGACGGCGGCCTGAGGCGACGGGGATGGATCATCGAGCCCTCGGCGAGATACACCTCGTGGGGAGCGCCGGCATCGGACAGCTTTACCGACGAGATCCAAATCGATTCGGGGTGGACGTCGTTGCCGGCCCGCACGTCTTCGGCAGTGCGAAGCTTCGCGATTCGGTGGATGAGGCCGCCGAATCCGATCTTGACGATGACATCGGTGACACAGAGGGCGATTTGCATGGTGGTGGTCCAGTCACCCCCGAAAGCGAAGATCTGGATAAGAAAGACCAGCGGATAGACCGCCCACCCTCCGAGGAGGAGCCCGGTCGCCTGCCGAAGCAGTTTCGCCGACTCCGGAATCAGGTGCGACATTGACGCGCGCACCGAACCGATCAGCACGATGGTGGTGAAAATCCAGAAGATGCAGCTGATCGCGCCCCAGAGCACGAGCTGAGTGCTGTCCTCGCCACCGCCGATGATGAAAGCCCCGAGGAATCCGGTGAAGATCATCAGGAAGGCACCGCCGCCCGCGAGCCACTGGGTGCGTCGTGCCGCAGCGCCGACAAGGGCGCAGACGGCGAGCAGTTCGACGGTGAGAAGGGGCACCGTGATCGACCAGTCCATGTAACGCGGCGCGAAAGCAAGGATCGTGTCCGAATTGGGGCGATGAGAGGTGCCGGCGAGGTCGTACCCGCGCAGGAACCCGATGACAATGAAAACGTAGCTCAGGCTCGCGACGATCATGACGCTCAATCGAGCGACCACGGCACTGCGATAGCGGGACCCCACCTCATTGCGGGTGATCCAGGTACGCAGGAAACCCGCGAAGAGAGACAGGGCCGCGATCACCAGGAAGTAGAGCGACAGCAGGTATTGCGGCTGGCTGAGTGTCGCGTTCCACGGTGCGGTGCTTGCGGGGATCATCAGTGTCCAGTGTGCGCCATTGGCGCGAGTCGGCGGCAATAAGGAGACGGGTTGCGGGCGCCCCGGGTCATGAGGTCAGGCCACTCGCCGGAGGTTCGGGAGTGAAGAAGAGTCCGCCCGCGCTGTTAGCCGAGAGCATCAGTATCTCGAGCCAGTCCCGGTTGATACTCGGGATGCGGCTTCCGGAATAGCGGTAGTAGAGGGTGCTGCTCGGGTCGAGCCAGAGCGCACTACGACCGCTTCCCAGCTCGGGGGCGTTCACCCAAGTGAAGATGAAGCTCTCGTTACGTCGCAGTTTGTTGGTGATAACGATCTGCAGGTGCATAAGGGCACGGTCGTCGAACGCCACCTCGATACTGGAGTTGCCGTACACCAAACTGCCCATGCTGCGTTTATGCCCCTCGCTGTTCTGTGAGTACTGTATCCGAGGATCGAAGCAATGACTCGCCGGTGAGCTCAGTGCGTTTCGACCTTCTCGACGGCATCCGTGCGGTCAGAAGACTGCTGCTTACGCACGAAGAACGCCGTACCCGCCGCGCAAGCGAGTTGTTGGACCGTGCCGATGATCGCGCTTCCGTGGAAGTAGAGCTCCGGTTTGAGCGAACCGAGGCTCGCGGTGAATAGCGGGGTGAACAGCAGGGCGAGGCCGATACTCAGTGCGATATGAGCGGCAAGCACCCACAGGCATGAGCTGTTCTCGTCGAGCATCGTCATGGCCCAGAAGCCCCATGATGAGGCCACCAGGCAGCAACTGGAGGCCCACCGTGATCATCTCGACGTGCGGAACTCTGATGAGGTAAAAAGGCAGGCGCACGATGGTGCCAATCATGGCCATCATGCCGATCGCAAACATCACGATCGAGAAGCTGAAATCCCGGGTCTTGAAGGTGCGCAGGTCGAGAAGTGCCCGGTTGCAGTGCCGAGATTGCTCAGCCCGAAGACCACTCCTCCAAACCCGCGAGCAGAGAGCATGACGGATGCTGCGTCGATTCGCGTTGGTCGGGGTTCGGTGACGTTGGTAATGAGAGATGCGCCCACGATGAGCGTCGTGAGGGCGATCGGCAGCACATGGATGAACATGAAACGCCAGTCGCGCTTGTCGAGGATGGCTCCCGAAATCGTCAGTCCGATGGCCGGGGCGACTGAGATGACGATGGAGATGTCGCCCATCATTTGGCCCCGCGTTGCGGCCGGAACCAGGTTCATCACAGTGGTCATCAGGAGCGGGAACATGACCGCGGTCCCGCTTGCCTGCACGATGCGCGCGAGCAACAGAACTTCAAAGCCCGGCGCGGCGGCCGCGATCAGCGCACCGAGGGTGAAGAGTCCCATGGCGGCGATGAACAGCGGTCGGGTGTGAAAACGCTGGAGCAGGAACCCGGTGATCGGGATGGTCACGGCCATTGTGAGCAGGAATGCTGCCGTCAGCCATTGCGCGGCGCTCGGAGTGACACCGAGCTCTCTGGTGAGTGCCGGCAGGGCGACGCCCATGGTCGTTTCATTGAGGATCATCACGAACACGGAGATGAGGAGCACGAGAATGACACGACGATCGTGTGCGCCGAGCTGGGTAGAGCGGTCGGTCGTGAGTCCCGAAGACTCGGTGGTGATGGCGCTGCTCATGGATTTACCGTCGGAAGGAAGCGATTGTGGGTGGGCTGCGACCGCGCTCGACCGGTGGCCGGGCCACCGTGTGAAGAGGTGATCGGACGGCGGGGAGCATTTGTGGATGCCTCGGAGACCGCTCGATCGAGCCGAGCATCCTTCAGGAGGACATTCTCATAGTCTGTAGTATTCCCCCGACAGTGGGAGAGTACTTTCGGGGAGGGACGGCCCAGAGGAACGGCAAGCGATCGGCGGCGAAAGTCGAAGCAAACGTTGTATCGTCGTCGCTGCCGTCCGGGAAGAGCCGGCGGCAAATTCGGCCCCGTCGGGCCGTTGCTTGTCGTCTCGGGGTCTGCGGGTTTCTCAGGCGACGGGAGCGAGCGGGCGTACTTCGTGCTGCAGGCGCGAACGCACCCCATGCTCGACGAGGTTGGGGATGTAGGTGCTGATTCGGCTACCGGAAAGTGCTGCGAACTCTTGCGCGACAGTCGAGGCGATGTATTCCCGGTCGGCATGGGGAAAACGCAGCGCGAGACGGTCGACGAGTTTTCCGAGAGCGGCATCCGTAGACAGTGGGGGCATACGGCCATTGTTCCTCCTGGAGCGCAGCGCGTCAACGCCGCAGAAGCACGAACTCGACCGAAGTCTTCACCGAATGGACGACCAGTGTTCACCGAATTCTCCCTTCGCGACGGGTTCGATCGGCTGGATTAGCCCATCTGCCGCTCCGTCGAGAGAGGGACCCGCCGGTTAGACGACGTCGTACAGCGCGTCGAGAGACAGTTCGAGCGTGGTGAAGCTGCCGATCTTGCGTCCCTGGTCGTCGGTGAGCACATAGCCAGCGGGGGTGCGGGTGACCGTGCCGGCACGTTCCCCGGTGACCTGGTGCCGGATGATCCATCGGCAGAGGCCGACGGTCTACGCGAGAAACCACTGCGAGAGACCACTGCGAGCGATTCATTGTCGTGACGGTCATCGAACGGCATCGAGGATCCCGGTCGGGCGCGATTCGTGATCGATGACAGAGCGGCGCTTCGTGAGCCCGATCGTCATCATGAGACCAGCCTTGCCGCCCAAGGTGGCGCCGAAGTGAACGGCTCTGGACGTTCAGCCAAAGGCTCGATCGCGAAAGCGATCAGCGTGGTGCTCGCCGACGGCCGACGCTGCGCCGCCCCAGTGTCGCGCCAGGCCTGTCGTTCACGCTCTGAACTAGTGACCAAACTCGAGCGTACGGTGACACGTGTTCCCCCCTACTCTCCGTTCGAAGGGTCGTCATGTCAGACACCTCCAACCCCCGCACCAACGCTAAAGTCATCGCGCTCGCGGTAGCCGGAGCCGTCGGTGGCTTTCTTTTCGGCTTCGATTCGTCGGTGGTCAATGGCGCGGTCGACGCGGTGCGCAAACAGTTCTCGCTCTCCGCATCGCTCACCGGTTTCGCGGTTGCCAGCGCGCTGATCGGGTGCGCGGTTGGCGCCTACCTCGCCGGCCGACTCGCCGATCGTTTCGGGCGCATCCCGGCGATGATTGTCGGTGCGATTCTCTTCCTCGCCAGTGCGATCGGCAGCGGGCTCTCACTCGGCGTCTGGGACCTGGTGGTGTGGCGTCTCGTCGGCGGACTCGGCATCGGTATTGCCTCGGTGATCGCTCCGGCTTACATCGCCGAGATATCGCCGCGCCAATTGCGCGGGCGCCTCGCCTCGCTTCAGCAGCTCGCCATCACCCTCGGAATTTTTGCTGCACTGCTCTCCGACACCCTGTTCGCCAATGCTGCGGGTGCCGCGGACGCGAAGTTCTGGTTCGGGCTGGAGGCGTGGCGCTGGATGTTCCTCGCTGGCGTCGTGCCGGCCGTCGTCTATGGCGCGATCGCATTCTTCCTTCCGGAGTCTCCCCGCTTCCTCGTGCTCAAGGAGCGTGACGACGAGGTGCGCTCGATCTTCGCGCGTATCTGGCCGGACGACGATGTGGAGCGGGCCATCCGTGACATGCGGGATGCGATCGCAACCGATGAGCAGGGATCGAAGAAGGGTGCGCTACGGGGTGACCGATTCGGTCTCAAGCCGATCGTGTGGATCGGCATCATCCTGTCGGTATTCCAGCAATTCGTGGGTATCAATGTAATCTTCTACTACTCCACGACGCTCTGGAAGTCGGTGGGATTCCAGGCGAAAGACTCCTTCACCATCTCGGTGATCACGGCCGTCACGAACATCGCGGTGACCTTCGTCGCTATCGCGCTCGTCGACCGGGTGGGCCGTCGTCCCATCCTGTTGGTGGGGTCGGCCGGCATGACCCTGTCACTTGCGACCATGGCGATCGCCTTCAGCCAGGCCGAGGTCGTGAAAGGATCGCCATCTCTCCCCGGAGCATGGGGACCGATTGCCCTGGTGGCCGCCAATATTTTCGTCGTCAGCTTCGGTGCGTCCTGGGGACCGGTGGTCTGGGTATTGCTCGGCGAGATCTTCCCCACCCGCATCCGGGCTCGCGCGCTCGGTGTCGCCGCCGCGGCGCAGTGGATCGCCAATTTCCTCGTCACGGTCTCGTTCCCGCCGCTGGCCGCGGTCTCGCTCGTGCTCACCTATGGGCTATACGCGGCGTTCGCGTTCCTCTCGTTTCTCTTCGTCTCCCGGTTCATCCCCGAGACGAACGGAATGTCACTCGAGGAGGCGAACACACTGTTGCCACGCAAAGGCTCTGCGCGGGGCTGAGGGTTGGCAGACTGAGACCGTCGGCCTTCAATAAGAGCGCGGATCGTGCCGCACACCGACACTTCATGACGGCTCGGGCTCTGTCAGCCGGGGAACATGACCCCGGTGAGTTGTTCCGACACGGTCCAGAGGCGGGTGGCATCCGCCGCCGAATTCGCACGTTTGGGCACGGTGGCGAGCGTGGGAGCGCCGGTGAGCTCAGCAAAACCGCCCGGACCGTAGTACGACCCGCCCGGTGCATCCATGCTCGTAGCGGCATGCAGGGTGGGAAGGACACCCTGCGGAGCCTGCTGCCAGAGCCACGGAATGCCCGAGGTCAGCTTCAGATACGCGGCCATCGCGCCGCCGGTGCTGCCGCCGGACTGCGGCCCGGTCACCTGCAGGTTGGTGAGCGTAGATCCCGGGTGAGCAGCGAGGCTGCGGATGCCCCAGCCAGCCGCGTCACTGCGGCGCTGGAATTCGCGGGCAAACACGAGCATCGACAGCTTGGATAGGCCGTAGGAACGCTGGGGGCTGTAGCGCTTCTCGGCCTGCAGTTCATCCCAGTCGAACTTGCCCACACGAGCCAGGATGCTGCTCAGCGACACCACGCGAGCAGACTCAGCGGCGCGAAGCTGGGGCAACAGGTGCGCGGTCAGGGCGAAGTGCCCGAGATAGTTGCTGCCGAACTGCAGCTCGAAGCCGTCTTCGGTCGTGCCTCGCTTCGGCGGCATCATGACACCGGCGTTATTGATCAACAGGTCGAGGGGGCGGGCCTCGGCCGCAAAAATGGCCGCGAAGGTGGCGATGTTGCCCAGCGAGGAGAGATCGAGCGGTAGCATCCGCAGTCGCGCGGTCGGAGTCTCTGCACGGATTCGCGCGATCGCCTCCTCGCCTTTGCCCCAGTTGCGAACAGCCAGCACCACCTCGGCGCCAGCGGCAGCGAGCCGGGAGGTGAGCGCGAAACCGAGGCCGCTATTCGCGCCGGTGATGATCGCCAGTCGTCCGGAGAGGTCGGGCACGGCGATATCGGACGGGGTTCGATTCATGATCGAAGGTTACGCCTGGCCCGATCTGCCCTCCGACCGGCCGGTTGGCAATTTAATGGTGCTCGCCCGCGTTATCCTGTATATGGTCTCGAACATCGGACCGCTCGATGTCCCTCCAGGCAGCCACCCGCTCCAAGCGCGATCTTGTCGCGGACGATATGCCCCTGCGATACAGAATCAATGATTGAAGGCATTAGCGCATGATTTTTCAAGTCGGAGAGACTGTCGTCTACCCACACCACGGCGCTGCAACGATCACCGCGGTCAAAACCCGCACGATTAAGGGTGAGCCGAAGGAGTACATCACTCTGAATGTGCACGCCACCGACCTGACGATCGAATTACCGATCGAGAACGTCGAGCTCATCGGTGTACGCGACGTGATCGACAGCGCCGGAGTCGAGGCCGTTTTCGACGTTTTGCGGAGCGACATGGTCGAGGAGCCGGGCAACTGGTCCCGTCGGTTCAAGGCCAATACCGAGAAGATGGGAAGCGGAAGCGTCTACCGCGTGAGCGAGGTCGTGCGTGACCTGTGGCGTCGCGACCAAGATCACGGTGTCTCGGCTGGGGAGAAGCGCATGCTGCTGAAGGCCCGCCAGATCCTGATCTCCGAGCTCGCACTCGCCCAGAACTCCACCGACGAGGAAGCCTCCGCGGTACTCGACGAGGTACTCGCGACCGTTTCGGTCTAGCCTGCCCGGTCTCGGTCTGGCTCGCCCCAATGTTCCGGGTCGGCCCGGTCGATGCGGGCCGGCATGCTCGCCCGTCATGTCCGCAATGGCCCGTGGGAGCGCCGCCCGCTGGTCGGGGAGCGGGTGCCAACAAGTGTGTCGGGCTACCAGCCCATCGTGCCGGGCTCGCCTTTGAAGGGCCCGACCACCCGCGACGTGATCCAGCCCCCGTAAAAGTCTCCCGCTTGCGCCACGACCGTCTCTCCGGCGACCTCGCAGGAGTCCATTGCTGAGGGGTACACGGCCACTCGGTCGGCCAACAGTTCGTAACCCGAGTTGGGGTTCGGGTAGTACCACCCGGCCGATTCTGCTCGCGCGGCGCCTCCGCGCAGCGTCAGGTATTTCGCGGAGCCCTTGAACTCGCAGAAACTCGCCCCCGGGGCTTTCTCCAGCGCTCCCGGGGAAAACGCGGCGCGAGGAACGTAATACACCGGCGGATGGCTCGTTTCCAGCACCCTCACGGCATCCGTCGTGTCCACGATGGTCTCTTCGCCCAACCGGATGCGGATGCGATCGGTCGTGGCCTCCACTCGGGGCGGTCGGGGATAGTCCCATACCGATTCTTGTCCGGGACCGGGTACGAGAGGAGTGACATCATTAGACATAAAAATATCTTGCTCCGGTTAGCTTGGAACTTCCTCGACCATTCCTTCCGGTCGAGCGCTCCGAATAGGGAGAAGACAGAATCACTTTTCCGACAGACCCTGATCGACCCCCGAGGCGCACATGACACCCTTCACCGACCGCCCCTGGCTGGGTTCCTACACGCTGCGTGTGCCCCGCGACATCGCCGAACCCACGGAAACCCTGACCCAGATGCTGTCGAAGTCCGTGCGAAAGTATCGGCGCAACATCGCCGTACAGTTCTTCGGTTCGACAATGACCTACGGCGAACTCGGAGAGCAGGTGTCTCGCTTCGCAAACGGGCTTCGCGAGCGCGGAGTGACCAGGGGCGATCGTGTCGCCCTCGTGCTGCCGAATAGCCCGCAGCACGTCATTGCTTTTTACGCCGTGCTGCGTCTCGGGGCGATCGTGGTCGAGCACAACCCGCTCTATACCGAGCGGGAACTTCGACACCAGTTCGAGGACCACGGTGCGAAAATTGCGATCGCGTGGGATAAGACGGTCTCGACGCTCCTCAACATGCCGGACGATCTCGGCGTGACAACGGTGGTGTCGGTCGACGTGACGCGGGCGATGCCACTGCGCACAAGGCTTGCTCTCCGCCTCCCCATCAAGAAGGCTCGAATAGCACGGGGCGCACTGACTTCCGGGCGACGACTGCGCGGCTCGGTCGACTGGGGTGAGGTGATGTCGTCCCGTCTACTGCCGAGACGATTCCCGGGTCCCGCACTCGAGGAAACCGCGGTGCTGCAATACACCAGCGGTACGACGGGAACGCCGAAGGGGGCCATCCTCTCGCACCGCAACCTGAGGGCGAACGCGATGCAGGGGGAAGCCTGGATTCCTGGTCTGCGGGCGGGCCGAGAGGTCGTGTTCGGCGTGCTTCCCCTTTTTCACGCCTACGGGCTGACCCTGTGCCTCACCTTTGCGCTGAGCATCGGAGCACGCCTCGTACTGTTTCCGAAGTTCGATGAAGACCTCGTGTTGGATGCATTCCGCAAGACACCCGCCACCTTCCTACCCGCGGTTCCCCCGATCTACGAGCGCCTGGTCGCTGCGGCTGAGGCGCGCCGAGTGAGCCTTGGCGGTATCCGGTTTGCGATCTCCGGAGCGATGAACCTTCCGATCCGCATTGTGGAGCGGTGGGAACAGGCCACCGGCGGTGTGCTGGTCGAGGGATATGGAATGACCGAGTCATCCCCGATCGTCGTCGGTAATCCGATGGGTCCCTCTCGCCGGCCGGGCACTGTTGGCGTGCCGTTCCCGAGCACCGAGATCCGGGTGGTGGATCCTGACGACACCTCGGTCGATCGAGGGGCGAACGATGAGGGCGAACTTCTCGTGCGCGGACCGCAGGTATTCAGCGGGTACTGGAACCGCCCGACCGAAACAGCGGAGACCCTGCTGTCCGACGGATGGCTGCGCACCGGCGACATCGTGACCGTATCGGCGGACGGGTTCGTCACTGTCGTCGACCGCATCAAGGAGCTCATCATCACCGGTGGCTTCAACGTGGCCCCGACCGAGGTCGAAGAAGCCCTGATCTCCCATCCGGATGTCGCCGACGCGGCAGTCGTCGGAATTCGCACCCCGCAAGGGGGAGAGGATGTCGTCGCGGCCGTAGTGCTTCGACCGGGAGTCGTGCTCGATGTGCCCGCGGTTCGCGAACACCTGAGGGAGAGGATGGCGGCGTACAAGGTGCCGCGACGCATCGAGGTGGTCGATGAACTACCTCGAAACATCGTCGGCAAAGTGCTGAGACGCGTGGTGCGAGAGCGGTTGACGGGCCACGGAGACCCCGCTGATTGAGCGCGTTCCCTCTCGAATGACAACAGGTGAAGGAATGGCCGAATGAATACCTCCGTCATGGCGATCATCTGGATCGTATCGTTCGTACTCGTGGCAGTGGCGGTGACGGGGTTCTCGCGGCGCGTCGGCTGGTCAGCGCCGATCACCCTCGTCGCGGTCGGGGCCGTTGTCTCCTTCATCCCGGGACTGCCGAAGATCCACGTGCAGCCGGATCTCGTTCTCTATGGTCTATTGCCTCCGCTCCTGTTCGCCGCGGCGATCCGCACCTCGCTTGTGGACGTGCGCGCGCGGCGCGATAGCATCCTCGCCCTCTCGGTGGGGCTCGTTCTATTCAGCGTCGTCGTGGTCGGATTCTTCACCTGGCTGATCGTGCCGGCGATCACCCTCGCCACGGGATTCGCATTCGCCGCAGTCGTCGCGCCGACGGATGCGGTGGCCGTCACTTCGATCTCTGGTCGTCTCAACCTGCCGCGTCGGCTCGTGACGATCCTCGAGGGGGAGAGCCTCTTCAACGACGCGGCGTCCCTGGTGGCGCTCTCAGCGGCGATCACAGCCATCGTCGGCACCCTCAACCCCTGGGCGGTGGCGGGCGACTTCGTGCGTGCCGTCGTTCTGGGAGTGGGATTCGGATTCATGGTCGGCTACGGTCTCTCCGCCATACGAAAGCGATTGAAAGCGCCGGTTCTTGACACCAGTCTGTCGCTGGTGACGCCGTTCGTCGCCTTCATCCCGACGCAGCTGCTTCATGGATCCGGAGTACTGGCTGTCGTTGTGGCCGGCCTCACCGTCGGAGCCAATGCTCCCGTCGTGCAGTCCGCACAGGCGCGCATCGCCGACTCGGTGAACTGGCGCACCATCCGTTTCCTCCTCGAGAATTCGGTGTTCCTGTTCATCGGCCTCAATCTCAAGGGTATTCTGAGCGGGGTCGTGGGTTCGGGGCTCGACGTGGTGCAGACCATTCTGATTGTGCTCGGAATGTTGCTTTTCCTCATCGTGACTCGGTTTGTCTGGACCCTCACCGTTCGAATCTTCTATCGATTTGGCCCACAGCGTCTGCGAGAACGCAGCTGGGGCTGGAACACCACTGTGGCGATCGGGTTCTCCGGTATGCGCGGGGTTGTGACCCTTGCGGCGGTCTTCCTCCTGCCCGACGCGACACCCCAAAGGTCTTTCCTGCAATTCCTGGCTTTCGCGATCGTGGTCGGCACCCTGCTACAGGGACTCGCGCTTCCCTGGATCATCCGGCGGTTGAAACTGCCACCGCCGAATGCCGACCAGGAACTTGTCGAAGCCCAGATGTTGATGGCCGAAGCCCGGGCGGCGGGAGTGATGAAGCTCGAGTCAGAGACGATAGATACGGATGACGCGGCCGTGGTCGAGCGCCTCCGCAACGATGCCGTTCGGCACGGGGAATCGCTGCTCGATCCTGTCGCCGAGGGCGTCGAACCGGCGCAGGCGGTATTCGGGCGACTACGACTCGCGATGATCGATGCGGAGCGGGCGGCGGTGCTCGCGGCGCGCAAGGAGGGGCGCTACCAGGAGCCGGCGGTGCGCGCCATTCTCGCCTCGATCGACGCCGAGGAAGTGGCGGTGCGGGTAATCCGCCGCGCTAACAAAAACGATGGCTGATCCCGAAGCGGTCTCGATGAAGCGATTTACGGGCGAGTTCGGCCATCCCGGGCTGGCACGCCGGCCCGGGATGGCCGGACCCGCCCGGACCGACCCGGCCGAACCCGGCCGGGGCTATTGGCCGGACCCGCGCGACCGGACCCGCGCCGGGGCTATTCGCCGGTGAGGACAGTGGCGAGCGTTGCGGTAATCTCCCTCCGTGCCTTCTGGCTTGAGATCGTCGCCACCCCGTCTCCCGGCTGCACGCCGTAATCACCGAAGCGGGCATGATTGCTGCCCGGGATCTCGACGAAAGAGGCGGATGACGGCAGCATGCTCTTACCCGCATCGATCTTGCCCGGCGTGCTCAGGCCGTCGAGCGTGCCGCCGATACTCAGCACGGTGAGGCCGGTATGGGAGAGGTCGTTGGCGCAGTAGCTCCCGAAAAGCACGAGGCCCACGACATCCGGTCCCGCGGTCGAATCAGCCAGCATGCAGGCACGCACGCCGCCGAGTGAGTGGCCGCCCACGAACCAGCGCGTCACCGCGGGGGCGTCGGCGGTGAACGTGGCGAGCGGGCGTTGGTCGAAGAAGGCGAGATTAAGGGTCGGCTTGGTGATCACCACGGTCACCCCCTTCTCCACGATGCCCGACAGCTTGTAGAGGTCGGCGTAGGGATCGACCTTTGCGCCCGGTATGAATACGAGGCCTGTTCCCGAGGTGGCGAAGGTCGGGGAGAGAACTTTCGAGTGATCGGTCGACACGATCGAAAGGTGCGGGTTACGCCAGGCCAGGAGAGAAGGCCCGCGTTCGCCCTGCATGACGATATTTGCCCAGGTGACCAGAGCGACGATCGCGAGAACGAACACCAGAAGAATAGCGATGAGCACCTGGACGATGCGTCGCCCCACGCGAGACGCCGCGCCGCCGGTCTCGGCGAGAGCCCGGCTCACGGAAGACGGCGTTTCGATTCGATCGACACCGGTGCGGGAAGGATGCGCTGTGCTTCGGACGGCGAAGTTCCGGTGGCGATTGCGGAGAGTCGGCGAAGAGCGGTCTCCGATTCGGAGCCCGGACGGGCATGCAGAATCACCAGGAACTGGTCGGATGAATCGTTACGGAGGGAGCCGATTGCCAGTCGTTCGGTGTCGAGCTCGAGCGATCCGACCTGCGGATGCGTCATCCGCGTGATCGTGTCGTCATCACCCGGGAGTTCGGCAGCACCCCACAGTGCACGGAACTCGCCGCTCCGCACGGAGAGTTCACCCACCAACTGGGCGAGGGCCGGGTCGTCGATGTCTGGTCCGATGAGAGTGCGCAGGCGAGCGACCGTGGCCACGAGCATCCGGTCCCACTGCGTGAAAAGCGCTCGAGAGGCCGGATCGAGGAACACGGAGCGCATGAGGTTGGTGCCAGGAGTGAATCGGGGGGAGAGAGCACGGGCGAGGGGATTGGCGGCGAGTACCTCGGTCAGTCGACCCTCGATCCAGGCGACCTGGTTCGGCCAGGTGTCGATGAGTCCGACGAGGCTCTCGGGTGCGTCGTGTGGAGCTGAGGTCGATGCCTCGGAGTGGCGGTCTGCGCCGGGCGCGGGGCGCGCGAGGTCGCGGAGGCTGGCAGCGGCGCCCTCGTCGAGTTTGAGTGCCCGGGTGAGTGCGTCGAGCACTTCGTCGGTCGGGTTCTGTTCGACGCCCTGCTCCAGGCGGAGGTAGTCCTCGGGTGACAGTCCGGAAACCAGGGCGGCTTCCTCTCGACGGAGACCCTGAATGCGTCGGCGGCCGGTGGCCGGCAGGCCCACGTCTTCGGGAGTGAGGAGTTCGCGCCGGGCGCGCAAGAATTCGCCGAACTGGTTGCCTGGTTGCATGTGACCACCCTACGCAGAAGCGAGAGGGCTCGGCAGCACAGTTCTTCCTCTTGAGAAAGCTTGGGAGAATCGCGCATCGACGTTTGTCGGAAGAATCTGGCCGACATTTGGATTGGAGACACACGATTTCGTCGCGATCTCGGCTCAAAAAAACTTTATCCGCAGAAATTAGTTGGACATCGTGTCCCCTGGGGAGCCAGTGTGACCCGCAGGTTATTCGACGACGTACGGACCCGCGTTATCCGGCCCTGCCGTGCGGTCCGCGCCCGTCACTCACGCCGTGTGCGCAGGACCGACACCGACCCATCAACGATTGAGGTGGCTGGCACGGGGTTGACGAGCGACGCTCTCAGCTTGCGCTCCCGCATTGTCATGGGGGTGGCATCCACCGCACCGTAGGGTGGCGGGGTGAAACTTATGCCGCTAATCGTCTTCCTGCTCGATGTCGTGCTCGTCGTGGTCTTCGTGCTGATCGGCCGAGCTAGTCACAACGAGGGCCCACTTGGCACCCTGACGACGCTCTGGCCCTTTCTGGCGGGACTGGCGATCGGATGGATCGGCGCCCGGGCGTGGCGCACGCCGCTCGCGCTGCGCTGGACGGGGCTCACGATCTGGGCCGCGACGGTGATCGTCGGGATGCTTCTGCGGGCGGTCGCTGGCCAGGGTGTGCAGTTCGGATTCGTGATCGTCACGGCTGTCGTATTGGGGCTGTTCCTGCTCGGCTGGCGGGGGATTGCGCAGTTCGTGCAGCGCCGCCGAGCCCGCGCCTGACGCAACTGCGCTGCGGCTACCCCACCTGAATGATCGTGAGGGGGGCTCCGGTCGGTCGACCAGGTGGGTCAACCGGCCGAATGCCGAATCGATGACCGGGTCGAGCGGGGTTCCCCCGAGGCTGATGGCGACGGATGCCGCGGCATCCGCAGCCTCGACATGGGGAGGTCTGCGGAGTCACTCATCACGGTGGTGGTGGGGAGTTGGCACGATGAATCCTTCGCTGTGTGGTTCGCCGGTGAACGGTCCTTCTGCCGCAGTGCCCTCTTTGGTGGCGCACTGCGGTTGCGAGCACAACGGTGCCGACCGTCGCGGCGCAGGTGCGACAGCAGACAAGACGGCGTATTCTCAAGGCACACAGGGAGCCATCCGGGCACCCGATCCGAGGGAGCTCACCATGGCCGACAAGTCACCGAAAAAGTCAACCTCGAAGACGGCGGCGTCGAAGTCTCTCAAGGAGAAGCGCGCCGACAAGAAGACCAAGGCGGCGAACAAGCCCAACGGCTGAGTCCGACCGCAGGCTCGGGATGTCGCTCCAGAGAGAGTGACTCCCGAGCCTCTGTCGTGTTCCCGGCACCTCCCACTCGGGAGTGTTCCCTCTCGCCGGGTTTAGTCGGCGTCGAAGGGGATCAATCCTGACGACGGGGATCAATACTGACGCAGGGGTGGGCTCAGGCCGTCTTCACGATGTCGGCGGTGAAGTTCTGAACCCGCGTAAGGAGACCCTCAGCACGCCTGGCCACGATCTCGGCGGGGTCCGGCTGCATCGGGGAGGCCGGCGGCATGATGCGGATGATGAGCGAGCAGGCCAGATCGGCGCAGATATAGGTGCCCACCGTGTTGCCATCGCGTCCGGATCGACCGGCTCGGGCCGCGGAGAACAGGGTCACCTGGTCGGAGGGTTGAGGAGTGCGGCAGAGTGAACACATCGCTGAGATACCGGGGCGCATGCTCGCACCGGATGCGCGGAGCACGATGCCGACAGGCCGATTCTCGACCCAATGCACGAGATAGCCGCGCAGGGGCGCACCGTGATCGCGCCAGCCGAGGTACTCTCGATCACCCCAGAGGACCTCGTGCAGACCGGGGAGGGGCATCCGCTCGATCTCGCCCTTCGAGGCGTTGACGATGCTGCGACGGATATCGGTTTCGTTGAGCGGTTTCATGGCCTCCTCGGGTTCAGTCGCGCGACGAGTACTTCGCCATCGCAATCAGCGCGATGACGAAACCGGCACCGCCGAAAAGGACGATCGCCCCGAGTATGGTGTGAAAAATCGCCGTTGTCTGGGCCATGCAAACTCCTTGTTTCGCGGGTCAAACTCCACCGTAACCCCTCATTCCGAGAGTGCGGGTCTCAACTTATCCAGGAATTGATCGTCGGCCATCGCGAGCGCAGAGTCCGCGGCTGGCCTCAACTAAATCGGGACCGATCGAGCACGAGTGGCCTTCGCTCACCCTCTCTCACGGGCGAGCAGTGTCGTCGTCGACGCCTCCCAGTCGAAGCGAAGTCACTCCGCCGACAGATAGTCCATGAGCTGTTTCGGGTCCCTCTGTTCGATCTCGACGGTGCAGCCGAGAGGGATCATGATCAAGGCTGGACTCCCACCGTGCTGGACTCCCACCGTCGTCCAACTCACCCCACATGGAGTTGACTTGTGGGGTGCATTCCGAATCGATATCACGACTCCGATCCGACCTTCTCGCTGCTCGTTTCAGCGTCGATACCCTCACCGGGTTATGGGGGGACAACGCGGATACCGCCCTCCACCGTGGGCAGCGGGTGCCGGCAGTCCGAGCTATGACCGGGCCGACCGGTGCGAGCCCGGTCGGAGTTCTCGCCCGGGTGTTCGTGCTCGGTATGGCGGTCTCGGCGGAGCAGTTCGCGGCGGCGCTGCCTTCGCTCGGCGTCGACGGGGCCATCGAACTCGGTTTGATCGCGCTCGAGGGTGACCAACTGCGATCGGCTCTGGACCTGCGCCCGTACAGTTTCGTCGATGCCGACGGAGTGGGAAGTTGGTGGATCGTGAGCGACCTCGGCGAGCTCACCGTCGGCGGTGCCCTACCCGAGGACCACGTGCTCGGAGTCGGCGGCGCGTCGCTGACGCTCAGCGGTCTCATGATCGACACGCCCGTGGAAGCCGCTCTCGACATCGGTACCGGATGCGGTATCCAGGCCATGCACGCCGCCCGTCACGCCACCAGGGTGGTGGCCACCGATATCTCGGCCCGCGCCCTTTCGATGGCAGCCTTCAATGCGGAGTTGAACGACATCCGAAATATCGAGTTCCGGCTCGGCAACCTGTTCGATCCAGTCGCGGGGGAGCGTTTCGGCCACATCGTGTCGAATCCTCCGTTCGTGATCACACCCCGGACCGAGGGCGTGCCGGCGTACGAGTATCGGGACGGCGGGATGGTGGGTGACGCTCTGGTCGAGGCGGTAATCGGCGGACTGGCCGCTCATCTCGAGCCGGGCGGGATCGCCCAGCTGCTCGGCAACTGGGAGTACCGCGCCGCCGCCGGTGGTCTGGACCGCGCTGATGGTCTCGAGCGGGTCGGGGAATGGATTGCGTCGACCGGCCTTGACGCCTGGGTGGTGGAGCGCGAGATGCAGGATGCTGCGCTTTATTCCGAGACCTGGATACGGGATGGCGGCACCCGTCCCGGGGTCGAATTCGACCGACTCTATGACGCATGGCTCGATGACTTCGATCGGCGTGGAGTGACGGACGTGGGTTTCGGCTATCTCACGCTGAGGGCCACTTCGCGGGGCCTTCGCCGAATGGAGAGGCTCGATGGTCCACTCGGCGGCAGCCTCGGCGTGCACGTCGCAGAGACTCTCGCGGCATCGGACTGGCAGTCCGCCCGAACCGATGACGAGCTCGGCCGCGAGCATCTCGAGCTGGCTCCGGATGTCACGGAGGAGCGGCATTACTGGCCAGGCTCGGCTGACCCCACGGTCATGACCCTGCGCCAGGGCGGAGGTTTTGGGCGCTCGGTGCCTCTCGATACCGGCCTGGCCGCTCTCGTCGGAGCCTGCGACGGAGAGCTCAGCGTTCGGGCGATCATCGCCGCGATCGCGCAACTGCTCGAGGTAGAGGCGACCGCGCTATCCGCAAGGCTGCTGCCGAGCATCCGGGAACTGCTGATTAGCGGATTCCTACGTCCGCACCAATAACCGACCCGCTCGGAGACATCGACCGCCATCGAGCGACGCATTTTCGGTGCGGCCCGCCTCCGCACGTGCCAGTGTGGGCAGGGCAAGAAGTTCAGCCCAGACCGTCCAGAGGAGGACACCATGTTCACCACCACCGGCGCATTCAGCGGCTTTTCCGTCGACGATATCGACGCGGCACGCATCTTTTATGGAAAGACGCTCGGCTTCAGCGTCGCCACCAACGAGATGGGGTTCCTCGAGGTGATGCTCGACAGTGGGGCGATGATCCTCATTTATTCGAAGCCCAACCACGTGCCCGCGAGCTTCACCATCCTGAACTTCCCCGCGGACGACGTCGAGGCCGCCGTCGACGACCTCAACACCCGGGGAGTGGTGACCAAGATCTACTCGGATGACCAGATGCCGAGCGACAGCAAAGGCATCATGCGCGGCAATGGGCCCGATATCGCGTGGTTTCTCGACCCCGCCGGAAACGTGCTTTCGGTGGTCAGCGCGCGGTAGCCGCGCTTCTGTCAGGCTTTCTTTTCAAGCCCACCGATCGAATTTCTTTCCGCGCATAGGTTGTAACGCTTCCTCCGTGGTGGAGGAGGACGACAGACGTGGTGGAGGAGGACGACAGAGAGGGATCATTGTGGCGGGACAGAGGCCCGAGAAGAGGTCCATGGAGGTCAGCAGCCTGGTCCCGGCTCGTCTCGACCGCCTCCCGTGAACCCGGTTCCACTGGTCGGTGGTCGTCGGCCTCGGGGTCGTCTGGATCCTCGACGGACTCGAGATCCAGATCGTCGACTCCGCCGGTTTCGCGAAAGACCTGCACATGGGCGCCGTCGAGGTCGGAGCGGCTGGTTCGGTCTACCTCGTAGGACAGGTCGCCGCCGAATGTTCATCCTCACCCTGCTGATTTATCTGGTCGGCAGTGGGATCGCTGGATTCTCACCCGACATGTGAACCCTGTTCGCCTTCCGCTTCATTGCTGGCCTCGGGATCGGCGGTGACTACGCGGCCATCAACTCCGCGATCGATGAACTCATCCCGTCGCACTTTTGCGGGCGGGTGGACATCGCCATCAACGGTACGTAGTGGGGTGGGGCGGCGCTCGGTACCGGGGCGAACCTCTTTTTGCTCAACCCCGAACTGGTGGGTGAGAACTGGGGATGGTGCATCAGATTCTTCATCGGCCCCGTGCTCGAACTGGTAATCATTTATCTTCGCCGGCGTATAGCGGAGAGCCAGCGTTGGCTGATGAGCCATGGACGGGAAGCTGAAGCGGAGAAAACCGTCGACGATATCGAGGCGCGGATGAGAAGCGAGGGAAAAGATCTGCCGGAGGTCGACGAGAGCAAGGCGATCAGCGTGCGATCGCATGCTCGAGTCGGACTCCGCGCGATGATGAAAGTGCTTTTCGTGAAGTATCCCAAACGCACCTTCACCGGGGCGGTGATGATGGTCACCCAGTTGTTTCTCTACTGCGCGATCTTTTTCACCTATGCCCTGGTGCTGCAGAACCTCTACCAGGTGCCCGTCGGGTCGACCGCGCTCTATTTCTTCCCCTTCGCCATCGGCGACCTGGCCGGACCCCTGCTCTTCTGGCATCTCTTCGACGCCTGGGGGAGACGCAAAATGATCTTTCTCACCTCAGCAGTCGCCGGCGCGGTGCGTGCGGTCTCCGCCGTCCTCTTCAGCGCGGGAACCCTGAATGCGACCACTCAGATAATTTTCCGGTGTGTGTCGTTCTTCTTCGCGTCGGCCGGGGCCTCCGCCGCTCTCATCTTCGGCACAAACGCCGAGCGGCAGTCCCTGGAGGATGTTGCGGAGCCACTCTCGAAAGTCGGCGCGGGTGACACCGGCGAGTAGGGAATAGTGAACCGCCGCGGTTGTGTTGGTTATAAAATTCCTCACGCCGAGAAACAGGAGAAAGCATGTCTGAAAAAGTCTGGTTCTTCACCGGTACCTCGCGCGGCTTCGGCCGCGAATGGGCCATTGCAGCTCTCGACCGTGGCGATCGTGTTGCCGCCACCGCCCGCAACACCGACAGCCTCGACGATCTGGTCGAGCGGTACGGCGACGCCATCCTGCCGATATCCCTCGATGTGACTGACAAAGCGGCCGCGACCGTCGCGGTCGCGCACGCCCACGGGCACTTCGGTCGGCTCGACATCGTCATCAATAACGCGGGCTTCGGGCACTTCGGCTTCATCGAGGAGATCACCGAGGACGAAGCGCGTGCGCAGCTGGAGACCAACCTCTTTGGCGCTCTCTGGGTCACCCAGGCGGCGCTGCCCTTCCTGCGAGCGCAGGGCAGCGGTCACATTATCCAGGTGTCGTCCATCGGCGGAATCAGCGCCTTCCCGCTTGTCGGCATCTACCACGCCTCCAAGTGGGCATTGGAAGGCTTCTCGCAGGCGCTCGCGCAGGAGGTTGCCGGTTTCGGTATTTTCGTGACGCTGGTGGAGCCGGGTGGCTTTTCAACGGACTGGAGCGGATCGTCCTCGAAGCGCTCTGAGCCGCTGGCCGGCTACGCAGAACTACATGAGACCGTGAACGTGGCTCGCCGGCAGCGTTCCGCGGCCCCGGGAGATCCTATTGCCACCCGTCGCGCCATCCTCAAGGTCGTCGACGCCGACCGGCCGCCCCTGCGGATCTTCTTCGGGGAAGCACCGCTCGGTATCGCCACCGCCGACTACGCCAGCCGCGTCGCACTCTGGGAAGAGTGGAATGACGTTTCGATAGAGGCCCAGGGTCCGGCGAACTAGATCACACCGACCGAGTCGCCTCAACGTGCTGACGGAAACGACGTGCTAACGGAAACGACGTGCTAACGGAAACGACAGTGCTGACGGATCCGTAGACTGGTCCCACCGCCGCCGATCCACCAGGAGGACCCTTCGTGAAAATCACCGCCTTCGTCATCACGCTTGGACTATTCCTGCTTGGCATGATTCTGATGGGCTATGCCTTCGAGCCGGGGATGCCTCACGGCATTCTCTTCTTCTCCGGAATCGCGAGCGTCGCGGTGTCGCTCACCATTCCATTCCACGTGCTCAAGCGCGTCGACGGCTAGATCGGCAGGGTCGATGTCCGACGACTTCGGGGTCGGCGCGCAGGTGTTCGTGCGCGCAACCGTTACCGGGGAATCGTCTCTCTGGCCGGATGAACCGAGCGGGATCATCGTTCGCTCCGGCGGATCCGCTCTGGCTGGAGTGTGGGGTCGCGGCGGTGGCGGACGGATGTGGTGGGTCGAATTCGACGAGCCGCAGTCGAATTCCGATGGCGACGGCCCGTTTTCTTCCGCCCAGATACATGAGAGATTTCTCCAGCTCGCACCACCTCTAGGCGAGCCGGAGTGAGCTTCGGTGATTACGGCGAGGATGCTCTCGCCGGTGATTGGCGCGGGGCGAGGCGAAAGACTATCCGCGAGATAGCCGCCGAGCGTGATCTCGTGATCGAGTGGGCCGACAGCGGTTTCTGCGGTGCCGTGCTGCGAGTTGAAAACAAGCTGGTGCACCTCGAGGACTATCGGGGCGGAGTGCGCCTCTTCCCTCTCGGAGGCGGTTTCCTGCTGGAGGGGGAGCCGGTCGTGCTCACCGCGCCGGTCGCCGTGGCGAAGGGTGCCGCGCGCACGGCATCCGGCTCCTTCGCTGTCGTCGACCAGAAAGCGCGAGTCGCACTGCCGAGTCGCATTTTCGTTGAGGGGCGACACGACGCCGAACTCGTGGAGAAGGTCTGGGGCGCCGACCTGCGGGTCGAGGGAGTGGTCGTGGAGTACCTCGAAGGCATCGACGATCTCGACGCCATCGTGCGAGAGTTCGCGCCCGAATCCGGCCGCCGGATCGGTGTTCTTGTGGATCACCTCGTTGTCGGATCAAAGGAGAGCCGCATTGCGGATGCCGTGGCGCGCGGCCCCTTCGGCGCGCACGTGCTCGTTGTGGGGCATCCGTTCGTCGATGTGTGGCAAGCAGTGAAGCCGGCCCGGCTCGGACTCGCAGCCTGGCCCGAAATTCCGCGCTCGATCGAGTGGAAGCATGGCATTTGCGCGACCCTCGACTGGCCGCATGAGGACCAGGCAGATATCGCGCGGGCCTGGCAGCGCATCCTCGGACAGGTACGCACCTATGCCGACCTCGAACCGGTGGTTCTCGGTCGGGTGGAGCAGCTGATCGATTTCGTGACCGGCTGAAATCAATGGGAGAGCCCGGCCACAAGGTTGATCGTGGTCGCGAGAATCACCGATCCGAAGACGAAGGACAGCAGTGTGTGGCGCAGGACGGTCGCGCGTACCGTGTGGTTGGTGATGTCAGTGTCAGAGACCTGGTAGGTCATACCGAGGGTGAATGAGACATAGGCGAAGTCGGTGTACTGGGGAGGTCGATCCTGATTGAAATCGATGCCCTTGCCGGCGGTGTAATACTGACTCGCGTATCGAAGCGTGTAGAGGGTATGCAGCAAAATCCACGACAGGGCAACGCTCACAAGCGCGAGTGTCGCAAGGAGTCCCTTCCCGATTCCGCTCGCCTGAGCGGCCTGCACGAGCACGAAGGCCACGGAGAACAGACTCGCGACGCTGAGCAGTACCACCAGCAGATCGGCGACTCCCCGGGCTGGTTCCTCCCGAGAAGCCCGCGCCCGAGTCTCGGCCGGATCGAGTCTGGCGACCCGTGCCCAGACCATCGACGAGTAGGTCAGCGCGGAAACACACCACCCGACAGTGGGGGCATAGGTCCACTCGCCGAGACTGCCGGTGACGACGGTCGCGATGACCCCGAGGATGAGCATGATGACGAGCCGTACGGTCGTGTGATGACGGTGCATGTGCCGATTAGACCACCCGGCAGCGCTATTACCAGGGATCATCCCATCGCGTCGCGCGAAATCACGGGACGGCGTGAGTGGCGGCGGAAGTGACGAGTCGAAAATAGAGTCGCGTCAGACCCGGTGTGCACAAAAGCGGCAGAATGTGAGCGTGACCTCTTCCCCCACCAGCTTCGATGCTCTCAGCGTGTCCGACATCCCGCGACTCGTGAAGTTGAACGACGACGCTTCGCCGGCGGTACCGATCACCTCCGAGGCGGAGATGGCGACACTGCTCGAGACAGCCGGATTCACGCTCGCGGCGCGCGATCGCGGCACGCTGATCGGATTCGTCATCGGGATGCGCGCCGCAGCGGACTACGCCAGCGAGAACTACCGCTTCTTCGCCGCGCGAAGCTCGGACTTTCTCTACGTTGACCGCATCGTGATCGATGCCTCTCGTCGCGGTGCGGGCACTGGGCGGGCGCTTTACTCGGCCGTCTTCGAACTTGCGCGCGACGAAGGACTGCGCGAGGTGACCTGCGAGGTCAATCTCGATCCGCCCAACCCGGAGTCGCTCGCATTCCACGCCCGCATGGGTTTCGAGCGGGTTGGTGAGCAGGAGACGAAAAACGGATCCGTCACCGTCGCCCTGCTCGCCGCCCTGGTCTGACGCTCAAAGGCCCGTCGCTGCGTTTCGCTTCTGCGGCTTCAGGCTTTCCGCGCTCACCATCCAGGCGTACTTCTCCAGAGTTTCGATGAGCTTGTGCAGGATGTCCGCGCTGGTCGGGTCGGCCTCGTCGACAGCGTCATGCACGCGGCGACAGGTTGCGGCGGCGGCGTCCAGTCTCTCGGTGATGAGACTGACGACCTCGGCGGTGTCGAGCTGGTCTGCCGAGAATTTCGGCAGAGTGGTCGTGGAGCTCACGGTCTCGGAGCGACCGTCGGGAAGCGCATGGAGCGCACGCATCCGCTCGGCTACCTCGTCGGAGAGCTCGCGGGCCGTGTCGACTATCTCGTCGAGGATGAGGTGGGTGTCGCGGAAGTTGGTGCCGACGACATTCCAATGCGCCTGCTTGCCCTGGATGTGCAGTTCGATGAGGTCGACGAGAACGGCTTGCAGGTTATCGGAGAGTTCTTTGGTTGCTTTCATGACGGGAACGGTACACGTGGTGGCAGTGGGTTCAACCCGTTGCGTATCGCAATACGCTGAGAGCATGCATCCGCTCGCCCAGGCCCCCGAGTGAAAACCGCCGTGGTTCCGAAGCCCCGGCTATCGCGCGACGTGCTCGTGCTCGGTGTCATCGCCTTCTTCGTCATGGTGGGATTCGGCGTCGTGGTGCCGGTACTCCCGGTCTACGTGCGCAGCTTCGGTGTCGGTAATGCGGAGGTCGGCGCGGTTGTCTCCGCCTTCGCGCTGCTGCGCTTCGTCTCGAGCCCCTTCTGCGGCCGGCTGATCGACTGGGCAGGGGAGCGCGCCATCCTCTCGATCGGTATCGGGATCGTCGCTCTCTCGAGCGGGCTTGTCGGCATCGCCCAGAATTATCCGCAGTTGCTGATCCTCCGCGGTATCGGCGGCATCGGTTCAGCGATGTTCACGGTGTCGGCGATGACACTGCTGATCGGGTCGACCTCGACCGCACTGCGAGCGCGTTCCATCGGTTTCTATCAGGGTGGCTTCCTCATCGGTGGTATGGCAGGCCCGGCTCTCGGCGGATTACTCGCCACTATCTCGCTCACGGCCCCGTTTTTCTTCTATGCCGGCACTCTCGCCGTTGCGGGCATCGTCGGCATACTGCTACTTCGTCCGCGGACAGTCGCCGCTCCGACCGACGCCGGCACCGCCGCGAGTTTGCCGTTCCGGGAGGTGCTGCGCGACCGCGGATTCCGTGCCGCCTGTATCGCGAACTTCGCCCAGGGCTGGACCTCCTTCGGCGTACGCAATTCCCTGGTGCCAGTGCTGATCGTCGAAGTTCTGCGGGGTCCGAGCGCCTGGACCGGAATCGCCTTCGCCTTCGCCGCGGTCGCCCAGGCCATCGCGCTCGCTCCCGCCGCTCGTTTCATCGACACCGTTGGTCGAAAGCCCGCCATCGTCGGATCGTTCGCGATCGCTGCCGTCACCATCGCGACCGTTCCCTTCGTCACGAGCTTCTGGGCGCTCACCGCGCTGCTCTGTGTCTACGGGGTGGCAGCGGCCTTCATGGGCACGGCCCCGGCCGCCGCGGTCGGGGATGCCGTCGGTGGCTCCGGCGGCCGCCCGGTCGCAGTGTTCTCCATGTTCTCCGACTTCGGCGCAATCATCGGTCCGCTGGTGGCCGGGTTTCTTGCCGACAGCGTGTCCTATCCGGTGGCTTTCGCGGTTGGCGCACTATTCTTCGCCGGAGCATCCGCCTACGCACTACGGATGCCAGGACGGTCGCGTGCTCCCGTCACGACCTGATCGGCTTTTGACCAGTGGTGAACACAGGCCAGGCCAGGACTCGGTCGCCCCCGTGTCAAAACCGGGGCCGCGGAGGGGCAGACTGGAGGCATGGAATACACCCAACTCGGAAATAGCGGCCTGCAGATCTCAGCGGTCACTCTCGGCTGCATGAGCTACGGCGACCCGGATCGCGGCAATCATTCGTGGAGCCTTCCCGAGGAACAGAGTCGTCCATTCATCCGCCGCGCACTCGAGCTCGGTATCACCACCTTCGATACGGCTAACGTCTACTCGAACGGTTCGAGCGAGGAGATCGTCGGTCGAGCCCTCGACGAGTTCGCGACGCGCGAGGAGGTCGTCATCGCCACGAAGGTGCACGGAGCGATGCGGCCGGGACCGAATGGCGGAGGGCTATCGCGCGGCCACATCATGGAGCAGATCGACGCGAGCCTGCGGCGCCTCGGCACGGACTATGTGGACCTCTACCAGATTCATCGCTGGGATCCGCGGGTACCGATCGAAGAGACGATGGAGGCCATGCACGACGTCGTCAAGTCTGGCAAGGCGCGCTACATCGGGGCGTCGTCGATGTTCGCTTGGCAGTTCGCCACTGCCCAGCATGCGGCCGACCTGAACGGCTTCACCCGGTTCGTGTCGATGCAGGATCATTACAACCTCATCAACCGTGAAGAGGAGCGGGAGATGCATCCGTTCTGCGTCGACCAGGGCGTGGGCGTGCTGCCCTGGAGCCCCCTGGCCCGCGGCAAGCTCACGCGGGACTGGGATGCGACGTCCTCGCGATCGGCGACCGATGAATTCGGCAAGACCCTCTATTCCCAGTCCGAAGCCTCCGACCGGCGGGTCGCGGATGCCGTGGCATCCGTCGCAGAGGCGCGCGGGGTGCCGCGTGCGCAGGTCGCGCTCGCTTGGGTGGCTCAGCAGCCGGCGGTGTCTTCCCCAATCGTCGGGGCGACCAAGCTCTCGCATCTCGATGACGCGGTCGCGGCGGTACAGCTCGACCTCACAGATGGTGAGCTCGCTCTGCTCACCGAGCACTATATCCCGCACGCGATGGCGGGGTTTTAGACCACGGGGCGGGCGTCCCGTCCGGTCAGGGCGAGCAGGCGCAACTGCAGCGTCGCATCATCGGGTAGCGGCACCGGAGCGGCAAACAGCCCGCTGGCGGAGAGTGTTGCCCGCTGGGGTTCGAAGACCGTCCAGACGGCCTCGACGAGAGCGGTATCGAGAGTCTCGTTGGCGCCGACAGCCCGCGCGAGATCCCAGGAGTGGATGGCGACGTCGCTCACCTGCTCGCGGAGGTAATCGCTGAATGAGACGATGTCGAAGGAAAGCTGAACACGGGTATCCGGGGATGCGGCATCCCAGGCTGACGTCGCCGCGAGCGAGTACAGCCGCCACTCGGCGCGAAGATCGTCACCGAGCGGCGGGATGCGACGCTGCGAATCCGCGATCGAACTTCCGGCGAGCAGGTGCGGCACCCACTGCTGTTCCTCCACCACGTGGTGGACGAGGTCGCGAACGGTCCACTCTGTGTCGGGCGTCGGCGCGTCCCAGTCCGTGACCTCACGGAGCCTCACACCGAATTCGCGGTGGGCCTGCTTCTGAAGCGCGAGCCAGTCAAGGGTTGAGACGGTCGATTCAGTCAGTTCCATGAGTGTGCCAACGCTCAGCGCCCCGATGAATTCCCGCGTGCTCGGCCGGCCGTAGGCTGGAAACCGGAAGGGACCATCGATGAGCAGCGAAGCCGAAAGTGCCCCGATCGATCGATCCCGCACGGTCACCTGGGAGGACCCGCTGGTGGGGGCTACTCTTGCGAAGACGATGTCTGGACTCCAGTACATCCAGGGTCTCGTCGATGGAAGTATCCCGGAGCCTCCGATCGTCAATCTCATGAATATGAGGCCGGTGGCCGCCGAAGTGGGAAAAGTCACGTTCACCTGCGATCCCGACGAATCCCATTACAACCCCATCGGTACCGTGCACGGCGGTCTGGTCTGCACGCTGCTCGACTCCGTGCTCGGTTGTGCTGTGCAGACGACACTGCCGAAGGGCCAGGGCTATACCTCGCTCGAGATCAAGGTCAGCTTTCTGCGCCCGGTGATGGCCGATACCGGCCAGCTCACCGCAATCGGGATCGTCACTAAGCCCGGATCGCGGGCGGCCTTCGCCGATGGCACGGTCTATGACTCGAGGGGAAAGATCATCGCCACAGCGAGCAGCACCCTCCTGGTATTCCCGGTCTGAGTGCAGTGGGGGTTCCTAGACTGGCAGGGTGAGCAACCCACACGGCCGTAACCATTCGCATGGTCTGGACCCCCAGGCCGGCGGCGCCAATCGAGCGCGCCTGCTGGTCACCATCGCGATCGTCTCCGTTGTACTCATCGTCGAAGTCATCGGCGGACTTCTCTCCGGTTCGCTGGCTCTTTTCGCCGATGCCGGCCACATGCTCTCCGACCTCACGGGTCTGGTAGTGGCCCTGGTCGCGCTCACCATGGCGGCGCGTCCCGCAACAGACGCCCAGACCTTCGGCCACCGCCGAGCCGAGGTTCTCGGAGCCCTGGCCAACGGGCTGCTCCTCCTCGTGGTGGTGACCTTTGTTGTTGTTGAGGCGGTCTCTCGGCTGCTCGATCCCGTGGTCCAATCGGTGCAGGCGCCCCTGATGCTGGCCGTCGCGGCCCTCGGAGCGGTCGCGAATACCGCTGGCCTCCTCGTGCTGCGGGGCGGGGTGAAGGACTCGATCAATATGCGCGGCGCCTATCTCGAGGTACTCGGCGACCTCGTGGGCTCGGTGGCGGTGATCGTGGCCGCCGTCGTCATCCTGCTCACTGGATTCGAGCGGGCGGATGCGATTGCCTCCCTCGCCATTGCGGCGCTCATCGTGCCCCGGGCGATCAGCCTGCTGCGCGATGTGATCCGGGTGCTCAGCCAGGGAACGCCGCGCGGAACGGATGTCGCGCTGATCCGAGAGCACGTGCTCTCCAACGCCGGTGTCGTGTCGGTGCACGATGTGCACGTCTGGTCGATCACGCCAGGATCCGACGTATTCTCGGCCCACGTGGTGGTGCACCAGGAGGTATTCAGCGAGAATCGCACGGACGAGCTGCTCGATGCGCTGAGCGACTGCCTTGCCGAGCACTTCGACGTGGCGCACTCCACTTTTCAGCTCGAGCCGGAGGAGCACGCGGACCACGAGGTCGAGCAGCACCGCTAGCGTCGCCCCGGTCGGGTGGTGCAACATCCGCGTTGTCCGGCTCGCAAGCCGGTAGGCAACAACGGTAAATTGGCCGTTCCCTCCTCCTCCGCTCCTCTGTGTTATCCCCCTGCCCGCCCGCCTCCTGCCCGCCCTCCTCCTGCCCGCCCTCCCCCAATCGACTTGGTAGTTGTTGCGACTTCCCCACTCCGCAACTCGCAACAACTACCAAGTCGATGCGGGGTGAGCCGATAGAAAACGGGACCGTAGCTATGCTGCGGACCGGGTGGCTGGGCTTCCTGTCGCATAACTCCTGCAGGATCCGTCGGCCTCGTCGAGAGGTGCCCGGAGATCCGGTGACTCGACCACCGGGCTGTAAAAATTGCAGGAGTTATGTCGGAAGGTTGCTGAAGAGTGGGCCCTGCCAGGCAGGGAGCGGGCTGACCGGTGAGATTGCCGAGGGCGGGTCATACACGCGAAGAAGGGCCCCCGCGAAGCGGGGACCCTTCTGAGGAAACGGGGACTACGCGGCCTGGAGGGTGAACTGAAGCTCGAAGTTGATGCTGACGTCGTCGCCGAGCGTGAAGCCACCGGCCTCGATGGCGGCATTCCAGCTAACGCCGTAGTCGTGGCGGTTGATCTTGGTGGAAGCAGTGAAGCCGGACTTGGTCTGGCCGCCGCCGTCGGTGACGATGCCGCCGAACTCGCCGGTGAGGGTCACGGACTTGGTCACTCCGCGGAGGGTGAGGTTGCCGACGACGCTGATGTCATCGCCGTTGAGTGCAACGCTGGTCGAGACGAACGTCATGTTCGGAAACTCGTCGGCCTTGAAGAAGTCGTTGGTGCGAAGGTGGTTATCGCGATCCTTCTGGTTCGTATTGACCGAGGCGACCTCGATGCTGGCCTCGACGGTGGACTTCGTCGGGTCTTCGGCGGTCACGATTGTCGCGGTGAATCGCTCGAAAGCGCCGCGCACCTTGCTGATGGCGAGATGCTTCACCGAGAAGGTGACCTCGGAATGCATGGGGTCGAGCGCCCAAGTGCCGGCGACGTAAGTGGGGTGAGTGTTCGTGATGGATGTCATAGTTCAATGCAATCGCATGGACCTGTGTGTTATTCCCCAATCGCCTCACGACCCACCGAGATTCTCGCAGTGTTTTCTCAACTGCGTTGTCGTTAGCCTCAGGTCATGCCCCGTTATGTCGCCCTGTTCCGCGGCATCAACGTCGGTAGAGCGAAGGCGATATCGATGGCGGATCTCGCCCCAGTATTCACCGCGCTGGGTTACACCAAAGTCACGACCGTTCTCCGAAGCGGCAACGTCGTGTTCGAGTCTCGTGCAACGATGCCAATCGACGCCGCAGCGCATGTCGAGGCGGCGGTTCTCACCGCGACGGGGGTGCAATCCAGCGTGCTCCTTCTTCATTCCGCGCTGTTTTCGGCAATCCTCGACGCGAATCCGCTCGCGACCATAGCAACCGATGGATCCAAGAGCTTCGTCACCTTTGTGAGCTCCATGCCTGCTGCGGTCGAGCTGCCGGAAGCCCACGCCATCGCTCCCGAACGGTTGGCTGTCGGCCCTGCAGCGGTCTACCAGTGGATTCCGGGGGGAAGCCTCCAGACGCGAGTACCGAAATCCTTCTGGAAGCAGTTCGATGCCCCGGTGACGGCCCGCAATTGGAACACAGTACGGAAGTTGCGGGCTCTCCTCGACGGTTGATTCAGCAATGTGCGGGCTGGCCGCCGCGACTCCTCCTTCACAGGCAACGCGTAAATTTTTCCGGAGCAGAGAACGCGATTTCCACGCAGGGAGCACCGCGGTGGTGAGAGTATTCCGCTAGTCAGCACGCCAGTCGAGAGCCCGTTTCCCACCTGTATCGGGAAGCCATCCCTATCGGGAAGCCATCCCTCTCGGGCAGCCGCCGATTTCAGGCCGCCGCCCGAATCGGGGAATAGTCGCCCGCGACATCCTGTGTCGCCGCCTATCGCGGTGTTTTTAACGCAACGACCGCGCCGCCGCGGACAACCGGAGGTCCTCAGTTGCCAGAAAATTCCATCATCAACTCCCGGCGCGCCCGAATTCGCGCGTTTCCCGCGGTGCTGGCCGAACCCATCCCGGGACCTTCCGCCCTCAATGGCCGGTCGTTTCGCAATCGGCGATATGTCGGAGCCGTGAACGCGGTGCGCGGGGGAGTGGCAGCATCAGCGGTGTCCTGTGCTGTCGTTATCGCCATCGGCTTCGGAATCGGCTTCGGCTTTCCGGCTGACGCGGCGGCAACGACCACCGCCTCGGTGCGGGAACTCTCGCTGCAGAGTCTTACCGTCGCCACCAGTGCTCCACTTGCGGTCTCGAAACGGGATGCTTACGGCGTCACGGCGCCGCTGCCACTGCGGTGGCCCGTCAACCCCTCGAGCCCGATCAATTCCGGATTCGGATTGCGCGTCGCGCCATGCTCCGGATGCTCCTCCAATCACGAGGGCGCTGGCTACGAGGCCGGATTCGGCGCGACCGTGCATGCGATTGCAGCCGGGGTCGTCGTGGAGACTAACAATCCGGGCTGGGCGGCGCTCGGCATCCACGTGGCAATCCAGCACGTGATCGATGGCACGGTGATCACGAGTGTCTACGGCCACATGCAGGTCGGATCCATGGCGCTTCACGTCGGAGATGTCGTTTTCGTAGGGCAGCCGGTCGGTCTGGTCGGCAGCACCGGCGCAAGCACCGGAGCTCACCTCCACTTCGAGATCCGCCTCGACGGCACGAATCCGGTCGATCCGGTGGCCTGGATGCGCGCGAGGCTCGGTTAGCCGAAGCCACGGAGACACGCGTTCCGCCAAGTTAGTCAGCTAGCTGAACGTCATTCTCAGGCTCGTTGGATAACGTAAGGAGGTGTCTAACCTTGCCGCTCCGTTCCGGTCGCGGGTGCTTTCGGCATTCACCGGGAATTCGTCTGGCCGTCCCGATTGGGTCGCGCAAATCGAAGAGGGCGACGACGGCGGTTTCTTCGGCGTCGGGTCAGCCTCCTGGGCCGTCCACGGCGGGATGGCGACGCTGGTCGCGGGCATCAGAGCGTTGCTCATGCAGACCCTCCATCCGGGCGCGATGGCTGGCGTGCATGACTGGTCCCGCTACAAGGAGGATCCGCTCGGTCGGCTTGCCGGCACCATTCAATGGCTGATCGGCGTGACGTTCTCCGACACCGAGATGGCGATCCGCGAGTCCAATCGAGTCGGACGCTTCCACGATCGCGTGAAGGGGAGCTACCTCGATGCCAACGGCATCGAACGGACCTACGCCGCGGGGGATCCCGAGCTCCTGTCGTGGGTTCACGTCGTCTTTACCGACGCTTTTCTCGGCAGCCACCTGATCTGGGGATCCCCGATTCCCGGGGGAGCCGACCGCTACGTGAGTGAGTGGAAGAAGGCCGGTGAGCTCGTCGGGGTCGCGGATCCGCCCGCGTCGGAAGCGGAGTTGCGATCGCAACTCGACGGCTTCCGCACCTCCGGCATTCTCAAGAGCGATGAGCGGGTGCGGGAAGCCGTCCGGTTCATTCGTCGTCCGGGAATCCCCCGCGCAATGCGCCCGGCATACAACATCCTCTTCGCCGGAGCGGTGGCATCGATCCCGGTCGAATACCGACGGATGCTCGGTCTGCGCCGCCCATGGTGGCCGGCGATCACGATCACTCGGATCGTGCTGGCGCTCGTCGGCCGACTGCTGGGTCGGAGTTCGACCAGCGAGGATGCCGCCCGCAAGCGACTGGCTAGACTCGGGTTGCTCTGACGTATGCCGCTGTCGTTCGCCGAGGGTAGATTCGGTCGAGTGAGGAGATCGACGCTATGAGCAGACAGGATGGGCGCGATCGCCAGGTCAGCGCGTCGTCTGTCGACAGCAGCTCAGCGACGATCCTGCATGTCGACCTCGATGCATTTTTCGCCTCCGTCGAACTGCTCGATCGCCCCGAACTCGCGCACCTGCCGGTAGTGGTCGCGGGCAAGTCGATGCGCTCGGTCGTGACGGCCGCGAACTATCCTGCCCGCCAGTACGGGGTGCGTTCGGCCATCCCGCTCTCCCAGGCCCTCCGGCTCTGCCCGAAAGCGATCGTGCTCGAGCCGCATTTCGAGAAATACCGGCACTACTCGACACTCGTGATGGATATCTTCGACGACGTGACCCCGCTGGTCGAGAGGCTCGGCATCGACGAAGCGTTCCTCGACGTGTCCGGGGCGGGTCTCATCGGAAACCCCGCCGAGGTCGCGACACTGATTCGGCGACGGGTGCAGCAGGAGACGCGCCTCACTTGCTCGGTGGGAGCGGCATCCACTAAGTTCGTCGCGAAGCTGGCATCGGGCCGCGCCAAACCGGACGGCCTGCTCGTGATTCCCGCCGAGCAGACTCTCGCCTTCCTGCATCCGCTGAGCGTCGGGGCGCTGTGGGGCGTCGGCGCGGTCACCGAGGAAGCGCTGACCCGACGCGGACTCCGCACGATCGGTGACATCGCCCGGTCACCGCTGTCCGCGCTGCAACGCGCGGTGGGGGATGCCTCGGGACTCAAGCTGCACGATCTCGCCAACGGGCGCGATCCGCGGTCGGTGACCACGGCATCCGTCGAGAAAAGCGTGGGGCACGAAGTGACCTTCGAGGTGGACACCGTCGACGCCGACGTTCTTCGGCGCGAACTATTGCGCCAGGCCAATGCGGTGGCGGTGCGGATGCGTACGGCCGGGTGGGTGGGGCGCACCGTCGTGCTCAAACTGCGCTATGACGACTTCACGACGATCACCCGGTCACGCACTCTTGCCGAATCGACGGATGTCGGGCGCCGCATCTATGAGGAGGTCAGAGCGATCTACGAAGCGCTCGGCCGCCATAATCCGGTGCGATTGATCGGGGTACGCATGGAACAGCTCACCGAGGGCGATGGCCAGCAACTCGGCCTCTGGGATGAAGATGAAGACTGGCGCGAGGCCGAAGATACGATCGACGCGGTCACCGCGCGATTTGGTCGCGGAATGCTGCGGCCGGCCTCGCTGCTGAGCGCCAAGGCCCCACGGGGGGATGCCCAAAACGCGCACCGCATCGACTACGAGCCGCCGCACTGACCTAAGCGCGCGCCAGGGACCGCGACACCGAGCTAAGGCCCCCATCGGTACGACAACTGGCCAGCGACCTCGGAGTGGCTTCGGGGACGGTGGCGACTGAGGAGTGTCGGGAATAGCACCGAGGTTCCCACCCCAGCAACGGCCGAGCCCGTCAGAGTCACGAAGACCGCATGGGATGCGGCAAACAGGAGGGTCCCACCGCACGCGACGAC
>JBKJLH010000060.1:0-3642 GCA_046597035.1 Lacisediminihabitans sp.
TGTTGATCGAACGGGAGCGCGAGGCCGCGCAGAAGAAGGAACTCGCTGGGGTGATCACCGCGAGCTGGGGCGACCAGATGCGCAGCTACGTGCTCGCGCCGTACCAGATGGTGAAAGACCTGCGCACGGAGTACGAGGTCAACAATCCGACCGCGGTGTTCGACGGGGATCTCGACGGTTTCATCAACGCCGGTATCAGGTGGCGGAAGCGCGATAAAAGCGAGTAGCGCCGCTGATCGGGGAGTTGAGCAGGGTGACTGTTTCGAGGCGCGGTCCCGATCGCAGTACGCCTATCTTCGAGATTCCCTTCTTACTTTTACGATTCCCGGCGAATATCGACACGGCCGAGCTTGTCGTCGTCCGATTTTCTGAGAGTCACGGGATCCGGCCTGTCGCTCTTCCCGATTGCGGAGCACGTCCTTAGAGTCGAGAGGTCATGATTCGGTTTGATCAGGTAACCAAGCTCTACAAGGGAAACGCGCGCCCGGCGCTCAATGCGGTGACGCTTGAGATCCTCCGCAGTGAATTCGTGTTCCTGGTTGGAGCATCCGGCAGTGGCAAGTCCAGCTTTCTGCGCCTCGTGCTGAAAGAGGAGAACCCTTCCAAGGGGCAGATCCATGTGCTCGGGCAGAACCTCGGACAGCTCACCAGTCGCAAGGTGCCGTACTTTCGGCGCAACCTCGGAGTGGTTTTTCAGGACTTCCGACTTCTGCCGCAGAAGAACGTCTTCGACAACGTGGCCTTCACGCTCCAGGTGATCGGCAAGTCGAAGGGTTTCATTCAGGAAGCGGTCCCGGATGTCCTCAAGATGGTCGGTCTCGCCGGCAAGACCAACCGGCTTCCGCATGAGCTCTCCGGAGGCGAGCAACAGCGCGTCGCAATCGCTCGCGCCATCGTGAACAAACCCGCGATCCTGCTCGCCGACGAGCCGACAGGAAACCTCGACCCCTCGACTTCCGCTGGCATCATGACGCTGCTCGAGCGCATCAGCCAGAGCGGAACCACGGTGATCATGGCCACCCATGACGCGGGGATCGTCGACCAAATGCAGCGACGCGTTATCGAGCTGGTCAGCGGACAGATCGTGCGTGACGAGCGGCAGGGCGGCTACCAGACGCAGACCATTCCCCTGCAGGGTGTCGGGCCGGCATCTGTCCGATCGGGTCTCGGTATCGCCGGACAGGCAGAGGAGGTCACCCGATGAGGTTCGGCCTGATCATGTCGGAGGTCGGCACCGGACTGCGGCGTAACATCTCGATGGTCGTCTCGGTGGTGCTCGTCACCTTCATTTCCCTCACTTTCGTAGGGGCCGCGATCCTTCTGCAGTTCCAGATCGGGCAGATGAAGGGTTACTGGAATGATCGCGCCCAGGTCTCCGTCTACATGTGCACCGATTCCTCGACCGCGGGTCAGTGCAACCTCGTCGAGGCGACCAAGAGCCAGAAGGGCCAAGTCGAGGCCCAGCTGAAGTCACCGGCACTCGCGCCACTGATCAAGTCGGTGACATTCGAAAACCACGATCAGGTCTACAAGAACTACAAGACCTACTTTAAGGACACCACCGGTGCAGACTTCATCACCCCGGCCTTTCTCTCCGAGACTTTCTCGATCAACCTGAGGGATCCGTCGAAGGCAGATGTGATCAGGGAGAGCGTGGCGAGCCTCGCCGGAGTCGAGCAGGTCGTCGACCAACGTAAATACCTCGATCCGATCTTCGCGGCCCTGAACGCCGCTAGTCTCACCGCAGTGAGTATCGCGGTGCTCATGCTGGTGGCGGCCGTGCTGCTCATCGCCACCACCATCCGGCTTTCTGCCTTCTCGAGGCGGCGTGAGCTGGGAATCATGCGCTTGGTGGGCGCATCGAATCGCTTCATCCAGACCCCGTTTATTCTCGAAGGAGTGATCGCCGCGCTCATCGGATCGATTCTTGCCAGCCTCGCCGTCGTGTCGATCGTCAGATTCTTCGTGCAGGGATACCTCGGAACCCAATCGCTCGACACCCCATTCATCGGCATGTCCGAGGCCTATCTGGTGGTGCCGATCCTGCTCGTGGTGGGCGCCGTGCTGGCCGCGACATCCGCGAGTTTCGCGATCAGCCGGTATCTCAAGGTCTAGACCCCGTTAGAGTGGAGGGCTGCGCAGATCGACTGCGCGCCATCAATTCAGGAGTGAATCGTGCCGAAGGAACGTGGCCAGAAGGTTGTGGCCACCAATCGCAAAGCGCGCCACGACTACACAATCGAAGACACCTATGAGGCGGGGTTGGTACTCACCGGCACCGAGGTCAAGTCTTTGCGTGAGGGTCGGGCGTCCCTCGTCGACGGCTACGCCTTCGTCGAATACGGCGAGGCTTGGCTGGATGCGGTGCACATTCCCGAATACAACCAGGGCACCTGGAACAACCACCCGCCCCGTCGCAAGCGCAAACTGCTGCTGCACAAATCGCAGATCCTCAAGATTCATAACAAGACCAAAGAGGGCGGCTACACGATAGTGCCGCTCAAGATCTACTTCAGTGACGGACGAGCCAAGGTGGAGATCGCGGTGGCCAAAGGCAAGCGCGAATATGACAAGCGCCAGGCGTTGCGTGAGCGTCAGGACAATCGCGAAGCGGATCGGGCCATGTCGGCCCGTCGAGACCTCGGCGACTGACGACCGGGCTGACCGCGGCGAGTCAGCTGGCGACGAAGCGCGCGTCGACCACCGCTTCGACCTCGATGTCTTCCGGGGAGAGTGAGAGCTCTGGGCTGGTACCGGTCGCCATCATCCGCGACACCGGGTGGGATCCGTTGCTATCTGATGCTCCGACCTGGTCGCCGAGCATCCCCGGATCGGCGAGCGCGACAGCGCGCACCGAGCCGAGTCCGATGCTCTGGGCGTAAACGCTGGCCTTAGCAACCGCGTCCTTCACGGCACGGGATCGCACCTCCGCGACCACCGCAGTCTTTCGCCCCTCGGTGAGGGCCCAGGTGATGGCACCGACAGCGAGGCCGTCGAGCACGGCCACTTTCTCGATCCACTCCGCCATGACTGCGAAATCGTTGAACTTGACGCTGAATCCGACGCGCGAGTGGAATACCGGCGGCAGTTGGGCTCCATCCTGACTCCAGGGTTCGGAACTCCAGACCTGGATGCTGTCGCTCGACCACCAGGTGATAGGTCCGTCGCTGGGGGAGTGCCGCTCCATGATGAGCGAGCGAACGGTGGACGATAGCGACACCGTGTCAGAGAACACAGGCTCGCGGCTCGGCCCGTCGAACCCGACGGAGAGCAGCACGGTTGCGCGCTCAGGCGGATAGTACGAGGAGAATCTGCCCTGCACGGTGATGATGGTGTCTGCCATGAACGTGTCTGCCATGATCGTCTCCCTTTTCATCTCGTCGTGCCCTAATTCTGCCATGGGCGGTGGATTCTCACCGGGGACCCGACGTATGCTAGAGGGCTGCCGAGAGGCAGTGGGGCCCGCTCGTGGGCCGTGACAATTCAACAGCGCCCGATAGCTGCTCACATTTCCTGCTTGCCAGGAAGGTGCACCTGGGGATGATCGGTTTCGACATTGCCTGCGTGAGTGTGAGAAGCGGGTCGAGGATGCAGGGTTATCTCGTAAACGATCTCTGCAAACAATAAGTGCGAAATCTAACC
>JBKJLH010000171.1:0-2718 GCA_046597035.1 Lacisediminihabitans sp.
CACATCGAGGAGCCAATGGGAGACCGCAGCGAGCCAGAACACGATCCCGACGATCACGCTCTGGTAGATCAACGCAATAACGACAGCCGGCAGAAGGTTCAAGACATTGCTGAGTACCAGGGAGTGCGAGAACGGATACGAGTCGAAGCGCACCGATTGTTGCAACGGATCAATCCGGTTCGTGGTGACTTTCTCCCACCCGGTCAACACGAGGACTGGCCAGACCAGGTCTGGCCAAGCAACACCGATCGCGGCAGGGAGTACCGGCGAATCCGGTACAACCGTGACCAGCACCGCGGCAGCGGCGTAGTGGCCGATGTACATCAGAAACCCTCAGGCTCGGATCCGGTGTGAGGATGCGACGGCACTGACAGCGGGTACTTCGCATCCAGCCGCGGATCGAACACGGCACGGAGAAGGAAGCTGAACAGGTACCCGCCTCCAGCCCAGTACGCCGGAATGATCAACCATCCCAGCCAGGACAGCACCCCGGTGAGCACCAGGATGATTGTTCCGAACGTCAAAAGAACACCAATGCCCCGGTACAAGAAGGTGAAACCCTGCATGGCCGCATTGCGCTTGGTTTGTTGGGCGCCCTTACGCGAATCAAATACTGCAACAGTGGTTTGAAAGTCCTCATCCTCGACGCTGATAAACAGATCGCGCACCGGCACCCCCAGTGCGTTGCCGATCAGAGACAACGTTTCCAGGCCCGCATCCTTGCCCGCTTCCAAGCGCTGGATCGTTCGCACCGCAACCCCACTCCGGCTCGCCAAGCGTTCCTGCGTCCATCCGCGGGCCTTACGCAGTTCACCAATACGCGACTCATTCATTTCACCGACCCTTGTCAACGGCGGGTGAATATTGACCCCGTTTCGTCGTTTGAATAATGACCCCTCGGGTTGGTTTTGTGTGCTGTGTGACGAGTTAGTTGCGGGTTGCTGCTGGTGTTGTGGCGAGGAGCTCGCGGCGTGAGCGTGTGCGGTAGGAGTCACCGGTCAGTGTGAGGACTTCGGCGTGGTGGACGAGCCGGTCGATCATCGCGGCTGCGACGATGTCGTCGGAGAAGATCTCGCCCCACCGGCCGAAGGGCATGTTCGAGGTGACAAGGATGGCGCCTTGTTCGTAGCGGGCTGCGACGAGTTGGAAGAACAGGTTCGCTGCATCGTGGTCGAAGGGGATGTAGCCGACTTCGTCGATGATGAGCAGTTTGTAGCGGCGGAGTCGTTTGAGTTCTTGCTCGAGTCGGCCAGCCGTATGGGCAGTGGTGAGGCGGCTGATCCAGTTCGTCGCGGTATCGAACAGGACTGAGTGGCCGGCTTGGATTGCTTTGATGCCGAGCCCGATCGCGAGGTGTGTTTTCCCGACGCCGGGAGGTCCGAGGAGGACGACGTTGTCGGCTTTAGCAACCCAGGTCGTCGTCGCAAGATGGGCGAGAATATCGCGGCGCAGGGACGGCTGATGGTCGGTGTTGAAGTCTTCCAACGTTTTGACCTGGGGGAAGTGGGCGCCGGCGATCCGCAGGGTGGTGCCGTTGGCTTCCCGGTCGGCGACTTGGCGTTGCAGCACGGTGGCGAGGTAGTCCTCGTGGGACCAGCCCTGATCGCGGGCTTGAATTGCGAGTTCTTCCCAGCACCGTCCGATCGTGGGGGTTTTCAACACTCGAGCGAGGTAGGCCATTGTTGAGACCAGCTCCCGCTGACCCGAGATTGTGGGTGCTGTGTCGAGGGCGCTCAAGGTGTCGGTGGTCGCGGTGGTGTCGTTCATCAGGACGTCGCTTTCTGGGTGCTCGTGCTCGTGCTCGTGGTCGAGATGGAGTCGGTTGTGGTGAAGTCGGAGCCGAACAAGGTGTCGTAATCGGTCAGTGCACGCAGCGTGACCCGGTGCCCGTCAGCATGATGGCGGGAGGCTCGTTCGCGGGCGAGTTTGTCGGCGGCGAACCCTGCCCGCAGACTCTTCGCAACGGCCACATGGGCGGGGTCGGTGATCGTGACTCGTTTTGCCCAACACCGCACGTGAGAGCCGACCGGGTCGCCGTTGCAGGTCATGATAACCGTCGACTCGGTCGCGTGAACGTCGATGAACCGACCGATCGCCCGCGGATCGACGGAGTAATCGACTGAGTCGATACGGACGTAATAGTCACGGGCGAGACGCACCCGGGTGCGTAACCCCGTCACCGGTTCCATCGGCGGTAAGGGGCCCATCGCCGCCCGATCGGCAGTCACAGCGTCGATTGGGCGTTGCCCGGTCGAGCGAATCAGTCGGCTATTTGCTCGCAGCAACCAGCCATCGAGTTGGGTGTTGAAATCCGTTGGCGAGGTGAATGACCGGCCGGGGAGGAACGAGGTTTCCAGGAACCCGTTATTGCGTTCGACGAGCCCTTTGAACTCCGGATCCCGGGCGGGCGCCAGCTGAATACGAGTCCCTAACGTTCCGGCGAACCCGGCCGCCGGAATCGTCACCCGACCGGTCCCGCCGATCGCAGACTCCCGATCCCAGATCAACGTCTTCGGCACTGCGCCAAGCCTCGAGAGCACCGACCACATTCCGGCCAACAAGTCCCCGGCCTGACGAGAGGGGATCATCCGCGCGCTCTGAAACCGGGAAAAGCCGAGGGTCATCACCAACACCGGCAACATCAACAACTGCGTGAACCCGACCGGGATCCGAGGCTCCGGGAACCACAAATCACACTGCATGATCTCGCCCGGCAGA
>JBKJLH010000074.1:0-12329 GCA_046597035.1 Lacisediminihabitans sp.
GTCTCACCCGGCCCCGACGCATCCGCTGGCCGCGGATCTTCCTCGGGTCGCCTCCCTTGACCGGATCACGGCTATTGCCGCTGGTGTCGCCATCGATATCGAAGACCACCGAGCCCCCGAAACGATCAGCGCCGGAGGTGAAGCTGAAAAGGCATGTCGGCCCAATCGGTCTTCTGTTCGCCGCGATCGGTTCCATCATCGGCTCGGGATGGCTCTTCGGAGCATTCAATGCCTCCGCCATCGCTGGACCTGCCGCGGTCTTCTCGTGGTTGATCGCCGGGGGATGGTTATTCTCATCGGGCTTTGTTATGCAGAACTTGGCACGATGTTCCCGGTCTCTGGCGGTGTGGTGCGGTACCCGCATTTCGTGTGGGGGTCGTTCGCCCGCAATACCCTGGGGTGAATCAACTGGATCGCATCGGCCGCGGTTACGGCGATCGAGGTCGAGGGTGCCTTGACATACGGGACTAAGTACGTCCACTCACCGTGCTCGCGAAAGATGGCACCACATCGGTGCCCGTTTGTGCTGACGCGACGACTGATCATCCGTGCTCAGTGGGCGGGCACTGGTCTGAGAATCTGTCGGTCCGGCTCAGAGCGCCGATCACCACCGAGTCCGCGTTGGATAGTCCGACTCTGAGTACACGCAGAACCGCGCTGCGGCGCCGCCTGACGACCTCACTACTGGTCTCCCCGGAGGCTTCACAGGCATCCCCCCTCGCCGACGAATTTCTGACGATCCATTCGGGGGGTAATGCTCCGAGACTCCGCGGATACCCCCAGGGGTATAATTGAGTGTAAACCGTCGCACGGAGGAAGCGGCCCCGGCACCCGGCGGGCCGCTGCTTGCAATTCGAACGTCACGACACGGAAGTGACCCGCCGCGTTACCTCGCAGGTTGACGGGAGAGTCGTCCGTGAGGCGGGCGACGGAAGAAAGGTGGATCATGATCGAGGGATTCTCAATCAACGGACCATGGCCGACAGGATTACTGGTGACATGGGCGGTAGCGCTGTTCACAATTCCGGTTGTGTGCCTCGGCGGACGGGCATCGTCCGCTCATCCGGGAAGCACTCCCACCCGAGCGGGTGCGAAACGCGATGTCGGCAGCGGAGGGGGTGCGTCAGTACCGAGCGGACCCGGCGGCACCCGACAACTGCTCGATGAAGGCTCTACCCGAGCAGATCTGACGACAGAGGGATACCAGGACCGTATTCGTGTCTTGGGTGAGGGCACCTGATGAAGCCCATCACTCGGCGGAATGCTCTGATCCTCGGTGGCCTGGGAACAGCCAGCCTTGTGGCCGGTGGTACCGGTTTGGTCTGGAGCGCGAATTCCGGATTTGTTCCCTCGACTACCCAAGATTTGACCGAGCCGAGAGCCCTGCACAGTGTCGCCGGGGCACTGAAGGTGAGGTTGACGGCGGCGGAAGGCCGCACTCTAATCGCGGGGCACGGCGCAACCGCGCTCACCTACAACGGGGGGCTGCCCGGCCCCACACTGGTGGTGCGCCCCGGGGATCGGGTGAACGTGTCCCTGGAGAACCAGATGACGGAACCGACCAACCTCCATGTTCACGGGCTACACGTTTCCCCGAACGGTAATAGCGACAACGTCTTCGTCTCGATCGATCCGGGATCGTCGTTCGATTACGAGTATCTTCTGCCGAAAGATCACCCGCCGGGCGTGTACTGGTATCACCCTCATCATCACGGGATGGTCGCCACCCAGGTTTTTGGTGGGCTGTATGGGGCGATCATCGTCGAAGATCCCGTTCCGATCCCGGTTGCCCGGGAACGCGTTCTGGTCATCTCCGACATCACTCTGGATAGGTCTGGAACCATCCCGCCACCGTCCACGATGGATCGCGTGAGAGGACGCGAAGGGAGTCTGATCCTCGTCAACGGTCACGCGTCACCGCAGCTGAAAGCTCGACCCGGCGAGCGTGAACGGTGGCGGATCGTCAATGCGTGCTCTTCTCGGTATCTGAACCTCCGGCTCGACGGTCAACAACTGCAGCTGCTTGGCATCGACTCCGGTCGATTCCCCCAGCCGCAGGACGTGACGGAAGTCACCCTCGCCCCCGGAAACCGCGCCGATCTCCTTGTCACCGCAGTGACGGGGGCGGCAACTCTTCAAACTCAGCCGGTCGACCGCGGAACAGCGATGGGAATGATGAGCGGATCAGTCACTTCCTCTTCCCCGGTCATTTTGGCCCGCTTTGCTGTGGCAGGCGCCCCCGCCACGCCGCTCGCTCGGGTGCCGGAACAGCCGTCACGGCGAGATCTGAGAACCACAGTGATTGATGGTCGACGCGAGCTGACCTTCGCGATGGGGATGGGCTCCGGTGGGATGGGCATGGGGTCGGGAAGCACCACGATGGGGTTCACGATCGATGGCAAGGAGTTCGACCCGACGAGGATCGACACGATCGTCCAGGGCGGAACCGTCGAAGAGTGGACGCTGACGAATACCAGTCCAATGGATCACCCGGTGCATCTCCACGTCTGGCCCATGCAAATCGTCGAGCAAAACGGCGTTACCGTCAACCGGGTCCTGTGGCAAGACGTCGTCAACGTCCCCGCCCAGAGCAGTGTTCGAGTGCGTATCCCGTTCGAGGACTTCACCGGAAAGACCGTCTACCACTGCCACATCCTCGACCATGAAGACGGCGGGATGATGGGAATCATCGCCACAAGCTGACGACAGCTGAACCATGTACAGCACGAGCAACGAAGGAGAAAACCATGAACTACGCGCACACCGTCACTGTCTCACTACCCTACGAAGAAGCCGTCGTCAAAGTCCGGGAGGAGCTGGCAAATCACGGATTCGGTGTCCTCACTGAAATTGACGTCCACGCGACCTTCGAAGCAAAGCTCGGCAGCGAAAGCGCACACGCGCTCGGTGACTACCTGATTCTGGGCGCATGCAACCCTGTCCTCGCTCAACAAGCCCTCACCGCCGATCCCGACATGGGCCTTTTGCTTCCCTGCAACGTCGTCATTCGACGAGACCGGTCAGCAAGTTCGACCACAGTGCAAGCCATCAACCCCCAGACCATGGTCCAGTTGAGCAGGTCCCCGGCGATCCAGACTGTTGCCGACCAGGCTGACGCCCATCTGCGTGCTGTACTTACTGCTGTGGAGGGCTTTTAAAAAACGGGAGCTAAGCGGTTGAGCGGTCAGCCCCTCCCGAAACGCAGGCGCAGGGTTCGCGCTTCCGGTCTGAGTGCATGCGTCGGCCAGACATCGACACCGCAGGCACGGGAGCCGAGTCCGTTCTGAGCCGCGTCAATGTAGAGGTAGGTTCTCGTCGGCGTCGGCAGCTCATGCGGGTGGTCCGCCGACGAGACCTCCTCTGCCGTGTAACGGGCGACGCTGAATCCGGGGCGCCGCCCGCGATGATCCGGAATCGCCTCGACGGTGAGGTCCCCCGCCGATCCGGTGAGGTGGAGGTGTCGAAGCCCCGACCGGTGTCCGGTCTCCTGGGGGCGTGCGTAGCGCACATTGAGGTCGTCGATCGAGCTCGTGAAACTGCCCACCCGTGTCGCATTCGCGCTATCGGGGTAGGACTCGAACGGACCGGTACCGAACCAGCTCACGCTTTCCAGCTCCAACGGCAGGGCGAATCGGATGCCGAGGCGCGGTAAGACGATATCCCAACCGGCAGACGGCGTGATCTCCACCGTCAACAACAGCGAATCCTCCACTGCCTGCCAGCGGATGTCGGTGACCACCGACTCCCGGCCCGCCGCCGGCGCCCACCGACGCAGTTCGCGGATCCCGGAGAGTCCATGCTCGCGCTCGACGACCCGGCTGGTCAGGCGATCGAGCCCCGCCGATCGCCAGATCGCCGCGAGTGCGGGCGAGGGGAGCCCCCGGTCGTGCACCGCGGGATCGGCCAGGTCGTAACTTCCCGGACCGGCACGGAGGTCATTGTCGGTGGGGGCACGAAACAGGCTCAACTCGGGTCCGTGGAGGTCGAGGTTACCGATAGCGGTGAGCCGGCCGGCATCGAAGGTCGCGATTCCGAGCGTGCAAACGGCGGATGTCGCGGATCCGGCATTCCATCGAGGAAGCCTCGGTTGCGGCGTCAGCGCCTGCGCGGTCGCATCGTGCTGGCCGAACGCGAGCACGTGGCCGGCCCCAGCCCATCCCGTCTGTGAACGCAGTCGTGCTTCGAAAGTCAGCCAGCTTTCGCCACCCGCCTCGATGGCAAGAGGTGGCAGGCCGACCGAGATCGTCGCACCGGCCTCGAGCAAAGCCACCTCGAGGGTGCCGGACACCGTCGCGATTCCGTTGCGCTCCAGGCGCCAGACGAATTCGACGTCATCGGAACGCAGTGAGTGACGCATGCTGCGGACAGCGACGCTGCCGAGGTCCGCGGCCACCGCGAATCGGAACGGCGCCACCACGGCGGCGTACTCATGCAGGCTGGGCATCGGGATGTCGTCCGACAGGATCATTCCATCCATCACGAAATTTCCGTCGTGCACCACCTCGCCGAAGTCGCCGCCGTACCCGAAGTACTCGACGCCTTCGGGAGTATGCGTGCGGATGCCGTGGTCCCGCCACTCCCAGACGAATCCGCCGTGCAGCCGCGGGTACCTCTCGACGAGCTCCTCATACTGGTCGATCGCTCCCGGTCCATTGCCCATCGCATGCACGTACTCGCAGTGCAGGAAGGGCTTCGTGCGCTGGCGGGCGGACTCCGCGGCAGAGCATCCGAGCAGTAGTGAGGTGTCGTTGCGACCGATGGACTCCGTCTCCGGCACTGAGGGGTACATGCGCGAGTAGACGTCGGTGTACGCCCCCGCATAATCACCCTCGTAGTGGACGGGACGCTCCGGGTCGCGGTCGTGCGCCCACGCCGCCATCGCTGCAAGGTTGGCTCCCGTTCCCGATTCGTTGCCGAGAGACCACATCACCACGCTCGCGTGATTCTTGTCACGCTCGACGGTGCGTTCGATCCGGTCGAGATAGGCGTGGCGCCAAGAGGGGTCATCACTGGGATTTGCCGCCCAGGCACCGGCGCCCGTGCTCGCGTGACCCTGGTCCCGCCGGGTCAGTCGGCTGGTGCGCTCGGCGACCGCTGCGGGATCCCGGGTCCAGTCATTACCGGTACCGCCGGCCTCGAAGCCGTGCGTCTCGAGGTCGCATTCCAGTACCACCCAGAGCCCGAGTTCGTCGGCGAGGTCCAGCAGGCGTGGGTGTGGCGGGTAGTGGCTAGTGCGGATCGCGTTGACGTTGAACCGCTTCATCAGCGCCAGGTCTTCGCGAGCATGCGTCTCATCGAACACGCGTCCGCGATCGGGGTGGGCCTCATGGCGGTTCATTCCGTGGAAGACGAGTCGGCGGCCATTGGCGAGTAGTTGGTCGCCCACGATCTCGATGGTGCGGAAGCCCAACCGTAGGACGATCGCCTCGGCGGATGTCGACACTGTCGCCTCGTAGAGCCGCGGCGACTCGGCCGACCATGGTTCGACTTTCACAATCGGTATCGGCGAGACCGATGCCGCATCCGCCCACTCGAGGTCTATCTGCAGTTCGGGCACCTGGATCCGCACCGGATAGGCGCCCGGGAGAGCGCGAACCTCCGGCTCGATCCAGCCGCGACCATCGCGCCAGGACGTGCGCAGCCACACGTCGTCGATACCCGCCACCGGACGCGCGGCGAGGGTGACATCGCGGAAGATCCCGGGCAGCCACCACTCGTCCTGGTCCTCGAGATAGCTGGCATCCGACCACTGGTGCACGCGCACGGCGAGCACATTCACGCCCGAGTGCGCGACGTCGGTGACGTCGAATTCATGGGCGAGTCGGCTGCCTTTCCCGACGCCGATCTCCTGGCCGTTCCACCACACCCGGAAGGCGGATTCCACGCCGTCGAACCGCAGGACGAGACGCGCGTCAGTCGCGAAGCCCTCGGTGAGCTCGACGGTGCGCCGGTAGTCACCGGTCGGGTTCGCGTCGGGAACGTGCGGGGGGTCGACGGGGAAGGGGAATTGCACATTCGTGTAGATCGGCAGACCGTAGCGTCCATCGCCGACCAGCACCCAGGAGGCGGGAACGGGGATGCGAGCCCACGACCCCACATCGGTTTCGGGCTGGGCGAAGGCGTCGGCGTCTTCGTCGGTGGGCTCCGCCGCAGGAAGCAGCCGGAACGACCAATCACCGCCGAGGTCAAGCATGGGGGCATCCGAACGAAGCCAGGACCGAGCCGGCCGTGCGCCGAATCCGGGCGAGCGATCGAAGAGGTAGGCGGGGGAGAGGGGCATCGTTGTTCCTTCACATTATGGTCACCGACCAGAGTTCACGCTCGGCCCAATTCTGGCACCGACAGGTCGACTATCGAAACGACGGCGATTCCGGGCGCGTAGGCTGAAGGCGAATCATCAACGGGCCTGGATTTGGGCTGTGTGCGTTCTGTTGAGCGCTGGTATCCCTCACCCTCCTGAAGGTCTCCCATGTCGAACCCCTCCCGCGCGAACGACGTCACCGCCGCTCTGAGTCGTCTCGAACGCTCCGACGTCATCGACCAATCAGACGCCGAGCTCCTCTTCGGCGCGAGGGGGGATGACCTCGAGCGTCTGCTGGCGGTCGCCTCACGTCTTCGTGACGCAGGCCTCGATCGATCGGGGCGGGCCGGCATCATCACCTATTCGAAAAAAGTCTTCCTCCCGGTGACTCAGCTCTGCCGGGATCGCTGCCACTATTGCATCTTCGTCGATACCCCGGGTGGGCTGGCGAAGCGCAGCATCCCCGTCTTCATGTCTCCAGAGCAGATTCTCGAGGTGGCTCGGCAGGGTGCCGCGATGGGGTGTAAGGAAGCACTGTTCACCCTCGGCGACCGCCCGGAGAACCGCTGGCCGAGCGCGCGCCAGTGGCTTGACGAGCACGGCTATGAGTCCACGCTGGAGTACATTCGCGCAATGGCGATCCTGGTGCTCGAGGAGACCGGCCTTCTCCCTCACCTCAACCCGGGGGTGATGTCGTGGTCGGAATTGCAGCGGCTCCGCCCTGTCGCCCCGTCCATGGGCATGATGCTCGAGACCACCGCGACGCGGCTCTGGTCGGAGAAGGGCGGCGTGCACTACGGCTCGCCCGATAAGGACCCCAAAATCCGCCTTCGTGTGCTGGAAGACGCGGGCCGCTCACGCATCCCCTTCACCACTGGTGTGCTGCTCGGCATCGGCGAGAACGATGCGGAGCGAGCGGATGCCCTGTTCGAGATCCGCCGCTCGCATGAACGTCACGGCCATATTCAAGAGACGATCGTGCAGAACTTCCGGGCGAAGCCGCGCACGGCCATGCAAAACGAGAGGGATCTCGCGCTCGAGGAATACGTGGCGGCCGTGGCCGTCGCGCGCATCGTGATGGGGCCGGATGCGACGATTCAGGCACCCCCCAACCTCACCGATCCGCAGGAGCTCGGTCTGCTGCTGCGGGCCGGGATCGACGATTGGGGCGGAGTGAGTCCGCTGACCCCCGACCACGTGAACCCCGAGCGCCCCTGGCCGGAACTCGATACTCTCGCTGGCCTTACTCTCGCCGGTGGATTCGAACTCCGCGAGCGCTTGACCGCCCACCCGCAGTACATTCGCGACGAGGAGACCTGGCTCGACTCCCGGTTGCACAACCAGGTGTACGCCCTCTCTGACCCGCACACCGGGCTCGCGCAGGAGGACGCACCGGTGATCGGTCGCTCCTGGGTTGCCGAGCCCGATCATCGACGCGGCGGACTCACCGATCTGCTCGACGCGGCGGAGCTCACTCCGGCCGCGCTCACGGACGGCGACTATGCGGCGTTGCTTGGCGCAAGCGGCGCCGATCTCGATCGCCTCGCGGCCATCGCCGACGATCTTCGGCATTCGACCGTCGGTGACGATATCTCATTCGTGGTCAATCGTAATCTCGACCTCTCGCTGTTCGACCCGGCGCGCTCTGCGGAAGGCTCCTTTGATCTCTCCCTGATCCGCGAACTCGCCGACGAAGCCCACGCTCTCGGGGCGACCGAGGTTTGCCTTCAGGGGGCGGTGACCGTCGGTGGCGACGGTGCCTACTTGGACATCATCGGGGCGATTCGCCTCTCCCAGCCGGGCTTGCATATCCACTCGCTGCGCCCGGTGGAGATCGCTGCCGCCGCCGGTCGGCTGGGGCTCACAGTGCGAGAGTTCCTGGCCCGTATGCGGGCGGCAGGCGCTAACAGCGTGCCCGGAACCGGTGCACGCATCCTCGATGACCGTATCCGTGCCGTTTTGAGCGATCAGACGGACCCGCCGGTGGAGTCCTGGATCGAGGTGGTCACCTCCGCCCACTCGCTCGGTCTGCCGACGACGGCGACCATGGTCTACGGCCACATCGAGAAGCCGGCCGAGCAGGTCGCGCACCTGCGGCTTCTCGCCGGTATCCAGGATGCGACGGGCGGCTTCACCGAGTTCATCCCGATGCCGTATATGCCGCTGGAGGCATCGAAGACCGTGGCCGCGGTGGCTGGTCCGGGACCGAGCCTGCGTGAGACGCGAGCGGTACACGCGGTGGCCCGGCTGATGCTTACCGGGCGAATCGACCACATCCAGGCGGCCTGGACCAAGCTCGGACTCGCTGGCGCCGCGTCAGTGCTCCAAGGGGGAGCGGATGACCTCGGCGGGCTTCTGATCGGCGGCACACTGGCCCGCACCGCGGGCGCGGAAGCCCATCGTGAGTTGTCGCTCACCGACGTGCGCGCTATCGCTGCCGAGCTGGGCAGACCCTTGAGGCAGCGCAGCACGCTCTATGAGACCGTGCAGCGCATTTCAGGGTCATCGGTGCGCCGCGCCGCCCGAATGCTGAGCCTCGACGACCGTTCCGCTGTGCCCACAAAAGTTTCGGCAGCCTCCGCGCGCAGCGCCGCATCATGAATGAGGACACCGACTCGTCGACCGTCACGGTGGCGGTCGACGACGCCGTCGTGCGCTGCCTGCTGACGGGCGTCGACCGCGAGGGTGTCGATCCGGTGGTGCTTCTCCCGGGGCTCGGTGGTTCGACGGAGACCGAATTCTCGTTCCTGCGTCCCCTTCTTGCGAGAACCGCACGCGTGCTGGCCGTCGATCTGCAGTACGCGGCGCCCTCTCCGGCGACACTGGAGTCCGCGGTCGGGCAACTGGCCGCCGTGATGCGGCAGGTGCTTCCCGGGCGCAACGTCACCCTGGTCGGATTCTCAGTGGGTGCGACGGTGGCCGCTGCGTTCGCCGAAGCGAGCCCGGAGGTGGGTGCCCTCGTCCTGGTCGCACCCGTACTCCAGGCTACGGAGCGGCACCGGATGGTGGCGGTGCTGCGCTCAAGACTTCTCACCGGCGATCTCAACGCGGTTCGTGACCTCGACAGCTTCACCGCCCACAGCGCGTCTTTTCTCCAGGCGCACCTTCCCGCTCCGCTCGCACCGCAGGCGGAATCCGCGGGTATCACGGCCAAGCATGAGCTGTTCGCGAGTACCGATCTCGCCGATTCGGTGCCGCGCATCTCGGCTCCAACCCTCGTCGTCGGCGCCACGCAGGATGACCTTGCCGGAGTCGACCAGGCCCGCATGGTCTTCGCGTCCCTGCCGAATGCCCGGTACACAGAGATCGACAGCGGCCACGCCGTGCTCGCAGAACGCCCGGCGGAGGTGCTCGCCCTGATCCGGGAGTTCGCGGCGCATCCCCTGCGGCATCCCGCGGGTTCGGTGTTGGAAGGGGCGCGGCCGTGACCGAGGGGACCGTTGAGGTCGACACCATCATCGTCGGCACCGGTATCGGTGGTATCGGCATGGGCATCCGGCTGGCGCGCGAGACCGAACGGTCGTTCCTACTGCTCGAGCGGGCGGATGATGTGGGCGGCACCTGGCGTGACAATACCTACCCCGGTGTCGCGTGCGATATTCCGTCGCACCTCTACTCGTACTCGTTCCGGCCCAAGACCGACTGGGGACGGTTCTACGCGGGCGGAGCGGAAATCCAACGGTATCTGACCGAGGCAGCAGCCCAGGAGGGCCTGCTGCCCCATCTGCGGTTCGCGACGGATGTTCTCCAGATGCGATGGCACGAGGAGTCGGCACGCTGGGAGCTCGAAACCTCCAGGGGCCGATATCGCTGTCGCGTGCTCGTGATGGCAGCCGGTCGTCTGTCGCAGCCCCGCATCCCCGAGATCACCGGTCTGGCAGAGTTCAGCGGTCCGGTGTTCCATTCCTCGACCTGGGACCACGGGGTGGACCTCGCGGGAAAGCGGATCGGGGTGGTGGGCACCGGGGCGTCCGCGATTCAAATCGCACCGAATATCGCGAGGGTCGCCGGATCCGTCGTGCTGTTTCAGCGAACCGCTGCGTACGTCGTGCCCCGGGATGACCGCACTTACAGCACTGCCGAAAAAGCGCTGCTCGCCCGCGTTCCGGGCGCGATCGAACGGCTTCGCTCCCAACTGTTCTGGGATGCGGAGGCCGGTTTCGCCAAGCGAGCAGGGATATCGAGCGCGGTCGCCGAGTTTCGACAGGTGGCGCTCGGGCATCTCGCATCGCAGGTCACCGACGAGACTCTTCGCGCCCACCTGACGCCGCGCTACGAGATCGGCTGCAAGCGGGTCGCGCTCTCCGACGACTTCTATCCCGCGATCGCATCGGGTGCCGTGACGCTGGAGCCCTCGGCGTTGATCGCATTGGACGGGCCTACTGCCCATGCGGCGAGCGATGCGCGGTACGAGCTCGATATTCTGGTACTCGCCACCGGATTCCACACCACCCGGCCGCCGTTTGCCGCCCGGATATTCGGACGTGACGGTGTTGCCCTATCCGAACGGTGGAGCACTGGAATGGTGGCGCATGCCTCGACCACGGTGGCCGGATTCCCCAACCTGTTCGTCATCGACGGTCCGAATGCGAGCCTCGGACATAATTCGGCCGTGCACATGATCGAGACGCAGATCTCATTCATCCTCGGGGCACTCGATCATCTCGAGATCGTAGGAGGCGGGGTACTCGAGGTCTCTCGGGAGGCCGAGGATGCCTACGTTCGTGAGCTCGATCGTCGAAGCGCGAGCACGGTATGGCTTACCGGCGGCTGCACCAGCTGGTACGTGGATGACCGGAGCGATCGTCTCACGCTGCTCTGGCCCGACTTCGCCTTCGCCTTCCGCGATCAGGTGGGAACCTTCGACCCCCGGGGGTATCTCATCAGCGCCGCACCGGTGCCGGTCGCGAACTGAGTCGGCCCCCGGGAGCCGCATCGTGGTCCTACTCGTCGAGCTGTGCGTCGAGCGTGATTTCCACTCCGGTGAGCGCCTTACTCACGGGGCATCCGGTCTTGGCATCGTTCGCCGCGGAGATGAACGCAGCGCTGTCGATCCCGGTCACCTCTCCGCGCACGGTGAGGTGGATGCCGGTGAGACGGAATCCGCCGGCCGGATCGGCGCCAAGCGACACGTCGGCCTTCACGTCGAGACCCTCGACGGTGCCGCCGGCCGCAGTGAGAACGGCGGAGAACTGCATGGCGTAGCAAGCGGAGTGGGCCGCGGCGAGCAGCTCCTCGGGGCTCGTGAACCCGTTTGCCTCTTCCGAAGATCGCTTCGGGAACGACACGTCATAGGTTCCGAGCTGGGAACTGGTGAGCTCCACCTGGCCTTCGCCGGTCTCGAGGTTGCCATTCCAGGCGGTGCGTGCGGTACGAGTGGGCATTACGTTCTCTCTTTCATTGTGATGGGCGAATCCGCCCGTTTCGTCGGTGAAGTCAGTATTTTCTGTGAAGTCAGTTGGCGCCGCGAACGTGTGCGGAGAGTGCGGTGACCTGGCCGAGAAGAGCACCGATCTGATGGGCCTCGAAACCGGTGGCGGCGCAAACCTGCTCGGGAATGTCGGCAGCGAGCATCCGTAGGTCCTCGCCCATCGCGCTGAGCCTGACTTCGACAGTGCGCTCATCGTCGTATCGCCGGGTGCGCGAGACCAGGCCGGCAGTCTCGAGCCGCCGCAGCAGGGGGGAGAGGGTGCCAGAATCCAGTTCGAGGCGTTGACCGAGTTCGGTCACAGTGATGGCATTTCTCTCCCACAGCACCATCAGCACCAGGTACTGGGGGTAGGTGACACCGAGCGGCGAGAGCAATTCGCGGTAGCGTGCGGTGAGTGCCCGGGACGCGCTGTAGAGCGCAAAGCAGATCTGTTCGTCGAGCCGGGGCACGGCGGCTGTGGACGAAGTCATGTATGGAACCCTAGCGTGTTGTGGGCAACTAAATTGTGCACGATCCAGCCAAGGGGGTTCCGAGCGATCACGCCCCGCCCGCCCCGCCGCCCGCCCCGCCCCCGCCCCGCCGCCCCGCCCGCTCGGG
>JBKJLH010000208.1:0-10288 GCA_046597035.1 Lacisediminihabitans sp.
CGTCGAGACGATCTTCATGCTGCCGGATCCCGCGCACGCTCACGTGTCGAGCTCCCTCGTGCGCCAGGTCGCTGGACTCGGCGGGGATGTCGCCCCGTATGTGCCGAAAGCGGTCGCGGACTTCCTGCAGAACGACTGAACAACCGCTCGGGGGTCAACTTCGCATCGTCCCGAGCGCCCGGACCATGCGAAGTTGACCCTGCAGCGTCGACCTGGACATCAGCGAGGTGGCAGGTTGAGACTCAGCCACCGGTGTGCCTGGCGTTCCCGCTCAAGCCGGGCCCGTTGCTGATCCGCGTATCGTGCACGCCGCTCACGGGACTCGAGCTGAATGGATCGGCGACCCCAGGTGATCAGCGCGATGCCGAGGCGCAGGGCAGCGCGATCGATCAGGCTCACACGGCGTGGGAGGTGTGGCTCGGTGTCGTGGGGTGGTTGGAGCGGATGGCCATGGCGACCGGGTGCGGTCGACAAAACGGTGTTCATAGTGGTGGGACCTCGCTGCTGGAATGCCGCTGACGGCGGCGGGATTAATCGGTGAATGACCCGAGGAGTCGGCACACTGCACGTCGGCAGACCTGCACGTCGGCAGGCCTGCACGTCGGTAGGCCTGCACGTCGGTAGGCCTGCACGTCGGCAGGCTGCAGGAGCAGGCGCGTGCGGGACCTCGAGGGTCGGGCTACCAGAGCATCAACACTGGTTCTGTCGGTGCTGACTGCGTCTCTCAGGAGGCGGGCAAGCCGATCAGGCGGTGACGATGCCGGTGGAGCCGGCGGTGTTGCGATTGCGGGTCATTCCCGAAAAATCTCTGATAATCACGCTGGTTCCTTTCGTCAGTGGCGCGGGGCCTACCGTATCGGCATCGGTGCTGAACGCGCAAGAACAATCTCGAATCCCTGCTCGGGTCTCGCCTTCGGAGGAGATCTTCCCTAAGATATGCTCATGTATCTAGTGTTCCCCGGCCTCGGGCTCCTCCTCATGGTCTTTGCGCTCGTCGACATCATCCGGGCGGACCAGTGGACCATCCGGTATCTCGACAAGACGATCTGGATCATCCTCGTCATCCTGCTGCCGCTGGTCGGCTCGGTGCTCTGGTTCTCGATCGGGCGGGGCTACGGCCAGGCAGTCGACCTCGGCAGTTTTGGCGATCCGCGTCGCGGAGGGGTGTTGCCTCAGCCCGAGAGCGCCACCGAGCGAGAACTTGCGGCGCTGGAACGCGAGATCGCCCAGCAGGAACAGGATGATCGCATCCGCCAGCTCGAGATTAAGCTGCGCGACCGCCGGGGGGAGACCATGTCGGAGGCGCCCGAATCCTGAGTGACACGGGGTGTGTCTCATTTCTCAGCGAGTGTGTTCCCGTTCGAGGAAGACGATCGGGCATGCCCAGCCGCTTCTTCGGCGCCAAAACCCGGGAGCGTCTCGCGCCCTCGGTGAGTTGAGAGAATGGACTGTGCCCTCTCCTCATCCTGTCGCCGGCACCGTTCCGACCGGCGCCGCCCACAGCGGCACTGTTCAGATCGGCTATGCGGCGATGCTCGAACAGTTCCACCCCACCGAAGTGCTCGAGCTGGCCTCCTATGCCGAGCAGCGCGGCTTCAGCGGGGTGATGGCGGCCGATCGCTTCCAGCCGTGGGTGCCGCGGCAGGGTCACGCCAGTTTCGTCTGGAATGTGCTCGGCGCTCTCGGGCAGACGACATCTGGTGACCTCGGAACCGGGATGACGGTGCCCACCTTTCGGTGGCATCCGGCGATGGTCGCCCAGGCGAGCGCGACCCTCGCGGCGATGTATCCGGGCCGGCACTGGCTCGGTGTCGGATCGGGGGAGGCAATCGACGAGCACGTGACCGGCGCCTATTGGCCGGAGACCGCCGAGCGGATCAACCGGATGTTCGAAGCGATCGAGATCATCAAGAAGCTTTTCGTCGCCTCGCTGGCCGGTCGCGACACCAAGCACAGTGGCCCGCACTTCTCGCTGGAATCGACCCGGTTGTGGACGATGCCCGAGGTCGCGCCCGAGATACTCGTGGCCACCTCCGGCCCGGTGACCGCGAAGCGCGCCGGCCGTACCGTGGACGGAATCATCATCGACGGGGCGCCGAGGGAGAAGATTCCCGGCCTGTTCGCCCGGTTCGATGAGGGAGCTCGCGAATCCGGACGCACCGTCGGCAAGCGGGTGTTGCGACTTCACCTCAGCTGGGCACCGACCTTCGAGACGGCGATGGAGAACGCAATGACCGAGTGGCCGAACGGTGGCATGCGATTCCCGCGCTCCGATATCCGCTCGCCCTTTGAATTCGAGCAGCTCGCCCGGCTGGTGCGACCGGAGGACTTCGAGGGGCGGATGCTCGTCTCGGAGGATCCGGACGCACATCGGGCCTCCATCCAGTCGTTCCTCGACCTCGGTTTCGATCGCATCTACCTGCATAACGTGGGGCGTAACCAGCGTGAGTGGATCGACCTGTTCGAGCGCGACGTGCTTCCGAAACTGGTGCGCTGATGCTGACTGTGTGGGCCATCGAAGGAATTCCCGAGATAACGGCGGGGGATGATCTCGCGGCCATTGTGGGGAGCCTGGCGGGGCAGTTGGAGAACGGCGACATCCTCGCGGTCACCTCCAAGATCGTGTCGAAGGCCGAGGGCCGATTCGTTCGTGCGGCCGATCGCGAGCAGGCCATCACCGATGAAACCGTGCGGGTGGTCGCCACGCGAGTGCATCCCGGCGGCACCACACGCATCGTGGAGAATCGGCTCGGTATGGTCGCCGCCGCCGCCGGCGTCGACGCCTCGAACACGCCGGAAGGCACAGTTCTGCTCTTGCCTATCGATCCGGATGCCTCGGCGCTGCGCCTGCGCACCGCCCTCGAGTTGCGCTTCGGGGTGCGCCTCGGCGTGATCATCACCGATACCCTCGGTCGGGCCTGGCGAGAGGGCCAGACCGATGTGGCCATCGGGGCGAGCGGAGTGCGGGTGCTCGACGACCTTCGCGGCTCGGTCGACGCAGAGGGACGACGACTCGACGTGACGATACCGGCTACCGGAGATGAGATCGCCTCCGCCGCGGATCTCGTGAAACGCAAGAGTGCTGGACTTCCCGTCGCAGTAATACGGGGACTTTCGCACCTGCTCGCGGAGGAGGCCGCGGGCGCCCGATCACTGATCCGCCCGGCTGCAGATGACATGTTTCGCCTCGGAACCGACGAGGCCTGGCGCCAGGGCTTTGAAGCGGGTCGGGTATCACGTGAGTAACGCCCCGGGACCCGCCGGAGGGCGCCGCCCGACCAACACGGGCATCCGCAAGTCCGGCTCGCAGAAAGCGGCGGGGCTTCCGACCACCGAGTGGATTGTGGTGGTGCCGGTGAAGGGCACGCGCCAGTCGAAGTCCCGTTTCGGCCCCGGCGACCATTCCGCGCTCGCACTCGCCATGGCCGCTGACACCGTGGTGGCCGCGATCGACACGGACAGCGTCGCCGGAGTGCTCGTGGTGACGACGGCCGAGGCCTCCGGCGTCTTCGATGATCTCGGTGCATTCGTGATCGTACAGGAGACCGTGGGGCTCGCTGCTGCCGTCACGCTCGGGGTGGCCACTGCCCTCGAGATGACAGAACCCGGGCGCGGGATCGCCGTGCTTCTCGCGGATCTGCCTGCTCTGACGCCCGCCGAACTCGGGGCTGCGTTAGATGGAGCGTGCACGCATCCCCTGGCGATGGTTGCGGATGCTGCGGGCGATGGGACCACGCTGATCACTGCGTCGCATGGCTCGATGCATGCCCCGGCATTCGGCGTCGGATCGTGCGCCGCGCATCACGCCGCCGGATATATTCCGCTCGAGGTATCTTCTTCGTCGGGGCTGCGGAACGACGTCGATTCCGCCGATGGGCTCGCCCTACTCCTGGGTCGTCTCGGAGAGCGAACCGCGCGAGTGGTGACGGATGGACCTTAGAAGGTCCGTGGAAGAGCCCCGCTCAGGAAAGAGCCGCCGATAGAGTGTCGGCCGCCACTTGCGCACTCGATTCGAGGTCACGCATCCAAAGTGGTACGGCCAGCGCCGTGATTCCACTCGGGGTGAGGGACGCCACCGCGTCGGCATCTGATTGGTCCACCAGCCACCCATCGAGGAGTCCGCCGGTACGGCGGCTTCCGTAGTGTCGGGCTACTGCCGCCGCCGAGGTCTCCACGCCGATGGCGGTGAGGCAGGCATCCGCCATCCCGCGCACGACGGCGCCGTTGATGATCGGTGACACGCCCACGACCGGTGCGGACGCCTCCGTGAGGGCCTGCCGCACTCCCGGGATACCGAGGATGGTGCCGATCGACACCACCGGGTTCGAGGGGGCGAGAAGGATCACATCGGCCGCAGCGATGGCATCCAGAACGCCGGGAGTCGGTCTTGCTGTCTGCAGGTTCTGCTGCACGAAGCGCCGCGCTGGCAGTGCGGCGCGGTGCCGGGTCCACCACTCCTGGAAATGCATGCTGCCCTCGTCGGTGACGACCTGGGTCTCCACCTCGTCGTCGGTCACCGGCAGCAGCGTGACACCGAGGCTCCAGCGCCCGGTGATCCGCGCCGTCGCCTCCGTCAGGGTAAGTCCGGAGCGCAGGAAATGACTGCGAGCGATGTGGGTACCGAGGTCCAGGTCGCCGAGGGTGAACCACGGCCACCCGACACCGTAAGCCAGCAGTTCGGCACTCACTCGCTCGGTTTCGCCGATTCGGCCCCAGCCGCGCACCTCGTCGTTGGCTCCGGCAAGCGTGTACATGATCGAGTCGAGGTCGGGCGCGATTCGCAGGCTGCCCAGCCACATGTCGTCACCGGTGTTGACCACCGCGGTGATCTCAGCAGTGGTGCCGCCGGCACCGTCGGGCAGGGACTCGCGAAGGTGGTGGCGCAGCCCCCGAAGAAAACGAGCGCCACCTACTCCGCCGGAGAGAACGGTAATTTTCACGGTGCCAACGCTAGCCCGAGGGGAAGGCCTCGGCGTCCTCGGCCCAGGTCAATGGTGACTGAATGTTCGCTTGATAGCGACTGATTGTCGTCAGCTCTCTGGCAGACTCGCAGAAGGTATGGCGAAGAGCAGGCGGAAACCATGACGAGCAATGAGACCAGCAACGAGACCAGTAACGACGTGGTCAGCGACAGTCTTGGCCACAACAGTGTGGCTAATAACACTGGGGTCAGCAACAGCGCTGAGGTCGCAATGCGTCTCGAGGACTTCTTCCGCAACTCGACCGAGATCATCCGCAGCATCGAAACGGTGATCGACGGTAAGCGGGACGCCGTGCAGACCGCGCTCACCGTGCTGCTTGCCGAGGGGCACCTGCTCATCGAGGACGTGCCCGGTGTCGGTAAGACTATGCTCGCCCGCGCGCTCGCGAAGTCCGTCGACTGCACGGTGAACCGCATCCAGTTCACTCCCGACCTTCTGCCCTCGGACATCACCGGCGTCTCGATCTATAACCAGGTCGAGCGGGAGTTCGAGTTCAAGCCCGGCCCAATCTTCGCCAACATCGTGATCGGTGACGAGATCAATCGCGCGAGTCCGAAGACTCAAAGTGCGCTGCTCGAGAGCATGGAAGAGGGCCAGGTGACGGTCGATGGCAGCACGAGCATCCTTGCCGCACCCTTCACCGTGATCGCCACGCAGAACCCGGTCGAGATGGAGGGCACCTACCCCCTTCCCGAAGCGCAGCGGGACCGGTTCATGGCCCGCATCTCGATGGGCTATCCGGATGAGGCGGCCGAGCTCGCCATGCTGCGCACGCGCGAGTCAGCAAGCCCGCTCAGCGACCTGCAGCCCGTCGTTTCCACCGTGCAGTTGATCGCCATGATCGCGACCGTTCGCAACGTCTTCGTCTCCCGGGCCGTCGAGCAGTATGCGGTGAGCATCTCGCAGGCCACCCGCCGCGATCGGGATCTGCGGCTCGGCGCAAGCCCCCGAGCCACGCTCCAGTTGGTACGCGCCGCCAAGGCGCGGGCGGCACTCGACGGGCGGGAATTCGTGCTTCCGGATGACATCGACGCGCTGGCGATCCCCGTGATGGGGCACCGGCTCATCCCCACCAACCGGGTGTCTGGCAATGGCAATCCGTTCGCCAGCGGAGCGGTCGCCGACATCATCTCCCGAATAGTCGCAGCCACCCCGGTACCCCTCGGTGCCGTGGGTCCGGCCTGACCTCGGCGATGCCTCCCGCACGAGGTCGACAGGCCGGAGCGCCGAAACGATTCATGATTTTTTCGAGAGCTGCTGCGCGTGCCTTGGCGAACACGACCAGCGCGTCCCGTTCCCCTGCCAGGGGGCGACGCATCGCACGCCTCACCCGGCGCGGGTGGGTGCTCCTGGTGATCGGAGCCGTCGTCATTCCACTGTCGTACTGGCTCGGGCGCCGCGAGCTGCTCTATCTGGGATCGTTCCTCGTTCTTCTTCCGTTGCTGGCGCTCGCTTTCGTGCGATTGCGACGGATGCGGCTGTCGGTGCGGCGGTCGTTCTCCCCGGCGGTGGTGAGTGTGGGGCATCCGACCATGGCCGATGTGCAGGTGGGGAATCTCGCGCCCTCGTCGACGACGGAGGCGAACTGGCGGGACTCCTGGCCGTGGTACCCCTACGCTACGGAACCGCTGCGACTACCCGGCCTGCGCCCGAGCGGGACGCGGTCCGCCGGGCAGGGGTCCACCGCCCACTTCCGCTATGAGGTGACGCCGCCGACCCGCGGTGTCTTCGATGTGGGGCCGATGCTCGTGGACTTCGCCGATCCGTTCGGTCTCGCCGACGGAGCTTTGGTCGCCGGTGCGACCGAGCCGCTCACCGTGACACCGGAGATCGTGGCTCTCGTCGACGGCATCGTCTCGATCTCGGCAGACGAAGGCCCCACCCGCGTGATGCAGCGGCGCGCTCTCGGCGGCGAAGACGACCTGATGGCGAGGGAATACCGGCGAGGCGACGCCCTTCGCCGAGTGCACTGGCGCGCCTCCGCGCATGCCGGCCAGCTCATGGTGCGCCAGGAGGAGCAGCGCAGCCACGCCGAAGCACGCATCCTGCTCGACACCCGCCTCTCCAACTATCGGGATGTCGCCACCGTCGACGACATCGACTCACCGCGGAGTGAGGCGTTCGAGTGGGCGGTGACCTTCACCGCGTCGCTCGGCGTGCATCTGGTCCGAAACGGATTCCTCGTGCAGGTGATCGAAACCGCACCGGCGCAACTTTCGTCTCCCGAGCATCCGGACGAATTTCTCGAGAGCCTCGCGTCGGTGGCCTTGAGTGCTGCATCGCCCGAGGAGCTTTCGCTGCTGCACGGTGTTCAACGACCGGACCGTTCTCAAGGATCGGTTTTTGCCGTGCTCTCGGATGCCGATCCGGCGACAGTCGATCGCCTCGGCGCCCAGCGCCAGGCCTTCGATCTCGCTGTGGCGTTTCTTGTTGCCCCCCAACAATTCGACCTCGAGCGCACTCTCGCCGACGCCGGCTGGCTGTGCGTGACCGTGCAGGTTGATGACCCGATCGACAGCGCCTGGGCCGCTCTCGGCGCCAGACAGGCCGGCCCGGCGCTCAGTGCCGAACGAGCCGGAACCCACTTCGAGTCGGAGGGACGCGTGTGACCCTTCCTTTCCTGGCGACCCGACCGGTGCCTGCGGCCCCGCGCACCCCGCTGACGCCGCCCGATCAGGCGGCCCGTACCGCCGACTTACGCACTCAGCTGCGCACAAGTCGCGCGCTCCTGCTCGCCATCCTGGCGGCAATCGCGGGACTTCACGTGATCCTCGACGGTGCCGCGTGGTGGTTCCAGCTCGCCTTCCTCTGCGTACTCCTCCTCGGTAGCGCCGCAGTTGTGCGCCGCCTGGTGCCGGTGCGGGTCGGTGCAGTCGCCTACCGTCGGCTGCTCCCTCCTGTCGTGGCATCGATCCTGCTGGTGATGACTGTCACGGTGATCTTCGTGCCCTCCACCGCGATCCTCGGGGTGATTCCGACGGCACAGTCCTGGGACGCATTTCAGCAGATCGTCGAGGCCGCCAACTTCTCGATCGCCCGCCAGTCGCTGCCAGCAGTGGCGATCGCGCCAATCATGTTGCTGCTCTGCGTCGGGGTGGGCGCCCTGACGATCCTCGCCGACCTCCTGGCCAACACCCTCCGCTCACCGGCGTTGGCGGGGGTTCCGTTGCTGGTGGTGCTGGCTGTTCCCAGTGTCGTGTCGATCGACATCACCGACCCGATCGTCTTCGTACTCGCCGCGGTCAGCTACCTCCTGCTGTTGCGCGTGAACGCCCCGCGGCGTCAGACAGCGCTCACGATCGGCCTGTCATCCGCTGTGCTCGTCGGTGCCCTCGTCGTGCCATTGCTCTTGCCGGGGGTGAGTCCGGCGCAGAACGCCAACGGCACGGGGCTCAGCTCGGGAGTGAATCCGGTGCTCTCGCTCGGGCAGGACCTGAGGCAAGATATCGAGCACACTGTGCTCAGTTACAGCAGCGAGTCCGGCACGGCCCACTACCTTCGTCTCGTCAGCCTGCAGAACTTCAGTGGCTCGAATTGGGCTCCGGATGCCTTCCGGCAGCGCTCGGGCAACACTCCGGATGCGATCGGCGCGCCGCCCGGATTGTCGGCGGATATCGCCAGGAAAGAAGACCAGGTCTTCGTGACGGTCGACGGGCTCACCAGCCCCTGGTTGCCTTTGCCCTATCCCACGTCGAGAGTCGGCGGTCTCGACGGTAGCTGGTACTGGGACTCTGACGGACTCGCGGTGAAGAGTCCCGATCGGGACGCCCGAGACGAGACCTACCAGGCGACGAGCCTCGTCATCGCCCCGACCCCCGCGCAGCTCACGAGCGCGGGCACCACGGTTCCGGCCGGCTTCGACCGCTTCCTCGCTCTGCCGCCGGCAATGCCCAAAATCATCGCCGAAACTGCCGTCACGGTCGCCGGCGGTGCCGAGAGCAACTACGAGAAGGCGCTTCTGCTGCAGAAGTTCTTCCGTGACGGGGAGTTTCAGTACTCCGAGACCGCACCCGTCGACCGGGGCTACGACGGCACCGGTATGACGGTGATCGCCGCGTTCCTCAAGGCGAAGGAGGGATACTGCATCCATTTCGCCTCGGCCATGGCCGTCATGGCGCGCAGCCTCGGTATCCCCTCCCGCATCGCCGTCGGGTTTCTGCCGGGCACTCAGCTGCCCGACAAGGTGGACGGCCGCACGGCCTTCACCGTGACATCGCACAACCTGCACGCCTGGCCAGAGCTCTACTTCGAAGGCATCGGCTGGACGCGTTTTGAGCCAACCGTGAGTCGCGGCGAGGTGCCAGCCTACGCGGATACCGCATCCCCGGATGTGCCGACCCCGATCAACACCGCGACACCGACACCGTCGGACAGCGCGACAACCAGGCCCTCATCGTCCGCCGCGCCACGGTCTCCGGAGCAGACCACGCAGGCGGCACCGGGTGCGGCCCGCGCTGCCGTACTCGGTACCTGGATCTGGATGGTCCTCGCGCTCGGCGTCGCCGTCCTACTCGGCCTGGTGCCCGCCGCTACCCGCGTTGTTCAGCGCCGTCGACGGCTTCGTGAGCTCGCTCGAGGCGGCGCCTCCGCACTGACGGGGTGGCGGGAGATACTCGACAGCGCGGCCGACCTCGGCATCAGCGTGCCCGACACCGCCACCCCGCGAGACGCGGCCGAGCTGTTGGTGGCCTCCCTCGGCGGTGTCGATCGCGGTGCGCTCGACCGGATGCGGGCGGCAGTGGAGCACGAGAGCTATGCCTACGCGTCCGGCGCGGGGAGCGGGGGAGGGCTCGGGACGGTCTCGACCTCACTTGCCGCCGACGTTCGGCGAGTCATCGGCGACCTCAGCGCCGCAGCCGACCGGGGCCGGCGCATGCGTGCGGCACTGATTCCGTCATCCGTTTTGGTGCGGATGTCCCGTGGCTTGCGCGTCGGTGGATGACGCATCCGCAGTTCGCGGCTCGCGGAATCACCCCTCGGTACTCCCCGTCGCGGGAGCCGCGGCGCACTAGATTGTGTCTCACCCGGTGAGATAGTTGCGATCAACGCCGATCGCGATGGTCCGCGGACACCCCTGAAAGGCCACAATGCTCGCCGATTCTTCTCCCACTCCCCAACGTACGGATAGCGAGCACCTCGCTGTTCTCGGCTATGAAGACACCTTCAATCGATCGATGACCCTCTGGTCAAACTTCGCTCTCGGATTCACCTACCTTTCCCCGCTCGTCGGGGTCTATTCGCTGTTCGCGACCGTCATCTCCATTGGCGGTCCGCCCTCAATTTTCTGGCTCCTGATTGTCGGGGGC
>JBKJLH010000126.1:0-10056 GCA_046597035.1 Lacisediminihabitans sp.
TTCCCCGCTCCCCCGCCGCCCGGATCCGTGCTCTCCTGCGAGGCCGGCGGTGTGCTGCCGAGCGTCGTCGCCGTGATCGGGGCGATCATGGCCGGGGAGGTGGTGAAGATCGTCACCGGGATTGGAGTTCCCCTCATCGGGCGGGTCACCACCGTCGATGCCCTCACCGGTGGATTCCGCGAGATCGCCTACGGCCGGGATACCGAGGCCGCTCCGATTACCGGACTGATCGACTATGAGGTGTTCTGCGGCGTCCGCGACACCATCGACGTCGACGAACTGGCCGCGACCCTCGGCGAGGTGACCCTCATCGATGTGCGCGAGCCCTGGGAGGCCGAGATCGCGAGCCTGCCCGTCTCGACGCTGCTGCCTCTCGGGTCACTCGGGTCGACAGTGGAGCGGATAGACCGCTCGAAGCCGGTGGTCGTGTACTGCCATTCGGGCATCCGCTCGGCGAGCGCCGTCGCGATCCTGAGTGACCACGGTATCCCTGCGCGCAGTCTCGTCGGCGGCATCGACGCCTGGTCCCGCCGCATCGACCCCAGTATCGCGAGGTACTGATGTCGCACCGCTCGGTTGAGGAGCACGCCGCCCATATTCGCGCCCTCGTCGCCCCCGCGCTGGCGACCGGCACCGAAGACCTCGCACTCGCGCTTGCGCTGGGGCGCGTGACGGCCACCGCCGTCCTCTCGCCGGTGGACCTGCCGCTGTTCCGCAACTCGCAAATGGATGGGTTCGCTGTCATAGCGGGAGATCTGGCCACGCTACCGGTGACCCTTCCGGTCGTGGGCGAGGTCGCGGCTCGCCCCGGAACTCCACCGCCACTGGTCGAAGGGACCGCCGTGCGCATCATGACCGGTGCCGGAGTACCGCAGGGAGCGGATGCCGTGGTGCCGGTCGAAGACACGACCGCCACCGCCGACACGGTCACCATTACTCGCGCACGAACCAGCGGTGAGTTCGTGCGCGAGCGCGGAAGTGACCTGCGAGTCGGGGATCTTCTGCTGCCCGCGGGTCTTCGCCTCGCCTCGCGCCATCTTGGCGCACTGGCCGCCGCCGGCATCGAAGAGGTAGCGGTGCTCCGTCGCGTGCGCGTCGTCATAGTCACGACCGGCGCCGAACTCACTCCGGGGGGGCGCCGAGCCGGCCCCGGCGAGATCTACAACTCCAACAGCACGGCGCTCGAGGCCGCAGTCACCGCCTGCGGTGCCGAGGTGACCCACGCAATCCAGTCATCGAGTGACGAGCTCTCCCAGCTGCACGCTGCAATGGTCATGGGCGTTGCGGATGCCGACCTCATCCTCACCTCCGGCGGCATCTCGATGGGTGATTACGAGGTCGTGCGCGAGTTTCAGAAGACGATCGGCGGCGACGTCGGGCACATCGCGATGCAGCCCGGCGGGCCGCAAGCCACCGGGGTCTTCAGTGGGGTTCCGGTGATCAGCTTTCCCGGCAACCCGGTGAGCACGCAGATCTCCTTCGAGATCTTCCTTGCGCCGATCCTGCGGGCGGCCGCAGGCCTCGCCCCTGCCCACCGCCAGTCGCGTACGCTGATCGCCGACCTGCGCTCGGCGCCCGGGAAAAGGCAGTTTCTGCGCGGCAGAGCAGTGCCCGATGGGCGAGTGGAGCTCGTGGGCGGTGCTGGTTCGCACCTCGTGGCCGGGCTCGCGGCATCCGACCTGCTTGTCGACATTGCCGAAAACATCACCGAACTGAAAGCGGGCGACCTCGTGGAAACGATCGACCTGTGACCGACCCCTCACCCTCACTGAGCCACCTGGACTCCGACGGTCGCGCCCGTATGGTGGATGTCGGCGACAAGGCCGTCACTGCCCGTACCGCTACCGCGACCGGCCGATTCGTCACGACACCCGAGGTGATCGTTCTCGTGCGCGCCGACGGCCTCCCGAAGGCCGATGTGCTGGCGACCGCCCGGATCGCCGGCATTTCCGGGGCCAAGAGGACCAGCGAACTCATTCCGCTCTGCCACCACCTGCCGCTTTCATCGGTCAGCATCGACTTCTCCTTCACCGATGACTCGATCGTCGTCTCCGCGACGGCGAAGACCGTCGGCCAGACCGGGGTCGAGATGGAAGCCCTCACCGCGGTGGCGATCGCCGGACTCACCCTCCACGACATGGTGAAGGCGGTGGATCCCACGGCCGTGCTCGGCGAAATCCGGCTCGAGTCGAAGACCGGCGGCAAGCGCGGACACTGGACCAGGGATAGCGGCACCGCCACAATCCGCGCGAGGGCCGAGACAGCGGCCGTCGTCGTCGCCTCCACCGCGGGCGCCGCCGGCACGCGTGTGGACACCACCGGGCCGATGATCGCCACCTGGCTCGTCGACCACGGTTTCGTGATCGATGCGGTGACCGTCGTGGCCGACACAGACATCGCGGTCGAGCTGGCCAGGGTGCTGGCATCCGCTCCCGCCGTGATCATCACGACCGGCGGCACGGGGCTCAGCCCCACCGACCAGACCGTCGATAGCACCCTCGCCCTGCTCGACCGAGAGCTGCCCGGAATTGCCGAGGCCATCCGCGCGCGCGGGCTCGCCGCGACTCCGACCGCGGCACTCAGTCGCGCGGTCGCCGGAACCGCGAACGGTACCGTGATCGTCAACCTCCCGGGGTCCCCCGGCGGAGTGCGAGACGGCCTTGCCGTGCTCGACGGGCTACTCGGGCACCTCGTCGCCCAGATCGCGGGCAGTGGCGCTCATGAGTGACGACATCCTCGCGCTGATCTCAACCGAGCCCATCAACGCAACCGCCATCGAGGACTTCGTGATGGATGCTCAGAAGGGCGCTTTGGTGACCTTCCGCGGTATCGTGCGCAACCACGATCACGGGCTTACCGTCACCTCGCTCGAGTACTCCGCGCATCCGGACGCCGCCCGATTTCTGACGGACTGCTGCGCGACGATCGTCGCTGCGACCGGTCTACGAGTGGCCGCCGCTCACCGAGTAGGGCCACTCGTTGTCGGCGATATCGCGCTCGTCGCCGCTGTCTCTGCTGCGCACCGCGGAGAAGCCTTCGCCGCCTGCGAGCGCCTGGTCGACCTCATCAAGCAGACTGTGCCGATCTGGAAACGACAACACCTGGCCGACGGTGCCACCGAGTGGGTCGGGCTGTAGTGTCCATAGTGTTACTTGCTTGTCATCAACTAGTTACCTGACGTTCATCCTCGCGCACTCCACCTTGCGCCCGTATCGGGGCACGATGGAATCACGATTCCGACCAGTGGAGGCGCATTCCCATGAAACTCACTCGAACCAAAAGGACGCTGATCGCGAGCATCGCGGCGCTCGCCACAATGGCCGCCGTCGGCGTCGTTGCGGCACCCAGCTTTGCATCGGGGGCAGACAACAACCACCGGAGCGAGTACCACGCTCCCAAGGTCGGCCACGTCTGGACCATCATGCTCGAGAACAAGTCCTACGAGTCCACCTTCACCGGACTCAATCAGAACGACTACCTGTGGAAGACGCTGCCCTCCTATGGCGAGCTGCTCACCCAGTACTACGGCACCGGCCACTACTCGCTCGATAACTACATCAGTGCGGTCGCCGGACAGTCACCCGCGCCCGACAACCAGGCCGACTGCCACCAGTACACCGATGTCGCACCGGGGCTTCCGGCCGCTGACGGCCAGGTTTACGCCTCGAGTGGATGCGTGTACCCGGCATCAGTGCCGACGATCTTCAACCAGCTCGACGCGAAGAAGGTCTCCTGGAAGATCTACAACCAGGACATGGGAAACGATCCCACCCGCGAGAATGTCTACAAGTGCGGTATCCCCGGCGACCCTAGCGGTGCCGGCGTCGTCGACCCGGGGGGTTCCACACCCACCGACCAGTACGTTCCCAAGCACAATCCGGCTGCCTGGTTCCACTCGATGATCGATAATCCGGCCGACTGCGCGAACGTCGTGCCGCTCGGCGGATATGCCGCCACCCCGGGCCACGCTGCCATTCCGAGCTTGGCCGACGATCTCAAATCGGAGAAGACCACCCCGGAGTTCTCCTGGATTTCTCCGAACAACTGCTCGGATGCCCACGACGCCACGTGCAAGGGCGACAACCTCTCGGGCGACCCGACCAATCACCAGGGTGGCCTGTATGCGGCCGACCTGTTCCTCAAGAAGTGGATCCCCGCGATCATGGGATCTGCCGCCTTCCAGAAGGACGGTGAGATCCAGATCCTCTTCGACGAGGCCTTCCCGCCCTACAAGATGTACGGCAACTCCATCGCCGACCAGCAGTATGCGGGCGACAGCAAGTTCGGAACCGATAGCGGCACCGGCGCATCCGTCCAGGGCGAAGCAGATACCGCCCAGTCGGTAGTGGCCTGCTGCGGCGAGCTGCCGGGGCCGAACACCACCCAGCCCGGGTTCCAAGCCTTCAACCAGGACACCACTCCCGGGGGCGGCGTGACGGGTGCCGTGCTCATCAGCCGCTTCATCACCCCCGGTTCGGTGAGCGCCCAGCCCTACAACCACTACAGCTGGTTGCGCACCATCGAAGACACCTTCGGTATCCACCGGGGAGGAATCGACGGGCACGGGCACCTGGGGTATGCCGGTACCGACGGGCTTCGTCCGTTCGGACCGGATGTTTACAACAACCCCGCGGGACGCGCCCTTAAGCCGTCTCCATCGGGTAGCTCCCTGTATCCCGCCACCGCAAGCGTCAATGAGATGCCACAGGCGAAGATCGTCACGGAATCCGTGCCGGTCACAACCAAATGACAGTCGACAAGTGACGGCACTGCGCCGGAGCACCAGCGCGGCACTCACCGGGAGTGCCGCGCTGGTCGCGTCGGTTCTGTTGGTCGGGATGCTGTTCGGCTGTACCGCTGCACCCTCCGCCGAATCCGTGAAGGCATCGCTGGGCGCGGTGCCGATCCCTACGGCTCCGGCCGTGGATCCGCTGCCGACTGCCGCTATCGGCAAACCGCAGGTCCTCGCGATGGGGGCGCCAACCCTCGTCGTGTTCGACGCCGCCACGCATGGCACGGCCACCGCCACCGGCCCGGATCAGACGATCACTCAGCCCACCCCGTCCGCCACCGCATCACGTGCGCGCGCCACCACCGCCGCGACGATCACCCTCACCGTCGAATCCGCAAGTGGATCCATCCCCCTCACCGTCGCAGACCTGGTCTGTCGCGACGAGACCGGATCCGTCATCCCCCTCACTGCAGTCGGTCCGGCGCGCACGACCGCGACCGCAGGGGGCACAGCCCATCTGGTGGTATCCGGAATCTTCCGCACTGGGGCAGCCCAGGTGACCTGGCAGCCGTCCGGTCATCCGCTCGCCCTCTGGGACTTCAACATCGAACTGGACTAGGGCCCCCTCGCTTTCCGGCGCCCGAACACGGAAATTGTTCCATTCAGGCAGGAGTGAACTTCCTCGAGCCGGCACAGATCTGACATGAGGGAACAAACCGAGTGGACGGGAGCGTGGGCGTCGCGGGTCGACGGCTCAGGCCAGATGGTCGGCGGGTCAGCCGCCGGCGAACGGCGGCAGCACGTCGACCTGCGCACCGACAGCCCGCGCATCGTCTCTGCTGACGACACCGTCGACCAAAAATGATCCTGATGCCAGGACCCGGGCCATTGCATCGCCGTACTGTTCCACGAGCACCGCTCGCAGTTGTCCTACGGTCGCTACGGCGGGCAGAAATTCTTCCTCGCACCCGGCGGCCTCGGCTGCGGAAGCGAAGTAACGGATGAGGACCTCGCGCGTTTCAGCCACCGATGGCGCCCATGCTGCGCTGCGGGCGCACGAAGTCCGCGCGGTCCATGCCGTGCCCGGCCTGTTTGCCCCACTGGGCGGCGCGCCACCAGTCTGCGATCGTGGCGTCGTCGGATCCATTGCGCAACAGCGTCCGCAGGTCGGTCTCGTCGTCACCGAAGAGGCAGGAGCGCACGGTGCCCTCCGCCGTCACGCGGGTGCGGTCGCAGGCCTCGCAGAACGAGCGGGTCACCGAGGCGATGATGCCGACGGTGGCAGGGCCGCCATTGACAGTCCACTCCTCAGCGGGAGCCGAGGGGTCATCGCGGTGCGGCCGGGTGAGGGTGAAACGCGCGCCGAGCACACCGAGCAGCTCCGCGGCATCCACCATGTTTTCTCGGGCCCACGCTTCATCGGCGTCGAGCGGCATTTGCTCGATGAATCGAAGTCGCACGCCGTTCGCAAGGCTCCACTCGAGCAGGTCCGCCGCACCGGCGAGAGTGTCACGCATGAGCACGGCGTTGATCTTGAGCGGCGTGAGACCCGCATCCTTCGCTGCCTGGATTCCCGCGAAGACCGACGGTAGCCGGTCGCGCCGGGTGAGGCGGGCGAAGTGGTCTCGGTCCACGGTGTCGAGAGAGATGTTGATGCGGGTGAGCCCCGCTTCCACCAACTCGTGGATGCGGTGGTCGAGCCCGATTGCGTTGGTCGTCATCGAAATCGAGGCCATCCCACCTCCCGGAAGCGCCGCGACGGCAGAGGACCGCCGGATGATCTCGGCCAGATCGGCCCGCATCAACGGTTCTCCCCCGGTGAAACGGATGTCGTGCACCCCGAGGTCCCGCACGGCGATGCCGACGAGCCGCGCGATCTCCATGGCCGTGAGCAGGTCGTCGCTGGCGATCGCCGGGAGCCCCGCCTCCGGCATGCAGTAGGTGCACCGGAGCGAACACTTCTCGGTGATCGAGATGCGGAGGTCGCGTGCGGATCGGCCGAACTGGTCGAGCAGGCCCGCGTCGTCGGGACGCCCGAGGGTCGGCGGGAGGCGGGCCGGATCGCGGCGGATCCCGGGCATGCCGAGCGCGAGGGATGTCATGGTTTCAGCCTACGTGACAGGGTTGGGGCAAATTCTGCGCGCTCACGGCCCTATTGGCTCGGCTGCAGCGATCCAGTGCCCGACATGGAAGAGTTGACCTATGCCTGATGAAACGCTGCGACTGCCGAATTCGATCTTCCAGGCGGTCTTCGATCTCGGTGATAAGCGTGCGGCGAAGATCACGCTGCCCCCGATGCTGAGCGAACCCGAGATCTTTGCCGAGTGGCAGGACGACGAAAACGTGGTCTCTCTCTACGTCGGATACGGCGACGGGCAGCTGCATCTCGACAGGGGCGCGACCGTCAATGAGCATCATTTCCATGGCGCCGATGGTGACGCGAGCGAGAACAGCCCCTGGAATGATGCCGACACTGCCGTTCTCCTCGAATGGGCGAAAAGTCTCGCCAGCAATTTCTTCGAGCGGATGCCAGAGCTCATGGAAGATATCGAGGAGGCCGCCGCGTGGCATGAGGAGGGCTTTCCCCTCTACGTCTGTGAGACCGAGCCCACCACTCTCGACCTCATCGAGGTCGAGATCGAGGGCGAGATCCTCACACTGCCGTGGCTCGGTTCGGGCACTGTCAGCCAGGACCATGTCGACGGCGAGAATCATCCGATCACCCTGCTCTGGAACCCGGTTGAAGGCGCGGCTCCCGATCGCGTGATAGCGCGCGCCTGGCTGGACCCGGTGTCGGGCGAGCCCGTGACATCCGCCGAACAGGGCGTCGACTGGTCGGCCGTCGGACTCGAGCGTGACGAGGTGCTTCCCTGGCTCGAAGGCATCTACCTCAACCACCACATCACCCCGGATGCCGAGATCGAGCTGGTTCACGCGGTACTTGAGCGCATGGGTGGCCTCGATCGCGAGCAGTAACGATCGGTAGTCTTGAGGTAATCGAAGGAACCCCCATGGCAGTCATCACTCGCGGATTCACCGGACGCAGCCGCGACCACAATCCTGAGCTTCCCCCCGGCCAGTACCTCACCACAGACTTTCCGGTGTTGTCCACCGGCCCTACGCCCGAAGTCGCAACTGCCGACTGGCAGTTCGGAATCAGAACGGATGACGCGACGCTCCACACCTGGAATTGGGACGAGCTGCACTCGCTCCCGATCGAAACAATCGATACCGACATCCACTGCGTCACGCGATGGTCGAAGTTCGGCACACGCTGGCGCGGGGTTTCGCTCGATACCCTGTTCGCGGATGTCTCGACCACCGACCACTTCGTCATGGCTCACTCCTACGGCGGGTACACGACGAATGTGCCGCTGGAAGATCTACTGGGAGGCACGGCATGGATCGCCGTCGAGTTCGACGGTAAACCGCTCGATCCCGAACACGGCGGACCTGCGCGGCTGCTCATCCCCCACCTGTACTTTTGGAAAAGCGCCAAATGGATCCGCTCCCTCGAGATGATGCCCACCGATCAGCCGGGCTTCTGGGAGCAGAACGGCTACAACATGTACGGCGACCCATGGCTGGAGCAGCGCTATTGGTGAGCGGCCGTTGGTGAGCGGCCGGTGGTGACGGAACGTGAGACCCGGGATGCGCCACCGCATCGGGTCGGTCTCTGGCATGTCGGCGTGGTCGTATCGATCACAACCGAGACTCCCACCGGTCGAAGCATCCTGCTCGATGTGCCGGGCTGGGGCGGCAATCTCGCCGGGCAGCACGCGGATGTGCGCCTTACCGCGTCGGACGGGTACCAGGCCGTGCGCTCCTACTCAATCGCGTCCGCGGGCTCCTCTGACCGGGTGCAACTCGCCATCGACCGCTTCCCCACCGGCGAAGTCTCACCCTACCTCGTGGGCGACCTGCTGCCCGGGGACGAAATCGAGCTGCGCGGTCCGCTCGGCGGCTGGTTCGTCTGGAGACCGACACAGGCTGAACCGGTGCAGCTGATCGGCGGAGGCTCCGGAATCGTGCCGCTGATAGCGATGATCAGATCCCACGCCGCATCGGGCAGCGCCGCTCCCTTTCGCCTGCTGTACTCGGTTCGCACTCCGGATGACGCGTTCTTCCGTGCTGAGCTGGAGATGCCGTCCCCCCTCCTCGACGTCACCTGGGTCTACACCCGGCGCGCGCCGGACGGATGGCCACGGCCGACCGGCCGGGTCGCACTGGCCGACCTCTCGCAGTATGGCTTCGCGGCCGCCCTCGCACCGACGGTCTTCGTCTGCGGCCCCACGGGTTTCGTCGAGACCGTCGCAAACCATCTGGTCGCCCTCGGCCACGATCCGCAGCGCGTGAAGACCGAGCGATTCGGCGGGGCCTGATGCCGGAGCCCGTCGACGGCAACTCCCTCGCGGGGCCGCTCTCCGAGCTCTTCACCGCGGATCTCACCACCGCGACCGCGCGCTGTGTCGCGTGCGGAGACATCTCGGAGCTCGCACGGGCGATGGTGTATCCGGATCCCACCGGATACGTGGTGCGCTGCGGGCAGTGCGGTGACGTGCTGATGGTGATCATCGAGGAGCCCGACAGTATCTGCTTCGAGTTGCGCGGGATGTCGTGGCTGAGGGTCCCCCGCTAGCGTCACGGCCGTGTCACCGGGGGCTATCGAAGCCCGCAGTGCCGAAGACCGGGCCAGTGCGGCGCTTCCGGGCTGGCGCGCCGGCCCAGAAGTGCCGCACTGGCCCGGTTCCGAGGGGCCAAGCCGGTTCCGAGGGGCCAAGCCGGTTCCTAGATGCTGAGTCCCTCCTCGCGCCTGCCTCCTTCGCCTGGTCGTCCCTCCTCGCGCCTGCATAACTCCTGCAATCTGTGCGGGTACGGGGCGATCTCCCCGCGGGAACCGGCCACTCGCGAGCTGCTGGTAGAAATTGCAGGAGTTGTGCAGCGGGATAGGGGGTAAGTGGGGTGGGAGATGACCGGGGTGGGGGCGACCGCCTCTCCGGCTGCGCCGATCAGCGCAGCTGACGAAGCTCGAGGCACAGGGTGAACGCCCAACCGAGTATCCCTACGAGGCAAAGCCGTTCGGTGAGGCCGACCGCCTGCGGCACCAGGGCAAGGCTCACGCCCAGCAGCACCAGCCCGACTAGCGCAACCACGAAGAAGCCGGTCACTATCGGGGGGCATCTGATCCACGAGGTGAGCAGAGCCATGGCAACGAGCACGGCGAGAAATCCTGATGTCGCGAGCAGCACATGTACGAACCCGACCGTCGTGCGCGGGGTCATCCCGTACTCGCCGGGGAGGTTCACGTCCGTCGGGAAAAGCAC
>JBKJLH010000029.1:0-3088 GCA_046597035.1 Lacisediminihabitans sp.
ATGTAGCGGTGGTCGGAGACGACGACGGGGCGGGGTCGGGGGCAATCGCTGCCGAGCCCATGACTGCCGTCGCCTGCAGCGCGAAGGCGAGGATGGCGAAGACGGTGCCGAGTCGTCGGTCTCTGGTCGGTCTCGGGCGAGCGCTCGCTTCGCGATCGCGAAACGAACGTCGGGGGATATTCGAGAGGGAGGGCTGCACCGTGACTCCATTCAGCACGGCTTCGCCGTCGGTGTCAATTATCTGTGCGTGGTAATGGACCTGAGGAATCATCCGCACGATCGGAATGGCCACGGGTTATTGACGCGGGCGTTGATCGCCGCCCTGATTCAAATCACCCGACTGGGACGCCTGACCCACAGTGCAATAGACCCACAGTGCAATAGACCCACAGTGCAATAGACCCACAGTGCAATAGACCCACAGTGCGCTTGACCCAGTGGCGACAGAGAGGATGCTGCGATGGCTCGGGTGAGTTCGGCGGAACGACGTGCGGCGCTCGTAAGAGCCGCCCTGCGAGTGATCGATCGCGAGGGCGTGCACGGTGCAACGACTCGCGCGATCGTCGCCGAGGCACACATGTCTCTAGCGAGCTTCCACTACGCGTTTCGATCGCGCGATGACATGGTCCGGGAACTGATCGCGTTCGTGGTGCAGGACGAGCAGCGGGTCTCGCTCGAAGCACTGCACACGGATGCTTGCATCCGCTCCGCAGTCCGGGCCGGACTACAGGCCTACTTCGAGCTGCTCCGTGCGCATCCCTCGCGGGAGCAGGCGATGCAGGAACTCGTGCAGTACGCCCTGCGCACCCCCGGGCTCGAAGAGCTTCCCCGGGCGCAGTACGCGAGCTACTTCCATATCGCGAGGGTGTTGCTCGAGCGTGGTGCCGAGGTGACCGGCGTCGAGTGGACCATGCCGATCGAACAACTCGCCCGCACTCTCATTGCGATCACCGATGGCCTGACCATCGCCTGGCTCGCGGATCGAGACGATGAGGCCGCTGGCCTATTAATGGATTTTGCCGCCGACTCGATTGCGGCGCTCGCTCGAACGCCGTCCGAATCAGCCCTGTTGAAAGTGAACGATCGATGACGATGCCCGCTCTCGACCGCACGACCGCCGACACGGTCGTGCACCCCTTCGCCGAACCACAGCGTCCCGTCTCGGGGCCTGGATCGCCCTGTTCGGTGTCGCCTGGCTCGGGGTGTGGATAGCGCAGCTCACATCTATATCGACTCGCGCGGGTGGACGATCTCCTTCCCGGTGGAGGTGCGAGTCGCGGCCGCCGACGAGAATTGGCTGTCGACCGCGTCGGAGCGAGAGAGCGGCTACATCGCGGTGCACCGCTACTTCCGGGACGACCATGAGGAATACTTCCGCGGTGTCGAGCAGATTCTGCGCGGATACCAGAGGCGGCCGCACTGGGGCAAGATCCACTATCAGGACGCGGCATCCCTCGCCGAGGTCTACCCCCACCACGCCGAATTCGTGGCCGTCCGCGACCGGCTGGACCCCGACCGCACGTTCACTAATGCCTATTTGGACCGGGTGCTCGGTGTCTGAGCTCCGCTCAGGGCGAGCGCGATCGCCGAGTTCCTAACTGACGTGCACCGCCGGTCGGCGTTTCGAGTCCTTCTCCGACTCCCGCAGTACTTCGCGGGTCACCGGCGCGACATCACCGACCCCGGTGACCAGAAATTTGAACATGTTCGAGATCGGGTTGCCCGAGCTCCACTCGAAGTAGATCGTCGGCACAATCGACGTCTCGTCACGGATCTGTAAGAGCACTGCAGCGATCGTGTTGGGGATGTTGCCGCTCTTCACCTCGAGTACCCGATAGCCGTGCTTGTTGATGCCCTGCACGAGCAAGTCCTCCTCGAAGTCGGAGGAATCCGCCGGGTGTACCTCGAGGAAGATGGTCTTCGACTTCTGCGGAATGTGGCTGAAGCGACGCTCATCGGAGTTCTTATTCTTGTACTCCGACTTGCTGCCGTCATCCGGCTCGTTCGCGATGATGCGGATGTGCCCATTGGCGGCGTCGGCGGTCACGAACTCGAGGGCGGCGGCGTCCAACTCGACCGAGGTCGCCCGCAGCTGAAGGGACCGCTGCACCCGGGAGACGACGGAGATCACGAGGATGCCGATGATGAAGAGCGCAGCGATTCGGATGCCGTCCGGCCGCTCGATCACGTTGGCGATGGTCGTGTACAGGAATACCAGCGCGACGATTGCGTACCCGACGGTGCGTTTACGCTGCTGCTTGTGCAGGGCCGAGAGCGTCACCGCGACCGATGCCGAGGTGATCAGAACGAGGACGCCGGTCGCGTAGGCGCCGCCCTGGGCGTCCACGTTGGCCTGGAAGACGATCGTGATCAGGAATGCGATCGCGGTGAAGACGAGAACGAGCGGGCGAACGGCCCTGGCCCAGTTCGGCGCCATGCCGTACTTGGGCAGGTAGCGCGGCACGAGGTTGAGTAGACCCGCCATGGCGGATGCCCCGGCGAACCACAGGATGCAGATGGTGGAGATGTCGTAGACCGTGCCGAAGATCGGGCCGAGGTACTGGTGAGCGAGATAGGCGAGTGCCCGCCCGTTCGCTGGCCCACCAGCCTGAAAGTCCCTCTGAGGGATGAGAATCGTCGTGACCAGGCTCGACGTGATGAGGAAGACGCTCATAATGATCGCGGCACTGGTCAGCAGGCGGTGGGCCCCACGAATGCGTCCGGTCGGTTTCGCGTCGGTATCGTCCGGGGCCCCGCTGATCTGCGGCATCACCGCAACCCCGGTCTCGAAGCCGGAGAGCCCGAGCGCGAGCTTCGGAAAGACAATGAGAGCGATTCCGATGATCACGAACGGATTACCGTGTTGCGTGTTCACCGCGGTCCACCAGTTGGTCACGTCGATGGGATGGACGAAGATCTGGCCGATCGACACCAGGATGACGACCACGTTGAGAGCGAGGTACACGGCGACAAGCACCACGGCAATGCCGATGGCCTCCTTGAACCCGCGCAGGAAGACCGCTCCGAGCAGAGCGACGAGCACCAGCGTGATCAGCACTTCGTTGCCGTGGAACCACGAGGGGGCAAA
>JBKJLH010000109.1:0-6943 GCA_046597035.1 Lacisediminihabitans sp.
GGTCTGCTCGGCTTCGACCTGCTTGATGACAATGCGATCTTCGAGCGGCTTGATGGAGACTGCCACGGTTGACCTCTTTCTTGAAGTACTTCGAAATCTGGAGGGTTAGCACCCTCCAGACGAGAGTGCCAGATGTAGCTTAGCCGCGCGTTAGCACTCCTGCAAGGTGAGTGCCAACGGCCGGTTGGTACGGTGGGGCGATGGAATCCTCCGAACTCGTCGAATTGCTGTCCGGGGAGGGGCTGAGACTGCTCGATTCGCTTGCGCCCTGGCAGTCCAGTACGGACGTACTCAAGACCGTGAACGATCTCCGCCGAGCCGGGCACTCCCCGGGGCTCGTCGCCGCGGTGCTGAGTCAGTCGAAGCTTCGGGCCAAAGCGGTGGCGAAGTTCGGCCCGTTCGCCGAGCGGATGCTCTTCACCGAAGCCGGCCTCGAGCAGGCCACACGACTGCGGGTCGCCGCACTGCACGCCGGACGCTTTCAGGCGGCCGGCCTCACCCGCATCGCCGACCTCGGGAGCGGCATCGGAGGCGACGCGATTGCCTTCGCCTCCCTCGAGCTTGACGTGACCGCCGTCGAGCGTGACGAGGTAACGGCCGCGATCGCCGCCTACAACCTGGCACTCTGGCCCAATGCCATGGTTCAGCATGCCGATGTTACGACCTTCGACCTCGCCGGCTTCGACGGCGTCTTCCTCGATCCGGCGCGGCGCACCGCCGGGCACCAGAACACCTCCCGCCTTTCCCATCCGTCGGACTATTCGCCGACTCTCGACCTCGCGTTCGATATCGCGGGGCGGCTGCCCACCGGTATCAAGCTCGGCCCGGGTACCGACCGCGACCTCATTCCCGCAGGGGTGGAGGCGCAATGGGTCTCGGTAGACCACGACGTCGTCGAACTCGGACTGTGGTCCGGGTCGCTCGCCCGCCCGGGCATCCGCCGCTCCGCCCTGGTGATCGGTGAGCACGGCACGGCAGAGCTCGCCGCGGCAGAGGACAGCGCGGATGTCGGCACTGGCGCACTCGGCAGCTTCCTCTACGAACCGGATGGAGCGGTCATCCGCTCCCGTCTGATCGGCGACCTTGGCCGCCGCATAGGGGCGACAATGCTGAGCGACGGTATCGCCTACCTCACCTCGAACGAGAGGATCGAAACCCCCTTCGCCACGTGCTTTCGCGTGATCGAGACCCTGTCACTCGATGAACGACGGCTGAAGAAGGAGCTGGCGATCCGCGGAATCGGCTCGCTCGAGATCAAGAAGAGGGGCGTGGATGTCGACCCCGCGGTCTTTCGAAAGAAGCTCGCACTACGCGGCCCAGCTTCGGCGACTCTCGTGCTCACCCGCATGGCTGGGCGGCACACAGCGCTGCTTTGCGAGCGAGCCTGACCTTTCGGAGAGCCCTCGGGTGCCAACTTTCCACCGTCCGGACGGCTGCCTGCATGCGATAGTGGCACCCGACAGCGCGAACCAGCGGAGACGACAGAAGGTCCGCCTCCCCTGGGACGCGGACCCTCATGGCCGAAACCGCTCGACTAGTAATTGCTCCCGTTGAAAGCACCGTTGGCGCTACCGACTGCGAACAGCGCGATCCAACCGATGAGCGCGATGATCGCGATGGCCAGTCCGACGATTCCGGTGATGATGGCTGTGATCCAGAATCCCCTCGCGGGGGCACCCTCGCGCTTGCGACCCAGAATACCCAGCACGAGCGCCGCGCCGGGGATGAAGAGCTGAAGAATTGATCCGACGATGGGGAGGAAGACAATCGCGAACCCGACGAGTCCCACGATTCCCGCGATCATCCCGATCAGACTGAGAGTCTTTTTCGGCGCTGCGACCGGGTTGCCGTAGGCCGGAGCCGCGTAGGCCGGAGGGGCGTAGGCCGGAGGGGCGGTCGGAGCCACGTAGGCCGGAGGGGCGGTCGGAGCCGCGTAGGCCGGAGGGGCGGTCGGAGCCGCGGGCTCTGGAGCCGGCGGCGGAGTGGGAGGAAGGTTCTCGTCGGTCATTGGATTCTCCATAAGTCGGGCGCGCTCACTTGTGCTGTGCCCCATAGTGGCAGCGGCCCGGAGCATGTGTCAAACGACGGCTCAGGCCTGGATCGTCGTTACGGGAAGCGTCGAGTCGGCTCCGAAAGAAAGTGCGGAAGGCGGATGTCCCGCCTCGATCCGCAGTGCTGCGATCGCCGCAATCATGGCTCCGTTATCGGTACAGAGGGTCAGCGGAGGTATCCGGAGCTCGATTCCCGCGACTGCACACCGCTCCGCAGCGACCTCTCGAACCCGGGCATTGGCCACGACGCCACCCCCGAGAAGCAACCGGGGAATGCCGAGGTCCAGACAGGCCGCGACTGCCTTCGTGAGAAGCACATCGGTGACGGCCTCGCGGAAACTCGCCGCGACATCCGCCACCGGAACGTACTCGCCGGCATCCTGCCTCTGTTCCACCCACCGCGCCACGGCCGTCTTGAGTCCCGAAAAAGAGAAATCATAGCGATGCTTCGCCATGTCCTTGGGCTGGCTGAGCCCCCGAGGAAAGCGGATGGCCTTCGGGTCTCCGCCCGCCGCCACCCGGTCGATCTGCGGGCCGCCGGGATACGGCAGCCCGAGCAGCCTGGCGACCTTGTCGAAGGCCTCCCCGGCCGCATCGTCGATGGTCTCGCCAAGCAGTTCGACGTCGGAGATCAGGTCGCGCACGTGCAATAGCGAGGTGTGGCCGCCCGAGACGAGCAGGGCGATGGTCGGAAGCTCGATGGCCGTTCCGTCATCGCGTAGCACATCAGCCCCCACGTGGCCCACGAGGTGATTGATCGCGTATAGCGGTTTGTCGAGGGAGACGGCCAGCGCCTTGGCAGCCCCGATCCCCACCATGAGCGATCCGGAGAGGCCCGGTCCACTGGTCACGGCGATGGCGTCCAGCTCGGCGAGCGTGACCTCGGCTTCGGCGAGTGCAGCCATCAGGGCGGGACTCAGTGCCTCGAGGTGCGCGCGGGCCGCGATCTCGGGTACAACTCCCCCGTAGCGGGCGTGTTCGTCCATCGACGACGCGATCACGTTGGCGAGCAGCGTGGTTCCGCGGACGATGCCGATTCCGGTCTCGTCGCAGCTCGTTTCTATCCCCAAAACGAGAGGTCCCAGTTCGAGCGGTCCGCCGGTCACTGTCCCACCGCCAAAGAGGTCACCGGATCGGGCACGGCGAGACGCATCACGATCGCGTCCACCCCATCCGGCTGGTAATAGGCGATCCGGGTCGCGATCTCCGTGAACCCGAGCGCCTCATACAGTCGTTTCGGACCCGGATTATCTGCGCGCACCTCGAGAAATACCTCGGCCGCTCCCCTCGCGCGGGCCACGCTGATGAGTGCGTTCATCAGTGCTCGTCCAAGGCCAGCGCGCCGCGCGGACTCTGCGACCGCGATGGTCTGGATGTCGCCCTCCTGGGCTCCCTTCGGAGCGAACAGCCCGGCGTACCCGCCGAGTTCACCCGGGAATCCCCCACTGTCGGCGACGAGGTAGTAGCACTGCGGATTGCGCAGGTCGCTCAGCATCGCGTCGCTCGACCACGCATCGGTGCCGAAGGTTCCGGTCTCGAGCTCCATGATCCGGGCGAGATCAGCCGTCGTGGCGACACGCAGCTGCCAGCTCACCCGCTCACCCGCTTCGGACCGGTCGACACCGTGACATCCGGCGCCCGAAGGTAGAGGGCCGCGGGGCCCGCGAAGGCACGGTGGTGGAGGAACAACCCCTCGGCGAGCAGGCCGGCGGATGCCGCGGACACCGCGACCGCGTCGATCCGGTGGTGTCGCGCGTAGCCGTCGACGGTGACGGCGAGGTCGCCGGGCGCGCAGAGGCTCGGCCCCTGAGCACGCACCGGCAGTCCCACAGAATCAGCCCCGGAATACGCCGAGAAGTAGACCTCGCGGCGGCGCGCATCCGTGACGACCAGAAGCGGGCCCTGATGGCCCGTCGCGTAGTGTCCAAAGGCGACGGCGTCGTGACTGACGACCCGGATCAGCGGCTTCGCCGCCCCGAAGGCGAAAGCCTGCGCCGCGGCGATACCCACCCGCAATCCGGTGAAAGGCCCCGGGCCCATCCCAGCCGTGACACCGGAGAGCTGCCCAATCGCGATGCCGGACTGCTCGATCGCGAAGAGGATCGCCTCCCCGATGACCTCAGCATGGCGGCGAGTGTCGAGTTCATTGACCTCGGAGAGCGTGCCGCGGCGCCGGTCGACGATGGCAACGCTGGTACCCACCGAAGTGTCGATCGCGAGCAGCATCAGACCAGCCTAAGGTCCCGCCAGCGCACACCATGTGCGGTGACCGTGACGAGGCGCGGCTCGACCGGCTCCTCGCCCTCCGCGATATCGGCCCCGGCTCCCGTCGGCCGCCGGATCTCGATCTCGAGCCAATGCTCGGCGACCCCCTCGAGCATTCCGAAAGCCCATTCCACCACCACGATCGAGGCAGCCCAGTCGATGTCGAGATCGTCGAGTTCTGCGGCGCTGCCGAGCCGGTAGGCGTCCACGTGAACGAGCGGCGCACCCCCGCCGATGCGCCGATGCGTTCGGGCGAGCACGAAGGTCGGGCTTGTCACCGATCCGTGCACGCCGAGCTGATCGCCGAGGCCGCGGGTGAAAGTGGTCTTGCCAGCCCCCAGTTCGCCGTTGAGAGCGACCAGGTCGCCGGGACGCAGCTCGAGGGCGAGTCGCGCGCCGAGCTCCGCCATATGTTCGGGGGTGTCAATCTCGAACTGCATAGGTCCACTCGATTCGACCGCCGAGACGGGTGACGATGTCGTAGTTGATGGTGTCGGACGCGCGAGCCCAGTCGTCCGCCGACGGCACTCCGGTTGCGGGATCGCCAAAGAGGATGGCCCGGTCACCCACCACGACCTCGTCTTCACCGAGATCAACGACGAACTGGTCCATGGCCACCCGCCCGGCGACGCGATATCGGCGGCCGTTGATCGAGACCGGGCCGCGGCCAGAAGCCTGCCGCGGTATTCCGTCACCGTATCCGAGAGGGACGAGCGCAAGGGTCGTCTCCCCGCCGGTGCGATAGTCGTAGCCGTAGGAGACGCCGCTGCCGGCCGCGACCCGCTTCACGGAGACGATGCCGGCGCTCAGCTCGAGCGCGGGCCGTAGCCCAAGGTCAGCCGAAGTCGCGTCGTCGAATGGCGACAGCCCGTAGGTTCCGATACCGACCCGCACCAGCCCGAACCGTGTGGAGGGTATCCGGAGAGCTGCGGCGGTCGCCGCCAGATGCCGAAGCTCGGGGTCGAGCCCGGCCAAGGCCGCTTCGGCGATTGCCCGCTCGAATGCCGCCACCTGCGCGAGGTCTTCCGACTCCCCCGCATTCGCGAGATGACTCCAGATTCCTCGAACGCGCAGTCGCCCGGCGCGTTCGTGCGCGGCCGCAGCGTCGAAGAACGCGCGCCACTCCGGCTCCGCCGCACCGTTGCGGCTGAGACCGGTGTCGACTTTGAGTTGTACCGAGGCCGTACCAACGGCATCCGCCACCCGGTCGAGCTGGTCGAGGTAGTGCACCCCGAGGTCGATGTCCGCGGCGATGGCCTCGTCGAACTCCGCTTCAGCACCGTGCAGCCAGGCGAGAATGGGCGATCCGATTCCCGCCTGGCGCAACTCGAGCGCCTCGGTGATATCCGCCACGCCGAGCCAATCCGTTCCAGCGGTGACCGCGGCGCGCGCCACGTCGACCGCGCCATGGCCATAGCCACGGGCCTTGACGACGGTCATGAGCCGAGCATCCCCGATGCTGCGGCGCAGGAGGCGGATGTTGTGAGCCACCGCGTCGAGATCGACACGGGCCTCGCGAAGAGGCCGCGTCATGCTCCGCTGACCTCGCCCGGTGAGCCACGCCCCTCGGCGACAACATACGCGATCGCGATGCCGGCATCGTGGCTCATCGATAGGTGGATGGTGGAGATGCCCCGGGCCGTGACGATATCGGCCAGCGCGTTGTAGACCTCGATTGACGGGTTGCGCAGTCCGTCCGAGATGACCGCCATGTCATGCCAGCGCACGCCGGTCGAATCGCCGATCGCCTTGATCACCGCTTCCTTCGCCGCGAACCGTGCGGCCATAGAACTGAGGGATCTTCTCACTTCTCCATCCCACTGTTCGCTCTCGGCGAACAGACGAGTGAGCACGCCGGGCGTGCGTCCGGCCGCCCGTTCAAATCGGGCGAGATCGACGACATCCACGCCGATTCCGATGATCATGCGGTGCCTTCCGTTCGCTATTCGAACGTGCTACTCAACCGTGACGGATTTGGCCAGGTTGCGCGGCTGATCCACGTCGAGGCCTTTCGCCGCGGCGAGCTCCATGGCGAAGATCTGCAGGGGGGCCACGGCGAGCAGGGGCTCGAACAGCGTGGAGGCGAGCGGAATGCGGATCACCGTGTCGGCATAGGGAAGCACCGAGACATCCCCCTCTTCGGCGATGGCGAGGATGCGGGCACCCCGAGCACGGATCTCCTGGATGTTGGACACGACCTTGGGATGCAGTGAATCCTTCGCGCGCGGGCTCGGCACGATCACGAAAACCGGCTGCCCGGGCTCGATGAGGGCGATCGGACCGTGCTTGAGCTCGCCTGCCGCGAATCCCTCGGCATGGATGTAGGCGAGCTCCTTGAGCTTGAGTGCGCCCTCGAGCGCGACGGGGTATCCCGCGTGCCGGCCGAGGAACAGTACCGAGCGGGTGTCCGTCATCCAACCCGCGAGCTGTGTAATGGAGTCGTGCTGTTCGAGCACGGTCGCGAGTTGGTCGGGCAGCGCCTGGAGCTCTGCCAGAAGACCTGTGATCTCGACCGCGGAGAGCGTGTGACGCACCCGGGCGACATGAAGCCCGAAGAGATACAGCGCCGCGACCTGGGCGACGAAGGCCTTCGTGGATGCCACGGCCACCTCGGGCCCGGCATGCGT
>JBKJLH010000107.1:0-2547 GCA_046597035.1 Lacisediminihabitans sp.
CGGAACGAGTGCCATGCCGAAAGACCACACCCCTTGCACTGGCTTCTCCCCTGAGGCGCTCAATGCGGTGCCCACGCCCGCGTACGTGAAAGGCGACCTATCCGCGCCGCGCCAGAAGACGTGAACTGGGACGGTGTTCGATATGATGCGATCGATCTGTGGCTGACCGCGCCGAGAGTTTGTCTTGCCGTACCAGATCAGGTTCGGCCCATCCCACTGGTTCCCATAGTCGTGGCCGGTGCGGCCCGGCACGCCAACGTTCGCAAAGATGAGAACCTCGCCTGCCCACTCGTCGTACCCGGTGTCCCAAGCACCGCCGCGGCGCTCCTGAGGCATCCTGATTAGGTCGGCGATCTGGTCACGCGTGTACTGCTCGCCCACGACAAATTCGAACGCCATGACTCGCCCCGTTAGCCCTTCACGAGCCTGCCTATGCTACCTCAGCAGATGGGGTGATTGGGGATCCAGGCGGCTGCTCCTGTCAGGAATGTTACAACGTGGTCGCCTTAGGAGCACCACACACATCGAGAAGGAGCAGCCATGCGCTATTTTGCCGGACTGGACGTATCTTTGGAAGAGACTGCGATCTGCGTCATCGACGAGACGGGCGGGGTCGTGAAGGAGACCCGGGCCGCCAGCGATCCGGACACACTGTCGGAGACGTTGCACCACATCGGCTACCCGCTCGAGCGGGTTGGCCTTGAAGCCTGTTCGCTCGCGGCCTGGCTCCATGAGGGGCTGACCGCGAAGGGACTGCCGGCGATCTGCATCGAGACACGGCACGCCAATGCGACGATGAAGACGATGCCCAACAAGACCGACCGCAACGATGCCCGCGGTTTGGCGCAGATCATGCGGACTGGCTGGTACCGGCAGGTGCACGTCAAGAGCCAGCGATCCCGCCTCTGGCGCTCGCTGCTGGTTGGGCGCCGCACCGTGCTCCAGCACATGCACTCAATCGAGAACGTCGTCAGGTCGATTCTGAGGGAGGCTGGTCTGAAGCTCGGCAGACCGCGCCATACCGCGTTGGCCGGTCGCGTGCGCGAGCTGGCCGGCGACGACAAGGAAGTGCTCTCGATCGTCGAGCCATTGCTGAAGATCGCCACCACCATGCTGGCCGAACTCGAGCGCCTGACCAAGAAGGTTCTCGATCTCGCCCGTCACGACGAGGTCTGTCGACGGCTCATGAGCGTGCCCGGTGTGGGTCCCATCACCGCTGTCGCCTTCCGGGCCACGATCGATCGGCCGGATCGGTTTAAGCACTCCAGAGATGTCGGTGCCCATCTTGGCCTGACCCCGACGCGCTACCAGTCCGGCGAGACCGATATCCAGGGTCGGGTCAGCCGATGTGGCGACGAGCTTGCGCGCACTGCCCTCTACGCGGCGGCCAATGCACTGCTCCTCAGGTCGGGGAAGTGGTCGAGCCTCAGAGCGTGGGGAATGAACATCGCCAAGCGACGTGGCATGCAGCGGGCTCGCGTCGCCGTGGCCCGCAAGCTCGCCGTCATCCTGCATCGCATGTGGGTCGATGCCACCGAGTTCACCTACGGCAAGCAGCCGGCCACTGGAGCGGTCGCATGAACTGGAGGAACACCACTATCGCCCGTAAAGGGTGATGCCGGATCGTCCGTGGGGACGATGGGCAAGATGATCTCGCCGTCTGTCCAGAACCTGCAGGCACACTGCCCGCAAGGTCGCGCAACAGATTGAGACGTCTCGCTCTCCTAACCTCATCATGCGGCGGCCAAGCGTCGACCGCGAAGAGAAGCGCGTGACCCCACGAACGACCTGGAACAAGGAGAGACAGGAATGGCTTGACCCCCACCACCCCAATCAGAGAGGACAGACGATCGGACAGACGGTACGTTGAAGCGTGTGTCGCTCGGACTTCGGGCACTTGTGCTGCTACCGGCGGAAAGAGGCTCCCCGACCATTCGCCAAGCGCCTGGAACCCCTGCGCAAAACCCACGCTGCTACGCGGGGTTAGCAGCATTTTGGGGTATCACAGCGATGGCGGAAGTGGCGGAGAGGGAGACAGGACATTAGTGGCTGTTCCTGCGGCTCACCGCCGGCGGTGTTTAGCGGACAGACAGGCGGACAGACAAATGCCTTTTGGGCCCGCTTCTGCCCAGCTCGTGGACGCTGCGTTTGGGATCGTGGCAGATGCTGCGAGAGCTGACCTAGTGGGATTGACGCGGGCTCACCTGGGGGCAGTCGCAGCGACCGCCTGTTCTTGCAGATGCCGGTTAAGAAAGCCGATGACGGTGGGCATGATCGACGACCCATCGACGCCCCAAAAACAATGATCCGCGCCCTCAATGGTATGGAGTTCCGCAATCGCGCCCGCTCTGTGGAGCGCTTCCGTCAGGCTGCGCCCTTGTTCATACGGCACAAGCCTGTCCATCGTGCCGTGCTGGGTGAGTACTGGTGTGTCAAACGGCGTTGAAGATTGGCTCTGACTCAGTTTTGATGAAGTTGGGTAGCTGACTGACGAGAGCTCACGTCGGAATCAGCGTCATGCAGAATGCCCTTCGCCCTTCCTCCCTT
>JBKJLH010000064.1:0-4134 GCA_046597035.1 Lacisediminihabitans sp.
GTGCCGGTCGCCCATCATCCGGTCAACGTCGAGGCCATGTTCGCCGGCCTTCCCGTGCTGTGTGAGAAGCCGATCGCGCCGACCGTGAGTCAGGCGCTCTCCTTGGCTGCTGCATCCAAGGTGTCCGGACAATTGCTGATGACGAGCCAGTCCCGCCGGTACTATCCGGTGCTCTCCGAATTCAAAAAGTCGCTCGGGGTACTGGGTGCAGTCGGTATCGCCACTACCGAATTCTTCATGGCCCCGCGCTTCGGCGGGTTCCGCGACACGATGGATCACCCGCTCCTCGTCGACATGTCGATCCACGCTTTCGACGTCGCACGCTACCTGCTGGATGCCGAACCGGTGTCCGTGTACTGCGACAGCTACAACCCCACCTGGAGCTGGTACGCCGGGGACGCCGCAACCACGGCGATCTTCGAGTTCGAGGGGGGTGTGCGGTACACCTTCGTTGGAAGCTGGTGCAGCCCGGGTCTGGAGACCTCCTGGAATGGCTCGTGGCGGGTCAGTGGGTCGAAGGGCACGGCCACCTGGGACGGTGAAACGATGCCGAAAGTGGATGCCGAGAACGACCGGCAGCAAAAATCGGAGGCCGAGCCGGGGCATGAGACCATCGCCGGCTCCCTCGCCGAGTTCATCGATTCGATCCGCACCGGACGGACCCCCGCTGGCGAGGTGCATTCCAACGTGCTCAGCCTTGCCATGGTGGAAGCGGCGGTGCATTCTGCACAGAGAGGCGCGCGCGTCTTCGTCGACACGATGCTGGAGGGTTCCTACCGCGATGCGGTTGCGGCGGAGAAGCGACCGGAGGTGTTGGCGGCACTCACCGGTTGGGGCTCGGCCAAGGCCGGGCTCGCCGCTGGGCTGGAGGACGCCGAGTGACTTTCTCCCCGGTCAATCCGAGCGCGACGCCGGCGGCGCAGCGACTGCTCGAACTGATTTCCTCGGTTGGCGGAAGTCGCATCCTGAGCGGCCAGCACAACACTCCTCGGGAGCTGTCGTTCCATAGTGAGCAGGCCGCCGAACTCACCGGTTCGTACCCGGCACTCTGGGGCCAGGACTTCGGTTTCTCCGAGGATGGCGATATGGACGGCATCAACTTTCGCCAGGCGGTGATCGACGAGGCGAAGAGGCAGCATGCTGCCGGTTCGATCATCACGCTGATGTGGCATGCGGTGCGCCCGACCGAGGAGGAACCGGTCACCTTCCTCGACAGCATCTGCAACGGGATGCTCCACCAGTCCGACTGGGACGACCTGCTGACCGAGGGTACCGAGGTCCACACTCGCTGGGTTCGCCAGGTCGATGTGATCGCGGCACTCCTCGCGCAGCTCCACGACGCGGACATCCCGGTGCTCTGGCGTCCGTATCACGAGTTGAATGGCGACTGGTTCTGGTGGGGTGGGCGCGAGGGACCTCACGGTTATGCGGCGCTCTACCGGCAGCTGTACGAGCGACTCGTCTCGGTGCATCACCTCGACAACCTGGTCTGGGTGTGGAACACCAACGCCCCGCGAAGTGATGCCGCGCCGTACGCCGGGTTTTATCCGGGGCACGATGTCGTCGACATCCTTGCCGCTGACGTCTATGCGAATGACTACCGGCAGTCGCATCATGACGAGCTGCTCACTCTCGCCGAGGGCCGACCGATCGCCCTCGGCGAGGTGGGCGTTCTTCCCACACCGGCGATCCTCGACAGCCAGCCGCAGTGGGCGTGGTTCATGACCTGGACGACGTTTCTCACCCAGGAGAATGAGCCGGACGCGGTGCGACGGCTCTTTTCTGACCCGCGGATGATTCACCGCACGGTCTAAGAATCACTTTCGACTGATTCTTTAGCATGGCTAATAAGCTATGCTAAGTAAATATGCCTCCCCATGATCTGAACGTCGACCAGGACCTGCGTCTGGCGATCCAGCGCCTCGCCCGCCGCATCCGCTCCATGCAGGCCGACGATGACGTGACCGAGGGTCAGCGCGCGGTATTGTTCGCGTTGGCAAAGAACGGCACGCAGACGCTCGGCTCGTTGAGCGAGCACGAACGGGTGACGCCACCCAGCATGAATCGCACCGTCAACGCCCTCGTTGAACTTGCCCTGGTGACCCGCGAGACCGCCCCGGATGATGCCCGCAAGGTGAGCCTCGACCTCTCGTCGACCGGTGAGGCCTTCATCCGCGAGACTCGTCGGCGTCGGGACGCCTGGTTCACCACCCGACTCGACGCGCTGCCGTCCGACCAGCGTCGGATGCTGCGCGAGGTCGCCCCGATCCTGCGGGAGCTGGCCGACAATTGAGTGCGATGTTCCGCTCACTCAGCGGCTTCAACTATCGAGTTTGGGCGGCCGGAGCACTGGTCTCCAATGTGGGCACCTGGATGCAACGCACCGCCCAGGACTGGATCGTGCTGACCCAGCTCACCAACCACGACGCCGCCGCCGTCGGGTTCGTGATGGCCCTGCAGTTCGGGCCGCAGTTGCTGTTGCTCCCCCTCACCGGACTGGTGGCCGATCGCTGTGACCAGCGAAAGATCATGATGGTCACGCAGGCGGCCGGGGGTGTGCTCGGGCTGGGGCTCGGTATCCTCACCGTCACGGGCGCAGTGCAGCTCTGGCACGTCTACGTCTTCGCCGCCCTCCTCGGTATCGTCGCCGCATTCGATGCACCGGCACGTCAGACCTTCGTTTCCCAGCTCGTCGGCGGCGCAAATCTCTCCAACGCGGTCGCTCTCAATTCGGCCTCCTTCAGCGCGGCGCGAATGATCGGGCCCGCCGTCGCCGGACTGCTCACTGCCGCTGTCGGGGCAGGGTGGGTGTTCCTGATCAATGCCGGATCGTTCGGAGCGGTGCTGCTGTCGCTCCTGTTCCTGCGGGTCGGCGAGTTGCAGCGATCCCCCCGCGCGGAATCGAAGAAGGGCAACCTAGCCGAGGGTTTCCGCTATGTGCGGTCGAGACCCGACATCGTGGTGATCCTGGTAATGGTCTTCCTCATCGGCACCTTCGGTCTCAACTTCTCGATCTTCATCTCAACGATGTCCACCACCGTGTTCCACCAGGGCGCGGCGGAGTTCGGGGTGCTTTCCTCGGTGATGGCGATCGGATCCGTCATCGGAGCCCTGCTCTCGGCACGCAGGGACAAGCCGCGGCTTCGATTCCTGTTCGTGGCATCCGCTGTGTTCGGCGTCGGCTGCACCGCGGCTGCCCTCATGCCGAGCTACTGGGCCTTTGCCGCCGCTCTCGCGGTGGTGGGTCTCGCCTCGCAGACTGTGATGACGACGGCCAACGGAGCCGTGCAGCTCTCCACGCCAGCTCCGGTACGCGGTCGGGTGATGGCCATCTACATGGCGATCTTCATGGGCGGCACCCCGATTGGTGCTCCAATCGTGGGCTGGGTCGCCAACGAGTTCGGGCCGCGGTGGGCGCTCGGCGTCGGCGCAGCATCCGGTATCGCAGCCGCTCTCGTCGGTCTGCTATGGCTGGTGAAATACCACCACCTGCGCATTAATTACGCGGATCGGCGGCTGAGGGTGTCGCACGACGGTCGTCGGCGCGCCGCCGACCTCGCCGCAGCACAGATCGTCGCCGCAGAGGTCCTTTCCCAAAAAGGCTGACTGCCCCGCCCGCGCCTGCTGCGCCCACCTGCGCTCACCTGCGCCCACCTGCGCACACACCGTGCGATTGTTCCCTCCCGTCAGGTTTGGGCCCTCTCGAGGCGGCACAAACCTGCCGGGCGGGAACAAAAGCCCGGTTGGCGCCGACCAATGGACCCAGAAACGGCGCCGGCGAGTTACGCGATGGTTCCCGCCTTCGGCATCGTGACGGTGACGGTGGTTCCGCCCACCACATGGTCGCTCGCGAGGGTGATACGACCACCGTGCCGCTCTACGAGAGACTTGACGATCGGCAGGCCGAGGCCGGTACCCGGAATCACCCGCAGTGCCTCGGCGGGTGACCGGTAGAAACGTTCGAATACCTTCTCGATGTCTTCGGCGGGGATACCCGGACCTGTGTCGCTAATAACGAACTGCACCTCGTCATTGGTGCAGGAGGTCGCGACATCCACCTTGCCTCCCGGAAGCGAGAACTTGATCGCGTTGGAGAGGATGTTTGAGACGATACGGGTGAGGTCGTGGGAGGCG
>JBKJLH010000106.1:0-2594 GCA_046597035.1 Lacisediminihabitans sp.
CTAACATCCCCATAACTAACATCGTCACCATCTCCTCGAAGGAACTGCTTGACCTTCGGCGCGATCCATTGCTGGCGATCCTGGTCGGATTCCTCAGTTTCGCTGTCGTTATTTCGGTGGTCATCGGTGCCGCCGACTTCAAAGTCCAGCTGGATGCTTACACCCAGTACGTGCACCAGTTGGCGAATGCGGGCAGTTCGGTCGTCCCTGCGGCACCGCAGCTCTTTCCGCTGCAGTTGCTCCGCGGAGGAATGGAGTACATCGAGATTCTGGGGGCCCTGTTCGCCGTGGTGCTCGGCTACGGCACGATTGCCAAAGAAAAATACCGCGGCACGCTCGACCTCTTGCTGACCCGCCCACTTGGCCGGTTCTCACTGGTCGGCGGCAAGCTGCTCGGGCTCGCCGTGGTGTGGCTCATCGTCGTCGCGTTTCTCACTGTCGTGTCCACTGGTGCAATTGCGACTATTGGCGGCGCAGCGCTCAGCAGCCATGACCTCATTCGCATCCTGATCTCCTCGGCGGCAGCCTGGGTGTATCTCGTGTTCTGGAGTGCGCTGTCCGTCGGCCTGACGGTGCTCGCCCGTCAACTCAGCACGGGGCTGATTGTCGGACTCGTCATCTGGCTCGTGGTCGTGCTGATCATGCCTCAGATCGGCGACACCATGGACCCCGACAACCAGGTGCCCGGTGGGTTGTTCGCCTCCCTGCAGATCAAAAAAGCGGACGAGCTGACGGTGATGTCCCACTTCGCCGGCTTCGATGCCGTTCGAAACGGCATTGAGGTGGCCTCGATCGAGAAGCACTTCGAACGGTTGTCGTTCGGGTTCCTCGGCATCAAGGCACAGTACAACCAGCAGCCGCTGTCCTACATCTGGGCTGACCTGTTCCCCTATGCCTTCACCCTCGCGGTCGCGAGCCTCGCGTCCGTGTTCTTCGCCATGGTCTCTACGACCAGGCGCACTCTGCAAAGGAAGTAATCATGAAGTTGAGGATCATCATCGCGGCTGTCATCGTCGCCGTCGCCGTTGTCATCGGGATCATCGTCGTTGGGCAGGGGGGCACATCTCCCGCATCGGCACCCAATTCCGCCGCCTCACCCGGTACCGGCGGCGCGTCGGCCATTCTCCCCGTTTCGACGAACCCGATCGTGAACGCGAGCACCGCCCCCGGCCTGTCCATCGTCAGCGCGATGGCGGAGAACAACGTCGACCCGGCCACCAAAAAACCCATAGCCGATCGACTGCAGGTTACTGTGAAGAACTCCTCGTCGAACTCGCTCTCCGGATTTGAGGTGTTCTACACGATGACAGACGCCACGACGAAAAAGTCGGAGTCCTACTATGTTCCGCTTACAGGCATGACCGTGGCCGCCGGGGCTTCGGCTACCGTCTTCTTCGATAACCAGGCCGGCCCGAACCACTTCGGCGAGAATAAGTTCAGCCTCTACCGAAACTCGACTAACCAGGTGGACTTCGCCATAGAGGTAAGCGCAAAAGGTATCGCGGTCGCAAAGGGCACCGCAGTGAAGGGTAAAGGAACGGGTGAGGTGGTCGGTGGCTAGTCGAAATCCCGCACCTCGGCGGCTCACCTCGGATGGTGAGCCGCCGTACAGTACCGTCGAGACCCATAGTGAGCTAAGACCAGTGAGCCAAGAGGCCTTCCCATGAAACACGTTCCATCGTGAAATTGCTGGTCGTGGAAGACGACACCCGCATCGCGGACATCGTTCGGCGGACCCTCACCGAGTCCGGGTACGCAGTCGATGTCGCATTCACCATCCCAACGGCCATCGAAGCCATCGAGATAGAGACGTACGACCTTGTCGTTCTCGACCTTATGCTCCCTGGATCTGCCCGAGGTGGGATCGATGTTTGCCGGCGGATTCGGCAGCTGAATCCCCATACCCCGGTACTCATGTTGACGGCGCTGGATACCCTTCACTCCAAAGTGGACGCTCTTGACGCGGGGGCCGACGACTACCTCGTCAAACCATTCCATCTCGCCGAGTTGACCGCGCGCGTTCGGGCCTTGTTGCGCCGATCGCCCCGCGCACACCGGCCCACGCTCACCGTCCAGGGCGTCACCCTCGATCCGGCGACTCGAATCGCGCACCGTGCCGGAAGAGACATCCCGCTCACCGCGAAGGAGTATGCGGTACTTGAATATCTGATGCGCAATTCAGACACAATCATCAGCTCCAGCGAACTGATAGATCACGCATGGGACAGTAACTATCACGGTTTCAGTAACGTGGTCCAGACATACATCCGGTACCTCAGAAAGAAACTCACCGGTCCCGGCGAGTCTGACATCATCGAGACGCGGCGCGGCGCCGGATATGTCATTTCCAGCTCTGCCGTCTCGAGCGCTGAATGATTTTCGCCGCCGCCCTTCGCCGCCTCACCATCGTCTACACAGGTATTCAACTTGTCCTGTTCGGCGCCCTGGCCATCGGGATCTACCTCTTCGTCACCGGAACGTTCGACTTCGACGCGGCGAGCCAGGACGGCCCTGGCGCGGTCGGTGCAGCCGAACTGGGTTTCATCCACCTGCGCATGGCGCTGATTGCCGGGTTCGCTGTCCTCTGCGTCGTC
>JBKJLH010000197.1:0-5212 GCA_046597035.1 Lacisediminihabitans sp.
GGTCACCCCGAACCCAAGATTGTCGGTCACCAACGCCATCGCCGAGATCAGCAGCACCGGGTCGTTCACCGGCACCTGCGCGCCGTGCCTGATCGCGGCCTCGTTCGAGCCGCCGTAGACGTCGTAGGTGCCAAGCACGTCTGCAATGAAGATGCCGTCGAAGGTTCCGCGCTCGAGCAGCTTCGCGAGCTCGGTCCAGTAGCGCAGATCTTTGTACCGCCAGGACTGGTCGTCCGGGTGCCGCCACATTCCCGAGGACTGGTGGGCGACGCAGTTCATGTCACAGGCGTTGAATCGAATCTGTCTGGGCATCTCCCTATGGTGACGGGTGAGACCCGCGCTGCACAGTCAGACGACACATGTCGTCACACAGGGACACGCATTCGCATTAATCGCCCACTGCAGCGCACCCTTAACTTCAAGCCCATTCACCTTCGATAGGAACCCCACGAGCACTCACGAGCAGGCCGCACCGTCCGAATCGCGGCTCCCCGACGGCGAGCAGGGTCCGAAATACTTCGGTGGGCTGCATCCGGACGAGTTCAAACTGGCCTTCCGAAACCATGCCGCCGGCGTTGCAGTGATCACCGCCGATGCCGGAGATGGCCCGGTCGCCCTCACCGCCACCTCGGTCTTCTCCGTGAGCGCCGAGCCGCCACTGTTGGTGTTCTCCCTGTCGAACCATGCCTCCAGTGCTCCGACTATCCGCCGCGCCGACACCGTCGTCGTCCATCTGCTCGGAGCTGAGCAACTACACATCGCAACGCTCTGCGCGACCAGCGGCGTCGACCGTTTCGCCGATCCAGAGCTCTGGGCAAGACTCGCTACCGGTGAACCGTATTTCCCCAGCACCCATGCGTGGATTCGAGGTCGAATAATAGACCAGATGGCGGCTGGCAGCTCCACGATCATCGCCGTGCACGCACTGGAATCGAAAGTGGCAACCGACGAATCAGGATCCGACCCGCTGGTCTACCACAACCGCACCTGGCACAGCCTCGGCGAACACTCGGCACTCCACCCGAAAGCACCTGGGGCGTAACGTCTGGCCCGCGGCCTCGGCCAGCATGAATGAAGGAATTATCTGATGCTCTCATCGCTTCCCATCCTCGACCTGTCTCGACTCGATGCCGGCGCCGACGAAGCGGCCCGATTCCGTTCGGAGCTGCGCGAGGTCACCCACGACGTGGGGTTCTTCTATCTCGTCGGCCACGGGGTTGATCCTGAGCTGATCGACGAGATCCTGGCCGAATCCCGCCGATTCTTTGAACTTCCCGTTGCGCAGAAACTCGAGATCGAGAACGTGCACAGTCCTCAGTTCCGCGGATACACGCGCGTCGGGGGTGAGCTCACCCATGGTGACGTCGACTGGCGCGAGCAGATCGACATCGGAGTCGAACGCGACGCAGTCGAACCTGGGCCCGGTGTCCCGGATTACTGGCGGCTTGAAGGTCCAAACCTCTGGCCAACAGCACTGCCGGAACTCCAGGATGTCGTGGTCCGCTGGAACGAGAAGCTGAGTGATGTTGCCCTGCGCCTCATGCGGGCGTGGGCGGTGTCGCTTGGCTCATCCGAGGACGTCTTCGATGAGGCCCTCGCCGGCAAGCCCTTTTCGCTGACGAAGATCGTGCGCTACCCGGGAGAATCGGGACCCACCCCGACGCAGGGCGTCGGCGCCCATCGAGATGGCGGCGTCCTCACCCTTCTGCTCGTCGAACCGGGAAAGGGCGGTCTTCAGGTCGAGCACGATGGCGACTGGATTGAGGCGCCATCCGTTCCGGGAGCTTTCGTCGTGAACATCGGTGAGATGCTGGAGCTCGCCACTGGCGGTTATTTGAAGGCAACCCTGCATCGGGTGATTTCGCCTCAGCGTGGCTCCGACCGCATCTCGATCCCGTTCTTCTTCAACCCCGCCCTCGACACGTCTATGCCGCGCTTGCAACTCAGCCCGGGTCTCGCGGCAGAGGCTGCCGGGCTTTCCGTCGACCCGACAAACAGCCCCATCCTCGAAACTTACGGCGACAATGTGCTCCGGTATCGGCTGCGCGCTCACCCCAACGTCGCCGCCGCTCATCACGAGGACCTCGTCGGCTGAGCCTTAATCCTCCGATGCGGACAGGATCAGCTGGCTATCAGCGTGCGGTCTTCCGTGCGGAGATCACGCCGGTGTTGAAACCGAGCAGGTACAGGCCGCCATTGAAACGGGCGTGCTCGATCTTGATGCAGCGGTCCATGACCACCGTGAGGCCCTTGCTCTCGCCGTGGATCGCGGCATCCTCGTTCCAGATGCCGAGCTGCACCCAGATGGTCTTGGCACCGATGGCCAGGACGTCGTCGATGACGGCGGGGATGTCGCTACCCTTGCGGAAAACGTCGACGATGTCGGGAACCTCGGGCAGCGAGGCGAGGTCAGGGTAGGTCTTGTGGCCGAGGATCTCGTCCGCATTCGGGTTGACGAAATACACCCGGTAATCGCTGGACTGCAGCAGGTAGGTTCCGACGAAATAGCTCGCCCGCGCCGAGTTGGGCGATGCGCCGACGATGGCGATCGACTTGGCATTCTGCAGGATCTTCAGCCGTTGCTTGGCACTCGGGCCGATCCAGGTGCGCTGCGACTTCAGGAGTTTCGCGAGGGGGGAGTCTGCGGGGAGTTCGCAGCTGAGGCCGTTGGCCAATTGGGTGGTTACCGTTGCAGTGCTCATGACTTGCCTTCCGTCGCCAGGGACAGTGCCTGGTCGAGGTCGTAAATGATATCGTCCGGGTCTTCGATTCCCACACTGATACGCACAAGGCCCGCCAGAACCCCCGCGTCGACAAGCTGCTGCTCGGTGAGCTGCCCGTGAGTGGTGGACGCCGGATGAATCACCAGCGTCTTCGCGTCGCCGACGTTGGCGACATGGCTAGCCAGGTTCACCGACTCGATGAAGGTCCGTCCCGCATCCCTGCCGCCCCTGACGCCGAAGGTGAAGATCGAGCTCGGTCCCTTCGGAAGGTACCTCTTCGCACGGTCGAAGTGCGCATGCGAGGGGAGCCCGGCCCAGTTGACGAATTCGATTCGGGGGTCGGCCTCGAGCCACTCGGCGACGATCCTGGCGTTGGCGACATGCGCCTCCATACGGAACGCCAGGGTCTCGACGCCCTGGGCGAGGAGGAACGCCGAGTGCGGTGCGAGCACCGGTCCGATGTCGCGCAACTGCTCTGCACGCAGGCGGGTGAGGAAGGCGTATTCACCGAAGTTGCCCGACCAGTTGAGGTTGCCGTAGGTGGGCACTGGAACGTCAAACAACGGAAACTTATCGCTGTTCCAGTTGAATCGACCGGACTCGACCACGACACCGCCCATCGCGGTTCCGTGGCCGCCAAGGAACTTCGTCGCCGAGTGGATGACCACGTCGGCGCCCCATTCCATCGGCCGGAGGAGGTACGGAGTGGCGAAGGTCGAGTCGATGATCAGCGGGATGCCCGCGGCGTGGGCGACGTCGGCAAGACCCTCGAGGTCCGCGATTTCACCGGACGGGTTCGAGATGGACTCGGCGAAGATCAGCTTGGTCTTGTCGGTGATCGCCGCAGCGTAGTGCGCGACATCCGTCCCCGGCACGAAGGTCGTCTCGACCCCGAAGCGACGCAGGGTGATGTCGAGCTGGGTGACAGTACCGCCATACAGACCAGCAGATGCGACGATGTGGTCGCCGGTGCCCACCAGCGACGCGAAGGTGATGTACTGCGCAGACAGGCCGCTCGAGGTCGCGACGGCGCCGAGTCCGCCCTCGAGGCTCGCGATGCGCTCCTCGAACGCGGCAACCGTCGGGTTGGCGACGCGGGAATAGATATTGCCGTACTTCTGCAGGGCGAATCTGGCCGCAGCATCCTCGGTGTCATCGAAGACGAAGGCCGTGGTCTGGTAAATCGGGAGGCCCCGTGCGCCCGTCACCGCATCCGGGACATTTCCTGCGTGGATGGCGCGGGTGCGAAAGCCCCACTCCCTGTCTGTGCGGTCGCTATCTGGCATGCCTTCACGCTACCCGAGCAAGCTCCGTCATCAACTCCGTGGCGCAATGGACGGTAACACTGGGCACGCCTTCGCCAGGCTGCCGCCGCTGAGGACGCGTGGGTGCCCGATCGCGGAGTGGCAGTGCCTGGCCTCAGGACAGTCCTTCAGCCCTTGACGACCGCGATGCTCACCGGGGTGGGGTTGGCGAAGAGGTCGAGCACGGGGCAGTGCTTGTCGACCACGTCGCGCAGCTCCTGGTAACGCTCATCCGATTCGGGGCCGCTCAGGGTGACGGTGAGGCGGATATCGTTGAAGCCGGCACGCACACTCTCGTCGATGCCGAACAGCTTGCGTGCGTCAAGGTCGCCCTCGGCTGCCACTGCGATGTCGTCGACCTGAATGCCGAGACTGTGCGCGTACAGGCGGAAGACCACGATCTGGCAGGAGATGAGGGCGCCAAGCGCGATCTCGACGGGGCTTGCGGCGAGGTCATCGCCGGCGAGGCCGGCCGGCTCATCAACGAGGAAGCGGTGCTTCCCCGCGGTGATGGCGCTGGCAACCGAACCCTCACCACGACCACGGACTCGGTAGGTGAGCTGAGCGTTGGCGGGGTCGGCGGTGATCCGCGAGCCCCAAGAGACGCCTGCAGCGGTGAGGCGCTCGGCGCGCTCCGCTGCGTTGGACGTGGTGGACCTGGATGCGGTGGTCGAGTCGAGAAGTGTCATGGACTGACGGTATGGCCAACACAGCGGCATCCGCTGAGCGTTACGTCATACGGCGACGCAGGGCGTAACACAGCGCCGCGTCACCTGAACGGATGCACCGGGCCGGGTTCAGATTGCTCCCACACCGGCCTCGATGACGGTCTGGTCCTGTTAGGCCCGCGTTCAATGGAGGCAATTGAGTCCCTGAGAGGGTAAGAATCATGCCTGATATGAAGAATCATCCGCCGGATTCGCTTTCGAATGATCGATGGACTGGACTGGGCGCGGTGGCGAGGGTCAAGTTGCCTCGCGAAGATAATTGAAGCCGCTTTCAGGTTCTCGTTTGTTGCCTCGAGATCCCTCACCTTCCGTTTCAACGCTTTGATCTCGTCGCGCTGGACCGCATCGGCCCGAGCCGACACCGTCATCGGCCTTGGCCACCATGACCCACTTGCGCAACGTCTCCATCCCGACGTCCAGCTTCGGCGCGGGAGCACGGCACGCAGCCGAGACGGAG
>JBKJLH010000025.1:0-4299 GCA_046597035.1 Lacisediminihabitans sp.
CGACAGCATCCCGCCGTCGGTACACAGGATCTCGCCGTGCCCGCCGGTCACGGTCTTGTCGGCGGCCATGTGGAACGGGCGGAAGAAGAACGGGATCGACGCTGACGCACGGACCGCGTCGGCTACGAGCTGGTCGTCCGGTGGCACACCAAGCAACTCCTGGTAGTCCCAGGGCAGCCGAAGCTCCCGCCCGCGGGATACATCGGAGACGATGACGACAAGCTTGTACTGCTGTTCGGGCGGCAGCGCGCTTCCCGGGTCGGGGTCCTTCAGGTCAGCCCAGGTGCGGATGTTCTTCTTCGCCAAAGTGTCCGCGATCCAGGAGTGCAGGAAGTCGCCGCGAAACATACCCTCACGGAAGAGCAAGCCGAAGCCTTCGCCGAGCAGCTTGAAGTGCTTGAACGCGGGACTCTCGTCCTCGAACTGGGCGAAGTCGAGTTCCGTCATGATCGCACCCAGCTCCTCGACCGTGTAGCCGGCGGCGAGCAGGGACGCGACGATGGCCCCGGCGGATGTGCCAGCGATGCGGTGGAACGTGTACGGGTCCGCAGCCCCGGCGAGGGCGAACAGTGCGCCCACCAAGCCGGACCCTTTGACCCCGCCGCCTTCGAGTACGAGATCCGCGTCCGCCATCACCACCACTCCTCTACGAGTGCTCGTTGCCCAGTCATAGGTTATCCAAAGTGCGGGGATCACAACAACAGCAGGATTTGTCGCCGATTGCCCGCACGTGTGACGGGATGTTGGTCCGCCTGCAGGCGTTGTGTGAGTCGAGAAGTGTCGTGCCCTCGCCGCCCTTGGCCGTCACCGCTGAGCCAGCGGTAAGCGGGGGTGCCAAGACTTGACCGCAGGCGTCCAAGGGGAGGCGTTTATGGCGCCGACCAAACTTGGTTCGACAACGCGCTCACCCACTCCGAAACCTCATCACCGAGCTTGGGGTCCGTTCCCTGCGCGCCTTCCACCACGCCGAGGGCTAACCCGGTGATAGCCGAGATGTCATTCGGCAGACGTGCCGAACGTCAGCTACGAGCTGGCGGGAGACACGTTTGCCTGGCAGCGGCTCGCCGACCTGTTCAGGCTGACCGTGGCGCCAATCCAGACTCACGACCTTGCCGCGATCAGCGCCTACGTAGAGCGGGTGGCAACTGAGCGCATCGACCACGACTTCGACATATCCGAAGTGCGGATGGCCTACAACTGTCTGGAATAGGCGAGGTGAAAACGGGTGGTCTCCGCGAAGGTCCCAGTCAACCTCGCCGAGGTGATCGGCATGCTGGAGACCAACGTGGGCTTTAGCAAGGACGTCGTCCCGAGAAAGAACCTGTCCTTCGTGTGACATCGACACGTTTCTTCGCTCGAACTGACGTGGTTGTTTGCAGACGTGACCTCGTGACCCACTACTCGGACTGACGCCAACATAAGGCACCGGTCGGCAGGCGATGTTGGTCCACCGGCCGGTGCGCTTCCATAGCGCTAGCCGTCAGCCAAGAGAGATTTTCACCAACTGGCCGGTTGGACCGCGGCCGTTGCTGGCGGGCATGATGCTCCAGTTGGAGACATACACCGCGCCGTGGTTGTAGGCGAACCCCGAAGGGAGGAACAGTTGGCCGGTGCCGAGCGTGGTGCGGGCGCCGTTTGGAGCCACCTTGATGACCGCGCCGGAGGGGTCTTTTCCGAACATGCCGTTGACCTGGAACTCGGTGGCGTAGAAGTTACCCACGTCGTCGAATCCACAGCCTTGGATGCCGGTGAAGCCTGTCCATTTGACCGTCGCCGTGCCGTTAACGATACGCCACACCCGGGCATTGCCCTGGGTGTAGCTCCCGCCGAGGAGCTCGCCGACGTAGAGGGAGCCGTCCGGGGCTTTCGCGACGCAGGTCGGGACCGCATCCGTGACCGACCCGTCGGGGACGTTGAGATAAGCCAGCGTCGAGACGTGCCCGTGGTTGTCGACCTGCGCAATAAGATTTGCGCCGGCGTCGGCCACGTACTGAGTGCGGCCCCTGGTGGTTATGGCGTTGGGATTCGCGTCAGGGAATTGGTCAGGCTGCAGGTCCCGGTGGTTCCCGGTCCACGAATAGTCGGCGTCCCCGGTGCTCGCTAGCACGTCCCATGACCCGTCGTTTTCGACAGTGAGGGTCCGACCAAGCTGAGCCCGAGCAGCGTCGCTGACTGGCCCCGATGGTGTGCTTGCCGGGATGCGGGCGCTGCTGGAAGACACCTGACCGTAAATACGATTCCCTTGGGTGGAGACCGCGTCGAGACCCTCAGCGGCAGTACCAGTGGGCGATGCTACCGAGATCAGGTCGTCGACCACCTTGGTGAGCTGACCGTGTGCCAGTTTGCTGATACCGCTGGTGAGTCCGGCGCACTGGGGCCCTTCCGGCCCATTGCCCAGGCATAGGCTTCCGCCGTGACCTGCTTCGGCAATGTACAGCTCACCGTGTGGGCCGAAGGCCAGACCTCGTGGGTTGTCGAGGTTCCGGGCGACGACAGTCACCGTTCCCGCGGCATCGACGGTCGTCTGAGCGGCATGGACCGGGCCAGCAGCCATGAGGCTGCCGGCCGCGAAGAGACCGATGGCGGCGGCGACGCCGACGTTTCGGCTGCGCGACTTGGAACGGGTCGGGAAGGTCGTGCCGTAATCTGTCCTGGTTTTCATCGAAACTCCTCATTAGGGTCGTCTGAGGTACCGATTGCCTGTTCACGAAAACACGTATGCCCAGAGGCATCAACCACCGGGGAGACGACCGACAGGCGAGGCCCAGCGGTTTGGCCTAGGGGCTTTCTCGGTATACAGCGTTTTCCCATAATTTGTCAAGCTAAATCGTGCGGCCGGCTCGCTCGCGGTGTCACGGGCACCGAAAGCAGCTGGCTTCTCAGCGGAAGGTCGCGTCGGTGAGATTGTGGCGGCGTGCGGTCGTGCCAGGCGTCAGAGTGAAGCAAGCGTTCCCGTTCATGAGCCCGGAATGGGACGAGTTCCACGACCACGCCCGCCAGTCCATCGAGTCCCTGCAGAGCGGCTTTAAAGACGAAGACGAAGGCTAAGAGCTTGTCGCCTCCTCCGGACGTCGACGGATGCGAGGCTTCGCCGCCGGCCAGATCCTCGTCACCATCATGGTCATCAGCTTCAACCTGCGCACTATCGGGAAGTTTCTCCGCGACGAAGTCGAAGCCGGAGCCGAGCCGGACCGAGTTCGCACAGTCGCTATCGTCCGGCGCCGATACCGCGTCTGGGATAACCCCTACACGGAGACCACCGCACGCGATTCGATCCCCGACATCGCAGAACGCGGCGAGCTGGAACCACCGCTTCGAACTTAAAAAATACACACTTTCTGACACCGCCGCGAGGCACCCACCACCACAGACCGGACAATCCAACGCGCCCACTAAAGGGCGCGTTGGCCAGTTAACGAGAAACAGCACCGATCGATGCTCGACAGGCCTGGTTCAGATCGACGTCAAAGCCGGAAATGACGAAACGCTCCCGAGAATACTGAGGAGCGGTTCACTTTCAAACAGTTCTTAGAACAGCCCCTCCGTGGGCTGCACAAGAAGCTCCAGTGGCCATGCGGCCGTTGGGGTCTCGTGCTGCTTTGAAGAGCGTTTTCCTCCAGAGGCAGTCAGATTTTCCGCCATTCAGTTCGCATTGCGGAGCTCGGTGGGCTTGGCTATCCGTCAGAGGAACAGGTCAATGTCGTCGCCCCACGACTATCAGACTGGGCCGAGCTTTGCGCGCCCCTCCCGTCGCGCAGCATTCGAGTACCCGCTCAATGCGTCTCGGGAAATCACGCGCGACCCTGGATGGCCGCTCTATCTGACCACCAGGCATCGCCTGCCACACCTCCAGCTGGTGACGCTCATCGCCAACTAGGTGTCCACGTGCGAGCGACAATATCGCCGCTACGTCTTCGGATGCGGAACCTGAGTGCGTCATCGTCGACGAACCGATGGCGGCGATCTTCGCGACAACCATCGTGGTGTGAAGCACTACTCCATCGGGCGATGGCTCCCATGGAGTCGGTTAGGTCTATTCCGCCCGAGCCTGCTTCAAAAATGAAGTTGCAAGGTTTTGTGCGGCAAATTTGTACTCGCTGGTCAACTAACCGAGCACCCTTCAGAATCTGACGACATCGAGGAGATGCGCGGGATGAACACAATGGACGGCTCTATAGCCGGGACACGACTCGACCGGGTGAGCGTTCGCGGAGCCCGCGAGCACAACCTGCGTTGCATAGACGTCGACATTCCGCGGGACGCCCTCGTAGCATTCACCGGCGTCTCAGGATCAGGGAA
>JBKJLH010000028.1:0-11545 GCA_046597035.1 Lacisediminihabitans sp.
AGCGCGTTGTAGTTGGTGTCCGGGCTGAAGTACTTCAGCTCACGAGCCACCTTGGTGTGCTTTGCTTTTTGACGGCCGCGCCCCATGGCTTGACCCCCTCACGATTCTTATCCCGGGCGAACGTAGCCTCGACTGGCGAACAGCTGCCCGGAATTGACCAAATAGGGAAATAAAATCTAAGCCCCAACTTTAGCATGCACGCGCGGCCCAACCGTGTCCGCTAACCGACCGAACAACGGCGGCTAACGTAGGTGCGTGACATCGTCTCCTGGCTCCCCGTCCGTTGTGGTGATCGGCGCGGGTCAAGCAGGATTGTCCGTCTCCTTCTATCTCAAACGGCTCGGGCTCGAACCGGGCTCCGATTTCGTCGTTCTCGACCGAGGCCCTGGTACCGGCGGTGCCTGGCAGCACCGCTGGGAGGCCCTGCGCATCGGCTCCACTCATCACATCAATGACCTACCGGGCATGGATGAGCTGGATGTCAGTTTCGATTCCGCCGACCGCACCCTGCCGGCGAAGGATGTCGTTGCCGACTACTACGCGCGGTACGAAGCGCACTACGAACTTCAGGTGCGGCGACCGATCGACGTTAAGCGGGTGTTCAATCGCGGTACTGACCTGGTAGTCGGATTCGAGACGAGCGGCGGTATTGGGGCGCTCGAGACGGATGTCGTGGTCAATGCCACCGGAACCTGGGGCTCGCCCTTCGTCCCCTGGTATCCGGGACTCAATGGCTTTGCCGGACGACACGTACACACCACCAACTACAACTCGGCCGCCGACTTCGCGGGTGATGACGTCATCGTCGTCGGCGGAGGAACTTCGGCGATCGGTTTCCTACTGGAGCTGGAGGGTAGCGCCAAGAGCCTCACCTGGGTGTCGCGTCGGCCGATCGAGTTTCTCGACCAGGGTGAGCTCAACATGGAGGCAGGTGCTTCGGCGGTCGCCGCCCAGGACGAGGCGGCACGTAAGGGTCGCGCACTGCCGAGTATCGTGAGTGGCACCGGAGTGCCACGGACGCGCCGAATCCAGGCCGGCATCGAGCGGGGAATCCTCGTCGCCAAACCGATGTTCGCGTCAATCGAGCCGGATGGTGTGCGTTGGGACGACGGTATGTTCCAGCCGGCGGATGCGATCGTCTGGTCCACGGGATTCCGGCCAGAACTGCGTCATCTCGCCCCTCTGAAGCTGCGGGAGAGGGAGGGGGGAGTCTCGGTCGGTGCCGGCTCCTCATGGAAAGACGGCCGCATATTCTTTGCCGGCTATGGACCCCAGGCGAGCACCATCGGCGCCAATCGAGCCGGTCGGCAGATTGCGCGCCAGGTGGTCTCCCTGCTGTCGAACCTGTAGTTTTCGCTGTCCTGGTCAGCGCGAAGGCTCGACATCGGATAGTCGAATCCCAACGAAGTGTCGAACCGCCGCTGGACGAGGTGGCCGTTGAAGCGTTCGGCCTGCTCCCCGGCGGTAGATCGCTCGGAATGATCACCCAACTGCCTCGGGCCACTGTGCTGGTCGAACGGGTGATTAGGGTCAGTACGGGCCAGCGTGCCAGCCAGGACTGTCCGCATACGCCCGGCGAGCGAGCCTGCGCAGCGGGTTACGCACGGTATTGGTGCAATAGAAAAAACCAATACACGACGAAATAGGCCGCTGTCGCGGCGCCCAAACCGAGCACGAGGTTGATGACAACATTCGCGAGCGCAGTGCGCCAGCGTCCGGACAGCGCGAACTGAAGCGTCTCGACGGACCAGGTGCTGAAGGTGGTGAGTCCTCCCGCGATACCGGTGACGAGGATGAGGTGGACGGTATTGTCCACGATGCCCCAGTCCGCGAGGGCGAGCACCGCGCCGCCGAGCAGGGATCCCGTCACATTCACCACGAGCACGGCCCGAGGAAAACGCGTGGCGCGGATGAAGGCGAGCGAGATCGCATAGCGGGCGAGTGCACCGATGGCTCCTGCGCCGAGCACCGCGGCCACGACTGCCGGGTTCACTCGTCCACCGTGTCGATCTCGAGCGGCTTCGGCCGGGGGCGGCGCCCGACGCTCAACCCGGCGAGCGCGGCAGCGAATCCCAGCACGAGCGAGAGCACCAGGTACAGTGCCGCGAGCATCCACCGCCCATGGTGGGCTTCGGTGACGAGCGAGGCAATCAGGGCCGAGAAGGTAGTGAACGAGCCGATCATGCCAGTGCCGAGAGCCAACTTGAGCCAGTTGGGGGTGCTCGCGCGCCGCCACAGGGTGGAAACGAGAGCGCCGAGCGCGAAGGATCCCACGATGTTGACGAGCAAGGTACTGAGTGGGAATTCGGCGTCGGTATGGGGGATCACCGTATCGAGGGTAAATCTCAGTCCAGTGCCGATCACCCCACCAGCAGCGACAGCCGCCGCCTCACGCCAACCCGCCACGAGCCCCCTTCTTATCCGGAGATGAGTTTCTGTCCGCTGACTTCTTCGCCGCCGACTCCCGGGCGAGCCGGGCGGCACGGTCGACTTGGCTCTCGCTTCGACCATCACCGGAGAGCACGCTCGACTTGCGAACGGGGGGCGTTGCCGGCGGCAGCGGCTTGCGCATGATGGGACGGCGGGGCTCTCCCCGGCGCGACTCGCCCGGCAGCGGGCGGTAGGACCGACTGTAGAGGTTGCGCGTGGAGTCCAGCAGCCACGGCACCAGTGCGATCGTGACGCCGTGCACAAGCATCAGCTTCTGGCGGATGCGGCGGGCCTTGTGGTTATGCAGCAGGTTCTCCCACCAGTGACCCACGATGTATTGCGGCGTGTAGACCGTGACGACCTCCGAGCCGAACTCCGCCCGACGCGCTTTGATGTACTTGATGAGCGGCATGCTGATGTCGCGGTACGGCGAGGGCACGATGCGGAGCGGAACCTGAATATTCATCTCGTCCCACCGCTGCGAGAGCTGCTCCGATGCGAGGTCATCGATGTTGATATGTACCGCTTCGATGCTCTCGTGACGAGCCGCGATGGCATAGTCCAGGGCCTTGAGAGTGGGCTTCTGCATCTTGCCGACCAGCACGACGGCGTGGTCGCCTGTGGCGCCGAAGGTAGTGGTGGGGTCGACCTCGATGTCCTTGGCTACCTGGCCGTAGTAGCGGTTGATCCGCAGCATCAGGAAGAAGAGCACGGGCATGATGGCGAACACCAGCCAGGCACCGTGCGTGAATTTGGTGATGGTCACCACGATGAGTACGACGCCCGTGAAGGTTGCACCCGTGGCGTTGATCGCCCGGCTTCGCCAGACCTGGCCGCGCTCTGCATTCGTCAGCGGTGCGGTGACATCGCGCAGCATCCGCGTCCAGTGCACAACCATGCCGGTCTGTCCGAGTGTGAAGGAGATGAAGACGCCGATGATATAGAGCTGGATGAGGTTGGTGAGGTTGGCTCGGTAGATCACGAGAAGCAGGATGGCCGCGCCGCTGAGCACGAGCACGCCGTTCGAGTAGACCAAGCGATCGCCGCGGGTCTGCAGCGATTTGGGAGCGTAGGTATCACGCGCGAGTACCGAGCCGAGCAGGGGGAAGCCGTTGAACGCGGTGTTGGCGGCGAGCAACAGCACGAGCGCGGTCGCTCCCTGGATCACATAGAACATGAAGTATCCGCCGCCCGGGAAGGTAGCAGCGGCGATCTGAGAGATCACGCTCGTCTGCGGCGCCGTCGTGCAGTCTTTGAACCCCTGGAGGTCACACGCCGACTCCGCGTAGTGCACCTTGCTGATCAGGGCGAGGGCCATTATGCCGACGAAGAGCACGATGGCGATGGAGCCCATGAGCACGAGCGTTCTCTGGGCATTCTTGATCTTTGGACGGCGAAAAGCCTGGACACCGTTCGCGACCGCCTCGACGCCGGTGAGGGCGGAACATCCGCTCGCGAATGCCCGCAGCAACAACAGGATAAACGCGATCTGGGTGAGGCTCGCCGGGTCTTTGACGGTGAACGCGGATGAGGCTGCTAGCGGGGCATCGCCGAGTGCGGCGCGCACGAGTCCGGTGACGATCATCACGCCGGTGGAAGCGATGAAGAGGTAGGTGGGAAGCGCGAACGCCTTGCTCGACTCCGCGACGCCGCGCAGATTGATCGCCGCGAGCACGATCACGAAGCCGACGGCGATCTCGACCCGCCAGGTATTGAGCCCGGGAAAGGCGGAGATGATGTTGTCCACGCCGGACGCCACCGAAACCGTGACCGTGAGGATGTAGTCCACCAGCAGCGCGGATGCGACAACGAGCCCGGCCCTCTCGCCGAGATTCCTGTGGGCGACCTCGTAGTCGCCTCCGCCTGAGGGGTAGGCCTTGATGAGCTGGCGATAGGAGGTGACCACCACGATGAGCAACAGCACGACGGCTGCCGCCACCCAGGGGGCGAAACTCAGGAATGCGAGTCCGCCGAGGGTGAGGATGAGCAGCAGTTCTTGCGGAGCGTAGGCCACGGAAGACAGCGCGTCGCTGGCGAAAATGGGCAGAGCGAGATGCTTCGGGAGGAGCTGGCCCTCCAGTTTCTCGGAGGCCAGCGGTTCGCCAATCAGCCAACGCTTCGGCGACCGAACTTCGCTAGTCACGAGCAGCGACACTACACCTGAACGACGGACACGTAGAAATCAGTCGTCGGAATGGGGAATACCCGCGGCACGCCCGCGCTTTAGTGGCATCCGCTGATTTCGCACTCTGAAAGATCGCGTCTGCCGCCTGCCATGTGCCGTCTGCCGGGCCACAGTGATCGAGGCGGCAGGTGCCTCTCATCATTCAGGAAGGTGTGGGGCGGGTGAGGCTGGAGTTGCGGATGGGGCAGACATCCGTCTCCTTGGCCTCCCTAGCCCCACACCTTCCTGAATGATGGAAGTGGTGGTGGTGGTCGCAGTGGGGGTGGCGGCCGCGGTGGCGGGGACCGGCACAGTCAGCAGCGGAATGGTCAGGTTGACCATCGGCCCGATGAGCACCGCGAAGAGGACTGTGCCGACGCCGACGTTGCCACCGAGCAGCCAGCCGATGGTCAGCACCGTCACCTCGATGAAGGTGCGCACGATCCAGAGGCGCCAGCCCCAACGTCGATGGATGCCCGTCATGAGGCCGTCGCGCGGTCCCGGGCCGAATCGCGCGCCGATATAGAGGCCCGTGGCGAGGGCAAGCAGCGCGAGCCCACCGGCGAAGAGGGCGACCTGTTGCCAGAGCTGGTGCGCTGCCGGAAGCAGCCACAGGCCGAGCTGTGCACTCGGACCGATCAGCAGCACGTTGAGGAGTGTTCCGAGCCCCGGTCGCTGGCGGATCGGGATCCACAGTAGGAGTACGAGCAGCCCGACGAGATTGGTGATGAGGCCGAACGGCAGGCCGGTTTGCCGCGCGATGCCCTGGGTCAGCACGTCCCACGGCGAGACTCCGATACCGGCCTGCACCATCATCGCGATCGCGACTCCGTAGAGGAACAGGCCAAGAAGCAGTTGAGGGATCCGACGAAGCATCATGAGTCAATCCAATTGACTAATTGGCCTTATTGCAAGATGCCAATTCTCCTAGAGTGGCTGCATGAACACTCTGTCGGCGCGATCATTGGCCTCTCTGTTGCGCGGATGGCGGGAGGCCACTACTGCGTCCGCGTACGCGGCGCTCGCCGACCGCATCCGCCTGCTCATTCTCGATGGTCGCATCCCGCTCGGCACGAGGGTGCCCGCAGAGCGCGATCTCGCAGCACAGCTCGGAATTAGTCGCACGACGGTGACGGCGAGCTACGGTGAGCTGAGGGAGGCCGGATTCCTCGACAGCCTGCGCGGATCGGGCAGCATCGCCCGGCTGCCCTCACGCTCTCCCCTCGTCTTCGACACCAGCCCATCCGGCTACCTCGATTTCAGCAAGGCGGCGATCCCCGCGAGTCCGGCGCTGGCGGAGGCCGCGTTGCGGGCAGCCACCGAGTTGCCCGCCTATCTCGGGGACTCCGGTTTCGATCCGATCGGGCTGCCGGTGCTGCGCGCCGCCGTCGCCGACCGCTACACCGCGCGAGGGTTGCCCACAGAGCCCCAGCAGATCATGATCACTCTCGGCGCCCAGCATGCGATCGCCCTCCTCGCTCGTACCCTTCTCGGTCGCGGCGACAGCGCCCTGGTCGAGTCGCCGAGCTACCCGCACGCCTACGAAGCGTTGCGACTCACCGGCGCGCGGCTCGTTCCGGTGAGCGTAACCAGTGACGAAGGCTGGGATGAGACCGCCCTCGAGCAGGCACTCCAGCGCTCCAGCCCGGCGATGGGCTACGTCATGCCCGACTTCCACAATCCCACCGGTCGCACCATGCCTCCCGATCAGAGGGAACGGATGCTCGCGCTCGCGGAGCGGCAGGGCACCGTGATCGTCGCAGACGAAACCATGGCCGAGCTCACCATCGACCGGTCGGATACCCCGCTACCGCTCGCCGCCTACGGAGCAGCAGTGACGATCGGATCGGTCGGCAAGACCGTCTGGGGCGGGGTGCGCATCGGGTGGATCCGGACCGAGCGACAGCTCATCCAGAAACTCATCAGGGCGCGGAGCGCGGGCGACCTCGGTACGCCGGCCCTCGAACAGCTCGTGGTCAAGAACCTTCTCGAGGATTATGACGCGATCCTCGAAACCCGCCGAGTGCAATTGCGCGCCGGCCGGGACCACCTCGCTGGCGCGTTGGCGGTCGCGTTCCCCGAGTGGCGGGTGCCGACGCCACAGGGCGGACTCACCACCTGGGTGAATCTCGGACTGCCGGTGAGCTCGCAACTTACGCTGGCCGCGCGCGCGGAAGGCCTGCTGCTAGCGGCCGGTCCGCGCTTCGGAATCGACGGTGCCTTCGAGCGGTTCCTCCGCATTCCATTCGGATATTCGGCCGAGGAGACGGATCGCGCGGTCGTGGCACTCGGCCGGGCCTGGACCTCGCTCTCGCGCGGCCCGTTACTCGACCAGTCGTTCCTTGCCGAAGTGGTGTAAACGGTGTAGTCCGACCACAGTGGTTTACTCCCGGGAGAGTATGCTGACCCCCAGAAAGCCCTGAGATACTTTCGAGGAGCACAAGGTCGTGCGCCCCTTCCTGCAGCTGCTCCTGGAGACATCCCGTGCGTCTTTTTTCTGTTTTTAGCTTGCGTAACCGCGCTCTCATCGCGCTGATCACGATCGTCATCGGCATCTTCGGGGGCCTGGCTCTCGGCTCCTTCAAGCAGGAGCTGATTCCTTCTCTCTCGCTGCCCTCGGTGTTCATCGTCACCTCCTACCCCGGCGCGTCCCCGGATGTGGTCAATACCGACGTCAGCACCCCGATCGAGAGCGCGCTGCAGGGCATCGAGAACCTCGACTCGACCACGGCGACCTCGAACACCTCGGCCTCGACGGTTACCGCGTCCTTCGCGTACGGCACCGATATCGCCACCTCGGAGCAGAAGGTCCAGCTCGCCCTCGACCGCATCAAGACCCGCCTGCCCTCGAGTGTCACGCCACAGGTCATCACCTTCAGCCTTAGTGATCTGCCGGTGATCCAACTCGCGGTAACGAGCGACATGGACGCGAATACCCTCGCCTCCAAACTCTCAACCCTCACGGTGACAAACCTCAAGCAGCTCAAGGGCGTGAGCGATGTGAGCCTGCTTGGCGCCGCGTCACAGCGCGTAACGATCACTCCGGATGCCGACAAGCTCACCGCAGACGGCCTCAGTATCCAGTCGATCAAGACCGCCCTCACAGCCAACGGAACACTGCTGGCGAGCGGAGCGATCACACAGGATTCCCAGACGCTCACCGTGCAGTCTGGTTCGCGCATCGCCAGCACTGACGAGATCGCGGCCCTTCCGCTGCTCGGAGCCCGGGCGCTCACGGCTCCCACCATTGCGGATGTCGCGACCGTTGCCGTCGCGAACGATCCGACCAGCGGCTACTCGAGCGTCAACGGTAAGCCAGCAGTCACCCTCAACGTCACAAAGTCTGCCGCCGGCAATACGGTGACGGTGTCCCAGACGGTGCGGGACGACATCGCGACCCTCGAGAAGCAACTGGGATCCAATACCAAGTTCACGGTCGTCGCCGATCAGGCACCCTCGATCACCCAGTCGATCGACAGCCTGGCGCAAGAGGGCGGTTTCGGGCTCCTCTTCGCCGTGGTCATCATCCTTGTTTTCCTGTTCTCGATTCGATCGACCCTCGTGACAGCGATCTCGATCCCGGTCTCGGTGCTGATCACCTTCATCGGTATGCAGGCCTTGGGCTACACGCTCAACGTCATCACTCTGGCTGCGCTCACGATTGCGATCGGTCGCGTCATCGACGACTCCATCGTGGTAATCGAGAACATCAAGCGGCACATCGGTCTCGGCGAGGAGAAGCTGCCCGCCATCCTCTCTGCCGTGCGCGAGGTCGCCACGGCGGTTACCGCCTCGACGATCACCACGGTCGCCGTGTTCCTGCCGATCGCGCTCGTCGGTGGACTCACGGGCGAGTTGTTCCGCCCCTTCGCCCTCACCGTGACGATTGCGCTTCTCGCGTCGCTGTTCGTCTCGCTCACCATCATTCCCGTGCTCGCCTACTGGTTCCTCGGCAGCAAAAAGACCGCGCACAAACATGCTGGCGGCACGGATGTCGAGACGGTCGAGAAAGTCACGCGTCTGCAGAAGGTCTACCTGCCGATCATCCGCTGGACCCTCAAGTTCCCGGCGATCGTCCTCATCGCGGCGCTCGTACTCCTGGCCGGCAGCGGACTGCTCGCAACGAGTCTCAAGACCAACTTCATCGGTAACAGTGGGCAGAACACGCTCACTGTGACTCAGACCCTCCCTCTCGGTACGAGTCTCGCAGCGCAGGACACCGCGTCCAAGGAGGTGGAGACGACACTGATCAACACTCGCGGCGTGAAGACGGTGCTCCTCACTATCGGCTCTGGCGGAAGCTCACTTCGGGCAGCATTCTCCGGCGGGGGATCCAGTACCTACTCGATCACCACCGACCCGAATGCCGATCAGGCCAAGTTGCAGGCCACAGTGGCTGATGAGTTGAAGAAGATCAGCGGCAAGGGAGAGCTGGCGGTCGCCACCGCCCAGGGTGGCTTCGCATCCTCCAACATCGAGATCGACGTCACAGCCGGCAGTGATGCGGACCTGCGTCAGGCATCGGATGCCCTCCTCGCCAAGGTGAAAAACCTCAGCGTGGTCTCTCGAGTGTCGAGCAACCTGTCGGCTTCTCTCCCCTACATCGCTGTGCAGATCGACCGGGCGAAGGCAGCGGCTGACGGACTGAGTGAGGTACAGGTCGGCGGTATCGTCACCCAGGCGATGAACCCGAGCGCAACCGGATCCGTAGTCATCGACGGCAAGACGCTGTCGATCTATGTCAACAACTCCAGCGCTCCGACGACGACCGATGCCCTCAAGGCCTTCTCGATCCCCACGCTGAAGGGCATCGTGCCGCTCTCCGACCTCGCGACTGTCTCCACCGTGAATGGGCCCTCTAGCGTCACGACGATCAAGGGCCTGCGCAGCGCGACCCTCAGCGTGACGCCGAGCACGGATAACACCGGAAGCGCTTCGGCTATCGTCTCGGCTGCCGTGGCGAAGGCGAAGCTGCCGGCGAGCGCCACCGCGACCCTCGGCGGAGTCACCACTCAGCAGGGCGACTCGTTCAAGCAGCTCGGACTCGCCCTCCTTGCTGCCATCCTGATCGTCTATGTCGTGATGGTCGCCACCTTCAAGAGCCTGCGGCAGCCCTTGCTATTGCTGGTATCGATCCCGTTCGCAGCGACCGGCGCGATCGCCCTGCAAGTGATCTCCGGTGTGCCACTCGGTGTCGCCTCGCTGATCGGCGTGCTCCTCCTGATCGGAATCGTGGTGACGAACGCGATCGTGCTCGTCGATCTGATCAATCAGTATCGCGCTCGCGGCATGAAGGTGACCGAGGCGATCATCAACGGTGCCTCCCGTCGACTCCGACCGATCCTGATGACCGCTATCGCAACGATCTTCGCGCTGTTGCCTCTCGGCATCGGCCTCACCGGACACGGAGGCTTCATCTCGCAGCCGCTCGCGATCGTCGTGATCGGCGGGCTGGTGTCATCCACTCTCCTCACCCTGATCGTGCTCCCGGTGCTCTTCAACCTGGTCGAGGGCGCGAAGGAACGGCGGACGGATCGCCGCGCGGAGAAAGTGGACGAGACGGTGACGCCCGATCCGCAAAGCTAGGCTCGATACATGACCACCCCTGACTTCGTGCTCGCCCTGCGCGAGAAGATCGGGCACGATGACCTGTGGCTGCCGGGCGTGACCGCCGTGGTGCTTCGCGGTTCGGAAGTGCTGCTGGTACGGCGGGCCGACAGTGGTGCCTGGACCCCGGTGACCGGCATTGTCGATCCGGGCGAGGAGCCCGCCGTTGCAGCAGCGCGTGAAGTTCTCGAGGAAGCGGATGTCATCGCGCAGGTCGACTCACTCTCCTGGGTTAAGGTCATCGACACCGTGATCTACCAAAACGGCGACCGTTCGCGGTATCTCGACCTGGTGTTTCGTTGCCGCTGGGTGTCGGGCGAGCCGTTCCCCGCCGATGGCGAAAATACCGCGGCTGCCTGGTTCCCGCTGGATTCGCTGCCGGAGCTTTCGGAAGACATGAGCGAGCGCATCCGGGTCGCCGTTCTCGGAGCAGAAGCCACTCGTTTCGAGCGCTGAGATCCAGTCGGCCAGCGCCAACCCGTCGGTAACACCGATGCGGCCATCCCGAAGATACGCATTCCCATCAATCTGATGCGCTTTCGGCCGGTCTCCTGTAGCGTTGGCGAGTCGGCTCTAGACATCGCGAAAGAATGCGAATGGGTTTGTAAGTCTTTCGGGCCGGTTTCCCTCAGTTCTCACAATACGAGAACATCTCCAGCTACTCCCTGGAATACGTGGGAACAATCACGTATGTGAAACGGTCCTGGCCAAAGACTGCCCGGGTTCCAGCAGAAGCACTGCTTGTTGGCTGTGTGCTGCCATGCATTTAAACACAACCCGGAAATACGATTATGCCCTTCGATAAAAAAGCGGCCTCGGGCCGACCTGTCAAAAAGTACAACTCCGCCGGACCTGCCAAAAATGGCAGTCGAAGTGAGGGCCACCGCGGCTTCCACAATGACGCCCCGGTGAAGAAGCGCTGGAACGCCGATGAGCGCGCCGCACGCACCGGGGACCGTCCGGCTGGCAACGAGCGCCCAGCATCCACGGATCGTCGCCCAAACTGGACTCCGACCAATGAGCGTCCGGCTCGCCCGTCCTATGGTGATCGTCCGCAGCGCACCGAGCGTCCGTCCTACGGAGAGCGCACTGAGCGTCCGTCCTACAACGACCGCCCCGCGCGGCCGTCCTACAACGACCGTCCGGCTCGGCCCTCTTCCAACAACACCGAGCGGCCCGCCCGGCCCGCGTATAACGACCGTCCGGCTCGCACGGAGCGTCCCTCGTATAACGACCGTCCGGCTCGCACGGAGCGCCCGGCGTATAACGACCGTCCGGCTCGCACGGAGCGCCCGGCGTATAACGACCGCCCGGCTCGCACGGAGCGCCCGGCGTATAACGACC
>JBKJLH010000053.1:0-21677 GCA_046597035.1 Lacisediminihabitans sp.
GACGCTCACGAGCAGTGCGCTCACGAGGATGCCGGCTGCAGAAACTCCGCTTGCTGCCGCGGTCACTCCGGTCAGCCGTCCTGTGCGGCGCGAGCGCCTCACATAAACGGCGATGGCCACTAGTGCTCACCGTCTCTCTTGCGACGGTTGCCCTCGTAGCCATCGCCGTTTATGTGAGGCGCTCGCGCCGCGCTGGACGGCTGACCGGAGTGACCGCGGCAGCAAGCGGAGTTTCAGCAGCTGGCATTCTCGTCAGTGCTCTTCTCATGAGTATCACGCTCGGCGGATCCGCGGTCGCCGCGGCCTCGTCGCCGACCGGCCCCGCTGTAACATCAACCGCTGTAACATCGACCGCTGTAACGTCGTCGTCTGTGCCGTCGACCTCGGTACCGGCGACCTCGGAGTCCTCGGCAGTCGTCGTGTCCCCCGATCTCAATCCGCCGACCACCGGAGATCTCAGCGGCCCCCAGCTGCTAACCGAGTAGGCCAATTGAGTAGGCCGAACGGCCCGCGGCTCGAGAAACCTGCCCATCCCATCGTCCACTCCGCGCCGTCGCCGCCCGCCCAGACTGATGGTCGCCACTGTCCCCGTCCCGATACTCTGGAGGGATGCGACTGATGGCCTCTCTGCGCGCCTCGTCGCGCAGTCCCCTGCTCCAGGTTCTGAAGACATCCGTCGCCGCCATCGTCGCCTGGCTCATCTGCACGGTGGCTCTCGGCCAGCCGCTGCCGATCTTCGCCGCGATTGCGGCTCTACTCGTCGTTCAGCCCAGCGTCAACCAGTCGCTCGCCAAGGGAATCGAGCGCAGTGTCGGGGTGATATTCGGGGTGGTTCTGGCGTACGCCGCCGGCATCCTTTTTGGGCATTCGAGTTGGATCGTCCTCGGCATCATCGTGGTGTCACTTCTTCTGGCCTGGGTTCTTCGACTGTCGCCGGGGTCTGCAAACCAGATTCCGATCAGCGCGATGCTCGTGATCGCCATCGGCACCAATACCCCGGGCTATGCGGTCAACCGGGTGATCGAGACGGTGATCGGCGCTGTCGTCGGGCTGGCGGTGAACGCCATCATCGTGCCCCCGGTGCTCCTCACCCCCGCGCACAACGATCTCGTACGACTGGCGGAGCGAGTGGCCGACACGCTCTCGTCTTTCGCGTCAGCGCTGCGCGAACCTCAAAGCGCCGAGGAGCTTGCCTCGATGCTGGCGGTTGCGCGCCAACTGCCGGGGCTCCGCAATTCCGCGACGGATGCACTGGTAAGGGCAGACGAATCGCTCATGCTCAATCCGCGGCGGGCACGTTACCGCGAACGCTTGGAGGACGATCGTGACCTGCTCGACACTCTCGGAATACTGGTGACCCGCGTCACCGGAATGGCCCGCGCGCTCCACGACAACTACGACCCGCGCCTTGCCGACGATGCCTTCGTGCGCTCCATGGCCCTCGAACTCGATCGAGCGGCACATGACCTCCGCCTGCTCACGCCGGTCTCGCCGCGCTCCCAGCCGGTGCCGATCACGGCGGAACTGCCCGCCCTCACCGCGCCCCTGACGATCGCTTTGCCGGATCCGGACAACTGGATCCTGGTTGGCTCCCTTCTCGAAGATCTCCGTCGGGTGCGCGAGGTCATCATCGGAGAGGAGGCAGTGTGACCATCACCACCTTCGAGACCTACGCACCCTTCGAACTTATTTCGGATGCGGCAGCGCTCGGCCTCATCATCACCACGGTCTCGAGTCCGCTCGGAACCTGCGTGGCACGGCATCCAGCGCGGCGCACATCGACGCGCGCGACGTTGTTCCTCCACGGCGCCGCCGGGTCATGGACCACCTGGACCCCGCTCCTGCAGGCCGCCGATGCCGATCAGATCGATCTCGGTGACATCGTAGTCTTCGACCTGCCGGGCTGGGGCGATGCGCACCTGACGAACGGTTCGATCGACGACCCAGTGCTCGCGATCTGTTCGCTCGTGAAAGACATGGCAGAGCAGCTCGGATACACCGAATGGGACCTCGTCGGCCATTCTCTCGGCGGCTTCATCGCTCTGCACATGGCATCAATCTGGCCGCAGGCCGTGCTTTCTGTGGGGATGGTGTCGGGCACGACTTTCTCCATCATCAACAGTGTCGAGCATCCGGTGCGGCGCTTCAGGGAGCTTCCGGGATTCACCATGCTCTGGCGGGTGATGCAGTTTCTCGCACTTCTCGGTCCCGCGGGGCCCGCGCTCGTGCGCGCGATCGGCGCGATCGGGTTGCTTCGCCCCGCGATATTTCCGCTCTTTCGGCACTGGAGATCGATCCCTCGTTCGCAGGTCAGAGCGCTCGCGTTCGAGACCCGCCCGCGATCCTTTGCGACGGCGGCGAGCGTCACACGGGGCTATGAGGCGGATGCCCGTTGGTCCAGGATCGACTGCCCGGTGCGTGCCACCAAGGGCGACCGGGATGTCTTCGTGACCCAGGAGGATATCGACCATCTCGGCAGATTACTTCCGTCGAGTACGCGCACGGTCATCCTGGACTGCGGGCATTTCGGAGCACTAGAACGTCCGCGGGCGGTGCTGAAGGCTCTGGGCTACTGCGGGGACTGAAGATTCGAATCAGTCGGCGAGCTCCAGCCAGGTCAGGCTCGCGAACTCTCCGTGGGAGAGACCGAGAGACTCGGCGAGCCCGGCAACCTCGGTGCGGAAGGCGTGTGAATCCAAGCCATCACGCACCAACACGTCGATGCGCGCGGGGGTCGACCGGGAGTCCGCGAACCGGATAACGAGGATGTTCGAGTCCTCGGTCGCACCGATAACCGACCACCGCCTGGCCACGAGCATGCGCCATCTCCTGCCACGCCAGACGAAACCATCCGCCCGGAGACGATCGACTCCTACGATCGTCTTCTCGACTTCGTCGCCGGTCGTATAGCTGACCACATCGTCCAAGACCAGTGGATCCGCACTCGAAAGCTCGTACCGGAACTGCGGGCGTTGACGATTACCGGTAAGCCATCTCGGGGAGTTGGTGGCACCCACGCGCCATGTGCCCGGGAGAAGCGCGGCGAGCGCGGCGCTATCCGTTGCAAGTGGCATGGCTTCCAACCTAGTTGCAGCGACTGGGCGTAGCGTTCAGGAATGCACGCTGTCACTGTACCCAGTCCCGGGGGTATCGATTCCCTCGTCCTCGCCGAACTCCCCGATCCGACTGCCGGTCACGGGCAGGTGCTCATCGAAGTGGCGGCCGCGGGGGTGAACCGAGCCGATATCGGGCAGCGTGAGGGACACTATCCGTCGCCCACGGGTGCCTCTCCGCTGATGGGGATGGAAGTCTCGGGCACTATCCGCTCGCTCGGCTCTGGCGTGACCGGCTGGGCCGTGGGTGACCGCGTCTGCGCACTACTTCCGGGTGGTGGCTATGCCTCGCTCGCCGTCGCCACGGAGGGCCAGCTGCTGGCGGTGCCCGACTCCCTTGATCTCGTGGATGCCGCGGGCCTTCCCGAGGCGATCGCGACCGTGTGGTCGAACGTCTTCCTCACGGCTGCCCTCCGCGCGGGTGAGACCCTGCTCGTTCACGGCGGATCTAGCGGGATCGGCACCATCGCGATCCAGCTGGCCCGGGCATTCGGCAGCCTCGTCGCAGTGACGGCCGGGTCGCCGGTCAAGCTCGCCGCGTGCGAACGACTCGGCGCGGAGATTCTCATCGACTACCGCACAGAGGATTTTGCCGAGCGCGTCTCGAAGGAGACGGACGGCCGCGGTGTCGACGTGATCCTCGATTCGATCGGCGGCGGTTACCTCGAGCGCAACATTGGCTCACTGGCGCCGCGAGGCCGCCTCGTCAACATCGCGAATCTCAGCGGCGAAACCGGCATGCTCGACTTCGGGGTGATGATGCGCCGATGGCTGTCGATCCACGGGTCGACTCTTCGTGCACGAGCTCTGGCGGAGAAGGACGAAATCCTCGCGAGTGTTCGGGAGAACGTCTGGCCTCTGGTCATCACCGGTCAGGTGAAGCCGGTCATCGACAGCCGATTCACTCTCGCTGATGCCGCCGCAGCCCACGCTCGCCTTGAGTCGTCCGAGCACATCGGCAAACTACTGCTGCTGCCCTAGGGTCGGCCGCCCGCCAGGAGCGACTGCACCGCGTCGGCGAGGGCGCTAGCGCCGGCCTCCGCGTCATCCTGCTCCACATGCTCTTCCGGCGAGTGGGAGATGCCGGTGGGATTTCGCACGAAGAGCATCGCCGTCTCGACCCGTGAACTCAGTACCCCCGCGTCATGGCCGGCACCGGTGTCGAGAAGGGGGGATCCCGGCAGGATACCCGCGAGGCGGTCGCGGAGCGCCGTCGGAAAATGCACCGTGCCGCTCACCGACTCCTCAAGGACCCGCACGACACAGCCCTCCTCGGTCGAAATACGGTCGGCATCGGCGGTGATGCGCCGCACGACCGCGACGGTGGTCGCGTCATCCGGATGCCTCACGTCGAGCCAGAGGTCGACACTCGACGCAATCACATTGGTGCCGCCGGGAACCGGAGTAAGACGTCCGACGGTTGCCCGGGAGTGCGGGTGGGCCAGTGCCGCCTCGCGCACCGAAATGACGATCCGGGCCGCCGCGATCATCGGGTCGCGACGATCGGCCATCAGGGTGGTCCCCGCATGGTTACCCTGGCCGGTGACGGTGATGCGCCAGCGGCCGTGGCCGAGGATGGACCGGGCGATTCCTACCGGCCTGTCGAGATCGATGAGACCGCGACCCTGCTCGACGTGCAGCTCGAGAAATGTGGAGACAGAGGAGAGAGTGCCGTCATCCTGCCCGATGAAACGCGGATCGAGGCCGCTCGCAGCAGCAACCTCGCCGAAGGTTGCGCCATTCTCGTCCCGGAGCGCACGCGCCCGATCCGGCTCGATCGCCCCGGCGATCAGTCGTGATCCCAGGCAGGCGACACCGAAGCGTGACCCCTCCTCCTCGGGGAATACCGCGATCCCGAGCGGCCGGTCTGGTGTGACGCCACGTGCCCGCAGAAGATCAACCGCAACGAGCGCCGAGCAGACTCCGAGGGGGCCATCGAAGGCGCCACCTCCGGGCACAGAGTCGAGGTGGCTTCCGGTGGCTACCATGCCTCCGGCCGAGGTATCTCCCATAGTCGCCCAAAGGATGCCGTTCAGGTCGGTATGAACATCAAGCCCACGCCGCTCGGCGTGCGCGCTGAACCAGCCGGCGAGATCCCGTTCGGCCGTCGAGAAGACCGGTCGGGAGTACCCTCCGCGTCTGCGGTCCCGGCCGACGTCGGTGATTTCGGCAAGGAGCCCGGTGACCGTAGCGGCCGCAGCAGAATCGAGAGGTCGTGGCTCTGGCATGGTGCTCACGATAGCGCCCGTCGTATCAGGCTCACGGAAGTAGCATGGGCGGATGCCCCGAACCGCCGTTGCACTGGCCCTCTCGAGCCACCCCGGGCCGAGCGTCGCAGTGAGTGCGGTCGCCACCGTATTGGGAATCGCGGTGGGGCTCGATCCGCTTCACGTGGCAGTCTTGGGAGTGGCGTTCCTGCTCGGACAGGTCTCGGTCGGATTCTCTAACGACTGGATCGACGCCGAGCGCGATCGCACCGTGGGGCGCACCGATAAGCCGGTGGCAGCCGGGCGGGTGACGGTCGGCACAGTTCGCGCGGCGTCGTTCCTCTCCGCGGCGGCGGCGATCCTACTCACCCTGCCCCTTGGCTGGCTCGCCACATTGGCCCATACCGTCTTCATCGTGTCGGCCTGGACCTATAATCTCGGTCTCAAGAACACCCCGGTCTCAGTGGTTCCCTACATCGTGAGCTTCGGACTGCTGCCGATGATCGCCACACTGGCCCTGCCGGTTCCCACCATCGCCGCTTTCTGGGCGGTTGCTCTCGGCGCGCTGCTCGGGATCGCGGCGCACTTCGCCAACGTGCTGCCCGACCTCGATGACGATGCCCGCACCGGCATCGCCGGGCTTCCGCATCGCATCGGCCGAACGGCATCCGGAGTCGTGATCTGGATCTCCCTCGCCGCCGGCGGTGTAGCCGCATTCTTCGGTCCGGTGGGGGACAAGACTGTTGTGCAGTGGATCGGGCTGGCACTCACGCTGCTGCTCGCGGCCTCTATCGCCGTGGTGCTGCGGCGCCCGCCGACCCGGTTGCTGTTCCAACTGATCATCGCCGCCGCTCTGGTGAACGTGGTGCTGCTGTCCTTCAGCGGATCCCGGCTGTTTGCCTGACCGCCCGTGCGCCGTGCCCGCCATCCCACGTCGCCCGCCATCCCGCGATGCCCGCCATCCCACCGTGCCCGCCATCCCACCGTGCCCAGGGGCCAACTTCACACCCTCACACAGACCGGGAACCTGCGAAGATGACGCCTCACGAACGGGTGCCGCGTGCGGAGATGGCACGCACGGAACGGTCCGGCCGCTCACTCCATCGCGACCCCAGCACCCACCGCTGGTGTCGTCAGCGCAGAATTGCGGATGCCGATCCACGAGGTCACACCCCCCAGCACCAGCAGAACGGCCGTGACCAGCACTCCACGCTGAAAGCCAACGACTCCGAGCTGCGGGCCGACGATGAAGGCCACGAAGGCAATCGCGATGAGCCCGGCGACCCGTGCGACCGCATTATTAATCGCGGAACCGATTCCCGCCTGACGTTCGTCGATCGCCCCCAGGATCGCGCTGGTCAGCGGGGCGACGGTGATGGCCATGCCGAAGCCGAAAAGAATGACGCCGGGCAGGATCTGCACCCAGTAGACGGGGTGTGCGCCTGTGAACGAGAGAAGGAAGAAGCCGACCGCGGTGATGAGCGGGCCGACTGTCATGAACACTCGAGGACCGAGCCGGCCGGCCAGGCCGCCGATGCGACCGGATAGCAGGATGCTGATGACGGTGACCGGCAGCGTCGCAAGGCCCGCGAACGTCGCCGGATATCCCGCCACCTGCTGCAGGAAAACCGCTAGAAGGAAGCCTCCGAGGGAGATCGCGGCGTAGACGAAGGTGGTGGTCAGGTTGCCCCAGGCGAAGTTTCGCACCTGGAAGAGCGCGAGGGGCACCATCGGCTGCTTCGCGAGGTGCTCTCGCAACAGGAACGCGATAAAGGCGAGTATGCCGAAGCCCATCGTCAGATAGATGACCGGACTCCCCCAGCCGTAATTACCCTGTTCGATGAGCGCGAAAACCGGGAGGCCGAGCCCCAGCACTCCGAGCACGGCGCCCGGATAGTCGACGGCCACGTCTTTCGCGCGTTCGTCTTTCTGCTTCAGCACGGCAAGGAGGTAGAGGGTGACAGCGATCGGCAGGACGTTGATCGCGAACACTAATCGCCAGGTGGCGAGATCGACGAAGAGGCCGCCGAGCAGCGGTCCGAGGATGAATGCGGCGCTGGTGAATCCAGTCCACTGCCCGATGGCTTTTGCCTGTGCCGCACCACGAAAATTGGACAGGATGATCGCGAGCGAGCTCGGGACCAGCAGCGCCCCGGCTACCCCTTGAACTCCTCGAGCGATGATCAGGATGTCGGCGGTTGGCGAAAACGCGCAGAGCAGTGATGCGACACCGAAACCGATGAGACCGGTGCGCAGGATCACGATTCGGCCGTAGACATCCGACAGCGATCCCGCGACGAGAATGAGGGATCCGAGGGTGATCAAATAGGCATCGACCACCCACTGCTGGGTGCTGATACCGCCGCCGAGGTCTCGCCGGATGGCGGGAAGGGCCACGTTGATGACCGACCCGTCCAGGAATGCGACGAACGAGGCGAGCACGGCGATCGCCAGCACGAGTTTTTGGTGCTTCTCCATCTGCGCCATTCTCCTACCCGCGTGACGCGATTGCGCTCTCTACCGCGACGAACAGCGCAGGCGACGCGAGCGGACGGAAATGCCCGACTACCGAAAGGCGCACATTCTTCGCACCGTCGAGCTCGCTGCCACCGGGGATAAGGGGATCGAGGCGGCTGTAGATGGAGGTGATGCGTGCGTTCGCGGCGAGATTCGCGCCGAGAGTCATCACCGTTTTATCCCGCGGAGAAAATGCGCGCAGTGTGCGCACCGGTGCGAAGTTGGCAAGCGTTGAGCCTCCAAAGGGCGAATTGATCGCGATCAGGCAGTCGATTCGGCCCGCGCGGTCATCCGTCACCATCATGTGTTTGGCGATGAGGCCACCCTTGCTGTGCGCGATGATGATCACTCCGCTGAGGTTCTTCTCGTCGAGGTAGCGCTGGGCGAGCTCGGCCGAAGCGACGATCGTGAGCCGGTTGTAACCGAGTTCACGCAGAGTGTGGATCGGATGCCCGAGGGCGTTGAGCCGATCCGCCACCGGACGCAGGAACTGCCAGGTCTCATACACGCCGGGAAGCAGCAGCACGGGTGCCAGATCTCCCCGTTCGTAGCGCGGGCTCGGCTTTCGCCCCACGAGGTTTCTGGCCTGCGCGCGAATCTGGTACAGCCGGTCCGCGACGGCGGCTCCGGCATCCCGTGCCGTGATCATGGCCGCCCGGTCACGAGGAGTGTTTCACCATGAGGGCGGCGATGCGCGCCGAGCCGAGGAAGTGTTGGATATCCATATCGAGATTGTCATGGAGCCGGCGGCCGGAGTAGTCGGTGATACCGCGCCGGGACCGCCGCACTTCGCCGGTGTTGAGGTCATTCATGGTCACTCGCTCGACTCTACGCGGGCTCGGAGAAGGGTCGCTGGGCATCGCACAGACCGCGCACGACAAGGGGCCCATCGCACTTTCGTGCGATGGGCCCCTCGAGAAATGCTTGGTTTGTTATTTGATCTGTGCGGTGATGGTGGCGATTCCCACGAGGAGTCCGCCCTTGACAGCCTCCGTCTTGAAGACCTTGTCGAGCAGGCCGGCCGCGGTGTCAGAGACGTGCACGGTGGTGCCGGTGAGGATGGCGTTGTCACCCTCGAGCTGGAGCGGCTTCAGGGTGCCCCCGTGAAGATCGAAGAGCGGCGCCTGAACGGCGGCGACAGTCCCATTGACATCAACATCTCCATAGAGCTGGGAGTTGCCCGGGTTGATCGTGAAGTTGGAGAGTCCGACGACGGTGGATCCCGCGGTCAACGAGAGTCCGGATCCGTTGTGCTCGATGATGCCCTGCACATAGGGACGGTAGTTGCTCTTCGGAGACCAGTAGACGACGCTTCCGCCGGTGATCGGAAAGTGCACCGATCCGTCGGTCAGTGAGCCTGTTCCGGTGACCCCTGGTGTGAGGCCGAGCGACTTGAGAGCGGCGGCGAATCCAGCATCGAGCAGCACTGCAGTGTCGCCCCCCTTCAGCGCCGGCACGGCAGCGGCCGGAGCAGGGATGGCGGAGGACGAGTTCGCCTTTATCTCGGGAGAGGCATTGGCGGTGGAACTGACTCCGGCGATACCGGCGACGAGAAGACCGGCGGTAGCGATTCCGATGGCGGCCTTGGTGAAACTACGCATGATTTTGACTTTCTTTGGGAGTTGGATACGGAACCGGTTGCATCTGGTTCGGCGTGCTGACGAAAAGGGTTTGGCCTGCCGCGAGAACCTGTTCTCCGGGTATCGGAATCGGGAAAATGCGCCCATTTGCGACCCGACTATCCGCCAACAGATCGATGACCGTACCGCGGACTTCAACGGGCGCACCGGCAATCGGCTTACGACCGGGACCAGGACCAGGGCCGAGACCGAGACCGAGACCGAGCAGAAAAGACTGCGGGCGGAGGAGGTGCCGCTGCAAGGTGCTCGTTGTGGACGCGGAGCGCACCATACGATTCGCCGACGTGCAGACAAACTACGCCCGGGGCACCGAGGTGTCCGAGACTCTCGCGGCGGTCGACGCGCTCGATCAGGCCAGCAGTCGGCGCAGGGAGTCGATCTCATCAGTGTCGAGTCCGCTGCTCCGCAGGTAGGACTCCACATCCAACATGTCGAGCCAGGCGAGCAGCGCAGATCGACGACTGGCGATGCGCTCCTCCATCACGGAATCGGAGTGGGGGGTCTCGGCGGTGAGCCCCGGCTCGATCCCGAGCCCGGCGTTGAAGCGGATCGCTGCGGCGACATAGTCGTCCGCGATCGCCTCCGATGTCACCCCCGCCATGCTGAGCAGCATGGCCATCACCATTCCCGTGCGGTCCCGGCCCGCTGCACAGTGCACCAATACTGCGCCCTCTGCCCCGGAGATCGCACGGAAGACTTCGGCCAATTTCGCGGGATACAGCCCGATGTTGTCAGCGTAAGAGAGCGGGTGATCCAGCACGGCGCCGCACGTCTCCATGAATTGCGGGTCGTTCGGGTCTTCCGTCGGACAGGACACGAAGCGGATACCCGCCGTGGAGTCCGCTTCGAAGACGGGCGCCTCTGCTGCGACCGCGCGCTCCCCCGGATTGCGCAGGTCGATCACGGTCGAGACTCCGGCGGCACGAGCAGCACGCCACCCTTCGGCGGTGAGGTAGTCCGGGCGGGCCGAGCGGAAAACCCTGCCCGAGCGGGTGGCCCCGCCTCCCGTCCGCGGAAGGCCGCCGACATCCGCGAGGTTGAAGGATCCCTGCCAGTGCGGTTGGTCGTTTATGCGCAGCACAGTCATGGGTGTCGATCCTAACCAGACGGGACTGATTAGTCCGCTCTCTACCTTCCGTCTTTCCCACCACCGCCGTTCTCTGCCACGAGGTGGTCGCAAAAACGAGGTCGGCGGGGCGGAGTTCCGAGGTTAGAGCATGCCGACGGAGGTGACCCGCACCACGGCGACGCCGACGGCGTTGGACTCGGCCAGGTCGACCGTCGCCGAGATGCCCCAGTCATGATCTCCCGCCGGATCATCGAAGATCTGCCGCACCGTCCAACTCGTGGCCCCCTCGTCGACCATGAGCATGGCCGAGCTGCGGGCATCTCCGCCGATACCGAGAACAGTGTGGGCGTCGAAGTAGGCGTCCATCGCGTCCGCCCAGGCGTCTGCATCGAACCCGGCCGCGGCGTCCAGCTCGCCGAGCTGCTCATAGTTCTCGCGTGCTGCGAGCTGGACCCGGCGGAACAGCTCATTACGCACCAGGATGCGAAAGGCGCGGATATTGGTGGTCACGCCCTTCGGTACCGGGGGGCGCACCGGGGTGGATGCCTCGATCGCGGCCCCGTCTCTGAGGGCCACCGGGTTGATGAGCTGCTCCCACTCGTCGAGGAGACTCGAGTCGACCTGGCGCACGAGCTCGCCGAGCCACTCGATCAGGTCGAGCAACTCTTCGGTCTTCGCCTCGTCGGGGATAGTCTGGCGCGCCGCCTTGTAGGCGTCCGACAGGTAGCGCAGCACGAGCCCCTCCGAGCGGTTGAGCTTGTAGAAACCGATGTAGTCGTTGAAGGTCATGGCTCGCTCGTAGAGGTCGCGAACGACGGACTTCGGGCTGAGTTCGAAGTCACCGACCCAGGGCTGGGACGCCCGATAGGTCTGGAAGGCGGCATCGAGCAGCTCCTCCAGCGGCTTCGGCCAAGTGACCTCTTCGAGCAGTTCCATACGCTGGTCGTATTCGATGCCCTCGCTCTTCATCGCCGCGACCGCTTCGCCGCGGGCCATGAACTGCTGGGCCGAGAGGATCGGGCGGGGGTCATCGAGGGTGGCCTCGAGAACCGAAATGAGGTCGAGGGCGTACGTGGGGCTGGCCTCGGCACCGGGCGACGGCTGGATGAGGTCGAACACCGCGAGCGCGAAGGGCGAGAGTGGCTGGTTGAGGGCGAAGTTCTGCTGAAGGTCGACGGTGAGGGTGATGTGCCCCTCGGCGGACTGCTGCACGATCTCCGCAGTGCGCAGCGTGCGGTAGATCGCCAGCGCCTGACGCGCGAGCTCCCTCTGGCGGGGCCTCGGCTCGTGGTTGTTCTCGATGAGTTCGCGCAGCTCGTCGAATGGCTTTCCGCCGCGGCCGATCACGTTGAGCACCATCGCGTGGCTCACCTGCATGCTCGATGTGAGGGTCTCTGGCTCTGCGGCGACGAGCCGGGCGAAGCTTGGCTCCCCCCAGGACACGAATCCGTCCGGAGCACGCTTACGCACGATCTTCTTGATCTTCTTCGGGTCATCCCCGGCCTTGGCAAGCAGCCTCGCGTTCTCGGTCTCGTGATCCGGTGCCTGCACAATCACTGTTCCGGCGGTGTCGAAGCCCGCCCGGCCGGCGCGACCGGAAATCTGATGGAACTCCCGAGCGCTGAGTTGGCGCATCTTTGTACCGTCGAACTTGGTGAGCGCCGTGAGCAGCACGGTGCGGATCGGCACGTTGATGCCAACGCCGAGGGTGTCCGTGCCGCAGATCACCTTGAGCAAGCCCTGCTGGGCGAGCTGCTCCACGAGCCGCCGGTATTTTGGCAGCATCCCGGCATGATGCACCCCGATACCGGAGCGGATGAGGCGGCTGAGCGTGCGTCCGAAGTTGGTGGTGAAACGGAAATCACCGATGGCATCCGCGATTTCATCCCGTTGCTCACGGGACGCGATCTTGACGCTGGTGAGCGCCTGAGCACGTTCGAGCGCGGCGAGCTGGGAGAAGTGCACGATATAGATCGGTGCCTGCCCGGTACCGAGCAGATCCTCGATGGTCTCGTGAACCGGGGTCGTCGCGTAGGAGTAGTGAAGGGGCACCGGGCGGTCGACGCCGGTAACCACAGCGGTCTCGCGACTGTTGCGCTTCGAGAGGTCCGCCGCGAGCCACTCGACGTCTCCGAGGGTCGCCGACATCAGGATGAACTGCACCGCCGGCAACGTGAGCAGCGGCACCTGCCAGGCCCACCCACGCTCGGGGTCGGAGTAGAAGTGGAACTCGTCCATCACAACCTGGTCGACCGGGGCATCGGTACCGTGGCGCAGGGCGAGATTGGCCAGGATCTCGGCGGTGCAGCAGATGATCGGAGCCTCGGCGTTGACGCTCGAATCCCCGGTGATCATTCCCACGTTCTCGGCGCCGAAAATGTCGACGAGGGCGAAGAACTTCTCCGAAACAAGGGCCTTGATGGGAGCGGTGTAGAAGGTGCGCTGCCCCTGGGCGAGCGCCGCGAAGTGCGCGGCGATGGCCACGAGCGACTTGCCGGTACCGGTCGGAGTGCTGAGGATGAGATTAGCGCCGGAGACGATCTCGATGAGGGCCTCATCCTGGGCGGGATAGAGAGTCAAGCCGCGAGCGGCGGTCCATTCGCTAAATTGCTCGTAGACGGCATCCGGATCGTAGAAGTCGGCAGCCCGGATCGGAGCCAGCCGATCGAGGAGCAGATCAGGCATGCTGCCCGGCGACGATCGAATAGACCTGCTCGACGTAGGTCCAGAAGCCTGGGACATCCAGGGTCACCGGCACGATTGCGTTCGGTGACGGCGAATCGAAGTCGACCACTGTCATGCCGCCGGTGAACTCTCCTTTCGTTTCCACCTGCACGCGCGCCGGTCGTGAGGCGAAAAGATCGGGGCGAACCACGTGGGCGACGGCACAGACGTCATGAACGGCTTGGCCGTCCCAGTCTGAATTGTTCGCGTCGACCCAGAAGGTGGCAAGGGGCAGGATGAGCTCGCGGGCGAGCGTGCCCAGCCGACCGAGGCGTTCGACCACCGAGCCGTTCGCCTGCGCCTGCAGCGTGAGGTCGAGACCGACCATCACGACCTGCCAGTCGGCATCGAATACGATCCGGGCGGCCTCCGGATCGGCGAAGATGTTGAATTCTGCGGCGGGAGTCGCGTTGCCGCGGGTGAATGATCCGCCCATGATGGTGAAGGAGGCAACCCAGCGGGCGATAGCCGGCTCTTTCTGCAGGGCAAGGGCGATATTGGTAAGTGGACCCGTCGCGACCAGATGGATAGCGCCCGGGGTCGCGCGCACCGTTTCGATGAGAAAGTCGACGGCGTGTCGCCCGTCAACGGCAAGGATCGGCTCCGGAAGAACGGCGGAGCCGAGTCCCGATTCGCCGTGCACGTGACTGGCATCGCGAGTTTTCCCGCTGAGCGGTTTCCCCGCACCGGCGGCTACCGGCACTGACTCGAAATGCAGGTACTCGCGAAGGGCAAGAGCGTTGCGGGTTGTGCGCGGGAGCCCCACGTTGCCGCCGACGGTCGTGACACCGACCAGTTCGATGTTCGGATCCCCGTGCGCGAGCAGCAGGGCGAGCGCGTCATCGAGGCCCGGATCGCAATCGAGCAGGATCTTCTGGGGCATGGGTCAACCGTGCCACATCCACGCCCTCAGTGAAGCCGATGTCGCGGATCGGTGAGCCGCCGCGCACTACCGTGGAGCTATGAACGTCGTGCTGCTCTTCCTTGTGCTTCTCGGGGCGATTGGGGTCAGCGCCCTCGCCCATCGGAAGGGGCTTCAGCCCGCGCTGATCATCGTGGTCGTGGGATTTGGAGCCTCCTTCATCCCCGGTGTTCCCCGCCTTGAGGTATCGAGCGAACTCATCCTCGGCGTCGTGTTGCCCCCATTGCTTTATTCCGCGGCGCTCAACTTCTCGGTATCCAGATTCGTGCGAAACCTTCGACCGATTCTCGGCCTCGGGGTGAGCCTCGTGATCATCACGGCGGTCGCCGTGGGCTTTGTCGCCTCCGCGATCGTGCCGGGTCTCGCGCTCGGTACTGCGATCCTGCTCGGCGCGGTCGTTGCTCCCCCGGATGCCGTCACTGCGGCTGCGATCGGCAATAAGCTCGGCCTGCCGCGCCGGGTGATGGATCTCCTCACCGGCGAGAGTCTCGTGAATGATGCTGCTGCCCTCACACTTTTCACCATCGCGGTCTCCGCGATCGCGGGCACGCATTCCCTGTTCGCCAATCCGGTGCTGCTCTTTGCCTATGCAGCGATCGTCGGTGCACTCCTCGGTGTGGTGCTGGGAGTGTTTGCAAACCTCCTTCGCCGCCATCTCAAAGACGCCGGACTCGAGACGGTACTCGGAATCATGTTGCCCTTCGCCGCGTACTTCATCGCGGAGCAGCTCGAGGCATCCGGTGTGCTTGCTGTCGTTTTCGCCGCCTTCGCGGTTGGTGCGGCAAAACACCGGGTCGGGTACCAGACCAGACTGCAAGAGAAGCAGGTCTGGTCGTCGTTCGACGTGCTCCTCGAGGCATTCGTCTTCGCCTATATGGGACTGCAGTTGCGATTCGTGGTGGGGGATGTCGTCGCGGCTGACCTCCCGGTCGCCCGCGTCTTCGCCCTGGGCTGCGGCATCCTGCTTCTCGTGATGCTGGTGCGACCCGTGTTCGTCCTCGCGCTGTACGCCCAGGGCGTGCTGTACACACGAGTGGTCGAGAAACGGCGCGCTGGCAGCGAGAACTTTCGGCGGCGACTCGAACGCCGGGCAGCGATCCGGCGTAATCGGGGCCGGCCCCCACTGCAGAACTCCGCGCCGATGACCCTTCCCGAAGCCGCCGTCGTCTCCTGGGCGGGGATGCGGGGCGTCGTCACGATCGCGGCGGCCGCGGCAGTCCCGCTCAGCACGAGCACCGGCGAAGCTTTCCCCGGTCGTGCCCTCATCCAAGCCGTCGCCTTCACTGTTGCGGTCGGCACCCTGCTCATCCAGGGAGCGACGCTGCCGGCCCTTATCCGCCGACTCGGGTTGCCCAGTGACGACGAGAAGCGACGGGATAATGACGCGCGGGTGTTGGAAGTCGTGCGCGCCGCAGCCGCACAGGTGATGACGGACTTCACGGACAGTCCTCCCCCGGGCCTCACCCCCGAAATGCTCGGGCATCTTCGCACGATTGCCCAGCAGCGTGCCGAAGCCGCGGCGCAGCCGGAAGCGCCGGATCAGGCAGACGCCGTCGTGTTCGACACCCTGCTGCAGACGCTCCTCCAGGCACAGCGCGACGCAGTACTTGTGCAGCGCGACCGAGGAATCCTGGATCCGGATGCCGTCGATACCCTGATCGAGCGGCTGGACCACCAAGAGGCGGCCGTGACCTCCCGACTGGTGAGCAGGCTCTAGATTCGCCGGTGAGGATCTGGCTCCGGGATTTCCCTCGCGAAGAGGTTCGCTTACACTCTGGTGTGCCTTCCGTCGTATCCGAGACCTCCACCATCGACCCGATGGAACTCGAGGTGACCCTGAGGGTGCTCGCCGCGATGGACGAAATCGACGAGGAGCATCCCGACTTCGTCGCGGTTCGCCAGGCCACCGCCCGCATGTTCAAGTCCGTCAAGCGCAACCGTCGTCTCGAGAAACGTGCCGTCATCGCCGAGGCGGACCGCGCCGTCGTGGCAAACACGGCTACCGGCGCTCCCGATCGGATCGACGACGAAACCCGCGGCATCCCCCTTGCCGTCACAGTGGCATCACCCACAGCGGGCACCCTTCTGAAGTCCCGCCCCTGTTACATCTGCAAACAGCACTACACACAGGTCGATGCCTTCTATCACCAGCTCTGCCCGGACTGTGCCGCGCTCAATCACGCTAAGCGCGACGCTCGCACCGATCTCACTGGCAAGACCGCCCTCCTCACCGGCGGTCGCGCGAAGATCGGCATGTATATCGCCCTGCGTCTGCTTCGGGATGGCGCACACACCACGATCACCACACGATTTCCTCGCGACGCCGTGCGCCGATTCGCCTCTCTTCCGGATGCGAGCGAATGGCTTCATCGCCTTCGAGTGGTCGGAATCGACCTGCGCGACCCGGCCCAAGTGATCGGACTGACTGATGCGATGATCGCGGCCGGGCCCCTCGACATCCTGATCAACAACGCGGCACAGACGGTACGGCGCTCCCCCGGCTCCTACGCTCCGCTGGCGGATGCCGAGAGCGCGCCGCTGCCGGACGGCCCGCTTCCCGAGCTGCTCACCTTCGGCCACACCAACGACGCCCACCCCCAAGCGCTGGCCGCCTCAGTAGGCGCACACCCGATCCTCGCCAATGCCGGCGGTCTCAGTGCGGCGGAGCTCACTGAGCTCGCGCTCGCTGCCGGATCCTCGTCCCTCGCCCGTCTAGCCGCGGGGACGGCGATCGACGCGGGCGGACTGGTGCCCGACGAGCACGACCAGAACAGCTGGACCCAGTTCGTGCAGGAGGTCGATCCACTCGAGATGCTGGAGGTGCAGCTCGCGAATGTGACGGCTCCGTTCCTGCTGGTCTCCCGGTTGAGACCGGCGATGGTAGCGTCCGCAGCCCACCGCAAATACATCGTCAACGTGTCCGCGATGGAGGGGCAGTTCGGGCGCGGTTACAAAGGCCCGGGGCATCCACACACCAACATGGCCAAGGCCTCACTCAACATGCTCACCCGCACGAGCGCGAAGGAGATGCTCGAGACCGACGGAATTCTGATGACCAGCGTCGACACGGGCTGGATCACCGACGAGCGCCCACATTTCACCAAGATCCGTCTCGCCGAGGAGGGATTCCACGCCCCCCTCGACCTCGTCGACGGCGCGGCGCGGGTCTACGACCCCATCGTGCGTGGTGAGGGCGGGGATGACCTCTATGGCGTCTTCCTCAAGGACTACGCCCCCGCGGCCTGGTAGTCCGCCGCCCTCACAACCCGAAAATACAGGGACGCAGAATTCAGGAACATGTGGGAATGGAGGGACGGATGTCATCACCTGAGGTCACTTTGGACCGTCTAGCCCCACCCGCCCCACACCTTCCTGAATGATGGAATCCACAGACTTGGGGCCGACCGTCGAAACGGGCCGACTAACCTCCGGAGCGTGTACTCGAGGAACTCGAATACCTCGGTGCTGTCCACCCCGGGATAGGCACCGTTCGGCATCGCGGCGTGATGGGATGAATTGAGTCCAGCGCTCGGCCACGAGTGCTTGCACCACCTGGTCCTCCATCATCGGCGGCCGGCTCTCGTTCGACAAGGCCGTCCGGCACCAGAACGGTTTCGGGAGTGATGATGCGAAGATGCTGGAGACCGACGGAATTCTGATGACCAGCGTCGACACGGGCTGGATCACCGGCGAGCGCCCACATTTCACCAAGATCCGTCTCGCCGAGGAGGGATTCCACGCCCCCCTCGACCTCGTCGACGGTGCGGCGCGGGTCTACGACCCCATTGTGCGCGGTGAGTCCGGCGAGGACCTCCACAGCGTTTTCCTCAAGGACTACGCGCCCACCGCCTGGTAGCCGCTGCGACGGACCGTTTCGGCACAGCCCGTGAGCCCCCGTCCCGCCCTGCCTGGCCGCTACTGTTTCGCGGTGCCTCCTGCAGCCGCGGCGACCTTCTTGATCTGGCTCAGCGTCAGTGGCACCCACGGCGAACTGTCGGGATTGGCAGATGCTGCCTCGGGACTCTCCGCCTGATTCCACCATTTCGCCTCGAATGGCACACCGTCGAACAGCACTCGCGCTCCCTTGTCGAATTGGTTCGCTCCCGTCCAGTTCGGGTAGGTACCCGCCGGAAGCGTCGGCACAACGATCGGCTTCTCTCCCGGGAGCACCGGCCCGACGAGCAGCCACGGGGTCTCCCACTCGTTGAGGACCGGGTTGTCGGGCAGGTTTCCACGGGTCCACCACTTCGCCTGGTAAACAGTGTGGTGCCATACGATTTTCGTGCCTTCGAGGTAGGAATTGCTGTCCTGCCAGATCGCATAGGGGCTCGTCGCGGGCTCATCCTTCCCCTGGATAGCGTTGACCGGCTCAGAGGTGGTCACAACAGCTGCCGAGAACTTCGGGCTTCCTTTGATCGAGGCGCTCAGAAGATCCGCGAACGAGACTTTGCCCTGTATGAGACCACTGCACGAATCGGAAGCGATCTTGAGAGCCACATAGTTGGATCCGCAGGTCCTGTCCCGGTTGAGCGACCACATCGATACTCGACCGATGCTGTGCGCCCGGGCGAACTCATTGAGGCCGGTCGCCGACGTCAGCGGGAATACCTCGGCTTGCACATCGTTCTGTCCGATCATCGGAGTCGCGCCGATCTTGCTCCACAGTGTCTTGTCCGAGAGTCGGATGCCCGCCTGCTGGTAGAGCACGCCAAGCTGACGCTGGGTGGACGTGAGCGCCTGGGTAGAGCCCTCAAGTTCGCTCGTGCCCGGCTTCAGGCTGGATCCGTAGTCCATCGTCATCGCATTGACACCTGCGAGGTCCACTTTCTTCGCGAGAGTGTCCCGGACGGCGTTCTGGCCGCTCTGGTCAAGCCCGGTCGGTGCCACCGGCAGAGTAAGCCAGATCGCCAGTTGTTTGCCCGCTGCCCGTCGCTCCGTCTGGAGCATGGCGAGCGCTGCGGCGCGTCGCTCATTTGCTGCGCGATTCGTGAGATTTGCCCCCTCGACGTCAACATCGATCGTGGAGACCCGGTACCGATCGACTACCGACGCGTAGGCTGCCGCGAGTTGGGTCACACTCGTACAGTTAGTGGCGAGCTCGTCATTGGCCTGGCCGCCGAATGACACCGCGATCTCCCCACCCTGCTGCTGAAGTCGAGCGATGCGGCGATCGAGATCGAGCGAGTTCGCAGCCTCATCGAGAGAATAGGCCGCACCCCAACTCGGTGTGCACACGTCGCCCGGAGTCGAGACTACGAACGAGAGGACAACGTTCTTACCCGCCTTGGAGGCGGGTGACTCAAACGCGAAGGATGGCGTTGCCGTGACATCCGCGTACCCTGCGAACCAGGTCTGGGAAGTTATTTCGGCAGCGGCCGTGAGCTGCTGCACCCCAACAAAACCGCCCGCAGCCAGGGCCGCGGTCGTGACGGTCGCAACGACGAGTCTGGGAAGGGAAAGTCGTCGACGCGAGCGCTTCGTGGTGTCGAGAAGGGCGCTCATGCCGAGACCTGCCCGGCGGGAGACCTCGGCGCCTGCGACGAGACATCGGTGGACACCGGCGGGAGTGAACTACCCGAGTGCCCGTGATACAGCACCGCGCGCCAGTCCAGGGCTGTCGCAGTCTCCGCCGGTTCACGATTCGCTTCACGCACCGGCCGGTCGACGAACAACCACTGGGTAGCGCCGAGCCACACGTCCACGATGGAGTTGAGAATCCCGATGTAAGCGAGGATCGCCCAGGTGGCAAGCACCGCGTTGACAGCCGCGAACGCCGCGTTGCCCCAGTTGTGCTCGACGACGTCTCGCCACAGCGTGATCAGCGAGAAGGCAACGATCAGGTAGGGAGCGATCACGTACAGGACGGGCGCTGCGGTGCGGTCCTTCACCTTCGGAGTGCGGGCGAACGGAATCTTCTTACCGGTGACCGCCTGCTGGAGTGACTTCAGCACACCGGCGAGATTCACCGGAAGCAGAATCAGGTTGAATCCGTAGATTCGCAACACATCGGTCGCCTGATATCCGGTGGAGCGGAGATCGCTCGCCATCGCGAGAAAATACGGCAGTGCAGCGCAGAGCACGAGCGGGCTGAGCAGGCGTGAATCATACGGGTAGGCGAGCAGGAACAGCAGGCCGAAGCTCGCCCAGGCGATCGATGACATGTAGTTCACCCGCAGCATCAGCTCGACTCCCGAGATTCGCTGGCCATGGCGCTTACGCTCGGCCAACTGGCGCCACAGCTTGGGCAGGATGAGGAGACCACCGTTCGCCCAGCGGCGTCGCTGCACAATGAGTGACCCGAAGTCGGGCGGGGTCGCGCTGTAGCTGAGGCGCTCGGGATAATTCGTGAGTGTCCACCCGTGGGTGCCGAGGTCGATACTCGACTCGGTGTCTTCGATCACCGTGCGGTCTTGCACATATCGCTTGACCTCGAACCCACCGACCTGCTCCACCTCCACGATGTCCTCGAGCGCCGCCTTGCGGATCACGGCGTTCGCCCCCACCCAGAAGGTCGCCCCGAAATGGGACATGCCCTGGTGCAGGATGTGTTGCAGGTCTGTGGTCGCGCCGGCCAGTCGTTCGATACGCATCCCCGCGCCGCGGAACGACGAGTACGGGGTCTGGGTGACGGCGACTCGCGCATTGTCAGGCTGCTCGAGGAGGTGCACGAGCCGCAGGCAGTAGTCCCTCAAAAGCAATGAGTCCGCATCGAGCGTGAGCAGGTATTCGGAGTCCGGCACAGACAGGTCGGCGAATTGCGAGTCTTCGACCCGGCGAAGGACCGTGCCATTTGGCGTCTCATCCCGGCGGTAATCGCCGCCCATGAGTCCGATGTACGCGTTGAGGTTCATTGCCTTGTTGGCTTCGTGGGACAGCGATGCGTAGAGTTTGCGCTCAAAAGTGCTCAACTCGGCCGTGAAGGTCCAGACCAGTCGTCGATAGAGCTCAGCAAGGCGTTCACGCGGTGGAGCCTCGTTGTCGTCGGCTGCGGCATCGAGGGCGTTGGATACCATGCGGAGCTCACCGGCGAGACCACCGAGCACCTCTTCGACGAAGAACCTGTCCACGTGATCGGCATATTCTTCCCCCGCACCCATCCGGTCGAGCCAGGCTGCTGCCCATTCGTAGTGATCCGAGAGCGTGCGTACCGATTGGATGTCGACCCAGCTCGAGGGATTCGACGGTGCGAAGTCCCGCTCGGCATCCGCAAACCGTCGGGCTGGCTCGGAGAGCGCGAGATTGATCGAGTCCGCAAGCACGCGAGTGGCATCGAGCCGCGCTGCGATTGTGGGGTCGGAAGGCTCGGGTGGGTCATCGAGCAGCAGCACCACTCGCACCGACGGGTACTCCTGCAGGGCGGCGGACCACAGTGTTTGGCGCACAACCTGCGGCTCTTCTGCGTAGCTGGGAACGAGGACCGTGATCGATCCGGTATGCCCGGTGAAATGACGGTCCAGTTCTGCCCGCGGTAACCGCACGTGCGCG